>CALPLW020000035.1 GCA_943324505.2 Comamonas sp. lk
GGGTCATGGCCACCCAGACCACCCGCGGCGACAACAGCCGCTCCAGGTCGGGCAGCTCCAGCGCCAGCGTGGCGGGGTTGACGTTCCAGAACTTGAGCACCGCGCCAGCCGCCTGCAGCCGGGCCCAGCCGCCGATGTTGGCCTCATGGTCGCTGTTGGTGACGATGATCTCGTCGCCCGGCCGAATGCCAGGCAGCAGGGCGCTGGTCAGCTGGAACATCAGCGCCGTGGTGGCGCCACCCATCACCACCTCATCGTCGTGGGCGGCATTGATCAGCGTGGCGACCGAGCGCCGAGCGGCCAGCACGCGTGCGCCGGCATCCTGCGACTCGCTGTAGCTGGCACCGAGCTGCACGCTGCTGCTGAGCAGGTAGTCGCGCACCCGGTCCGCCACTCGGCGCAGCACCAGCGAGCCGCCGGCGTTGTCGAGGTAGACGCACTCGCCCTGCAGGGCTGGAAATTCGGCGCGGATGTGGTCGAGGTTCAAGTCGACCGGGGTCAGGCTTGGGCTAGGGTTTTGAGGTGTGGTGGATGGTGTCATACCCTCCACCATACCAAACCGGATCGGATCATTCAATGCCCGTTGCGGTTTGCTGCACAATCCTGAATCATGAATGCAACCGCCCCCCGCCCCACCCCCGCCAGCAGCTACGCGCCGCTGCAAAACGACACCTTCATCCGCGCCTGCCTGCGCCAAGCCACCGAGCACACGCCGGTCTGGTGGATGCGCCAGGCCGGGCGCTACCTGCCGGAGTACCGCGCCACCCGGGCCCGGGCCGGCAGCTTCATGGGACTGGCCACCAACACCGACTACGCCACCGAGGTCACGCTGCAACCCCTCGAGCGCTACCCACTGGACGCGGCCATTTTGTTCAGCGACATCCTGACCGTGCCCGACGCCATGGGGCTGGGCCTGTCCTTCGCGCTGGGGGAAGGTCCGAAATTCGCCCACCCGGTGCGCGACGAGGCCGCGGTGGCCCAACTGGCCGTGCCTGACATGGACAAGCTGCGCTATGTGTTTGACGCTGTCACCTCCATCCGCCGCGCGCTCAATGGCCGGGTGCCGCTGATCGGCTTCTCGGGCAGCCCCTGGACGCTGGCCTGCTACATGGTTGAAGGTGCAGGCTCCGACGACTATCGCCTGGTCAAGACGCTGATGTACAGCCGCCCGGACCTGATGCACCGCATGCTGCAGGTCAACGCCGACTCGGTCGCCGCCTACCTGAACGCACAAATTGAGGCCGGCGCCCAGGCGGTGATGATTTTTGACAGCTGGGGCGGCGTTTTGGCCGACGGCGCTTTCCAGCAGTTCAGCCTGGCTTATACGGCGAGGGTATTGGCGCAGCTCAAGCGCAGCCACGACGGCGTGACCATCCCGCGCATTGTGTTTACCAAGGGCGGCGGCCTGTGGTTGCAGCAGATGGCCGAGCTGGACTGCGAGGTGCTGGGGCTTGACTGGACGGTGAACCTGGCCCAGGCGCGGGCGTTAGTGGGTCACAGCAAGGCGCTGCAAGGCAATATTGACCCCAATGTGCTGTTTGCCAACCCAACCCAGATCACCGAACAGGTCCGACAGGTGCTGGACAGCTTTGGCGCGCCACATGCGGGTGCTGGTCAAGGCCCCACGCACATCTTTAATCTCGGGCACGGCATCAGCCAGCACACGCCGCCAGACCATGTGGCGGCGCTGGTGGCGGCGGTACACAGCCACTCGCGCAACTTGCGGTCAGGGCGATGACGGATGCAATTGGCTAGCATGTTTTTAGCCTGATCAAGCCACTATCGGCGTGACTTATGCACAAATTTTTTGCTGCGCTTCGAAACTGCCCCAAAATCAGGCCGAACTCGCTATAAAACCCATAGCGATCGTAAGCTATTGATTCATATAGCTTTTTACTTTTGCTTTTTTTCTGTGCATTTCAAGCAAAGCCTTGATTTTCAAGGCTTCAGCGACGCCTAGTGCAAGATATCAACAAAGTTATCCACAGAAACTCTGGATGTCGGTCAAAACTGTTATGAATCAAGGACTTAAGGGTAATTTCACCAGTTCACATCAAGTTATTGATCCAAACCGGGGTACGGCTTGAAACACCAGCTGTCGGTGCTGGTCCACACGCCGGCGCACAGTCAGGTCGCCAAACCGCTGAGTTATTGGAGCGAGCAGTCTCTGGCCCCGGGTACCCTGGTGCGCGTGCCGCTGGGCAAGCGCGAGCTGTTAGGGCTGGTATGGGACACGCCCCACCCAGCCGAGGCGCTTGATGCGCCTGAGGCCGACAAGATTCGACCCCTGGCTGGCGTTCTTGACGGCATTACCCCGCTGAATGCAGCCTGGCGGCAACTGGTGACATTCAGTGCCGGTTACTACCAACGGTCTGTTGGCGAGGTAGCGCTGGCAGCGCTGCCACCGCAGCTGCGCGAACTGAGCCCGTTGCAGCTGGGCCGCCGCCTCAAGCGGCACGCCCAGACCGCAGCGACGGAAGAGCACAGGCCACCTGACGCTACTGATTTAGCAGCACTAACCCCAGAGCAGACAGGGGCTATAGCCCAATTTGATGCCGAAACCCGGCCCTGCCTGCTGTTTGGCGCCACCGGCAGTGGCAAAACCGAGGTCTATCTGCAATGCGTCCAGCGTCTGCTCACGCAATCGCCAAATGCGCAAGCGCTGGTCATGGTGCCCGAGATCAACCTCACGCCCCAGCTGGAGGCGCGTTTTCGGGCCCGGTTTGCCCCCCGCTACGGCGAGCAGGCCTTGGTGGCCATGCACAGCGGCATGACGCCCGCCCAGCGGCTTCAGAGTTGGCTGGCAGCCCACAGTGGCCAGGCGCGCATTGTGCTGGGCACCCGCATGGCAATTTTTGCCTCGATGCCGACGCTGCAGCTGATCGTGGTGGACGAAGAGCATGATCCAAGCTACAAGAGCCAGGACGGCGCCCGTTACTCGGCGCGTGACTTGGCGGTGTACCGTGCTCACCTGGAAGGCGCACGCGTGATGCTGGGCTCCGCCACACCGTCGCTGGAGAGCTGGCACCACAGCCGGGCAGCCGAGCAGGGTGGACGCTACAGCCGGTTGACCATGGCCAGTCGTATTGGCCACGGCCAGCCGCCTGACACGCAGCAGGCGTCACCGAACAGTCCGACCCACGGCCTTCCTCTGGTGCGCCGGGTGGACATGACCCACCAGCCCAAACACTGTGTGGTGGCACCGCCACTGGTACAGGCCATCGCTGAGCGGGTGGCGCGCGGCGAACAATGCATGGTGTTCCTGAATCGGCGTGGCTACGCGCCGGTGTTGCATTGCGCCGACTGCGATTGGAAAAGCGAATGCCAGCACTGCAGCGCCTACCGGGTGTTCCACAAAATTGACCGCACGCTGCGCTGCCACCACTGTGGCTTTACTGAGCGGGTACCGCGCGCCTGTCCGGCCTGCGGGAACCCCGATATTGCCCCGCTGGGCCGGGGCACCGAACGGCTGGAAGAGCACCTCAGCGAGCTGCTGGCCCACGTGCGGCGACCGGGCACAGAGTCTGAACTGCATCCACAGGGCGAAGCCGTGCGGATTGCCCGCATCGACGCCGACACCACCCGGCTTAAAGGCACATTGGCGTCGCAACTGGCCCAGGTGCACGACGGCACGGTGGATGTCCTGGTGGGTACCCAGATGATCGCCAAGGGCCATGATTTCCGTCGCATCACCTTGGTGGCGGCCGTCAACCCGGACGGTGCGCTGTTTTCGAGCGACTTCCGGGCACCCGAACGTCTGTTTGGCTTGCTGATGCAGGCCGCTGGCCGGGCCGGGCGCGATGCAGAGGCCAGCAGTCGCAGCGAAATGTGGCTGCAGACCGCTCACCCCAAACACCCGCTGTTCGAAGCCCTCAAACAACACGACTACCCGGCTTTCGCTGAACAGCAATTGCGTGAGCGGGCGCAGGCGGCGATGCCACCCTTCAGCTTTCAGGCGCTGGTGCGGGCCGAGGCCCGCACCCAAGAGGTGGCCCTGGGCTTTCTGAGCGCCGCAAGCGCGGCCGCCAGCGCCCTGCCGCAAGCCGAGCAATGGCTGGCGCGGGTCACCCTGTACCCCCCAGTGCCCATGAGCATTCAGCGGGTGGCCGACGTAGAACGCGCGCAAATGCTGGTGGAGAGCCCGTCGCGCGCCACCCTGCAATCATTTCTGGCCCTCTGGCACACCGCCCTTCACGCCACGCGCGTCCAAGCGGCCGGCCGCGGCTTGATCCGCTGGGCCGTCGATGTGGATCCGCTCAGCATCTGAACCCGGACCGCGAGACTCAACCCAGCAGGCTCACCGCCAGCGAAAAGGTGACAAAGGCGGCGGCGGTCGTGACCAAAATGATGCGGGCGATGCGGCCGTTATCGGCGCCAAAGCGCTCGGCCAACAGCGAGACGTTGCTGGCGCTCGGCAGCGCGGCCACCAGGACCATCACCACAAAGGCCGGCCGCTCCAAGGGGACCCCAAGCCGGATTGCCGCTGCGCCCACCAGAAGCACCAGAACCGGGTGCAAGAACAGCTTGAGCGCCGCCACCGGCAGGTAGTCCCGGTAGCGGGGGGGTATCTGATGGCCGCGTGCCGCCAACAGGCGAGAGCGCGCCAGCACCGCGCCAATGGTGAAGAGCGCTACGGGCGAGGCGGCATCGGCCAACAGACCCAGCGTCTGGGCCATTGGGCCGGGCAAACGCAGCTGTAGCGCCGAGGCCAGGGCCCCAAGCAGAATGGCCCAAGGCAATGGGTTGGTCGCAACGCCCCAGAGCGCCTTGGTCACTGCCTTTCGCGCGCTATGCGCCTCGGCGCCATCCAGGCGTGACAGTGCAATGCACAGCGACGTGGTGATGACCATGTCGACCACAATGGTCACGATGGCCGGGCCTGCCGCGCGCGGGCCCAGCAGTGCCACCAGCAGGGGCACCCCCATGAAGCCGGTGTTGGGAAAGGCCGCCACCAGCGCACCAAAGGCGGCGTCGTTCCAGCCGATGCGTTTATTCAGGCTGAGCGCGATGGTGAAGCCGACCATGACCAGGGCGCACAGCAGGTAGGTCGCAAACACCCCGCCGTCGAGCAACTGTGTCAGTGGCGTGCTGGCACCAAAGCGGAACAACATACACGGCAACGCAAAAAACAGCACAAAGCTGTTCAGGCCAGGGATCGCCTCCAGCGGCAGCAGCCCGCGTTGGGCGGCGACATAGCCGCACAAGACCAGGGCAAAAAAGGGAAAGGTGATCAGTAGAACGGATAGCACAGCCGCTATTGTCGGTGCTGTCCCGCATCGAAACGCCTCACGGGGCTGAGTTGGACCTTGATTAATTCTGCCTTGGAGTGTCAAGGCCTGCCTGATCAGCTTGGCGGATGTCAGCGCTCAGGCCGCCTCGTCTTCTTGCCCAAAAACCGTTCGTCCGCTTTTGGTTGGCGCGCCTGGGGGGCGTTACGCATCCAGTGGGTCTGTGCCGTCTATGGCAGCGCAATTTCCGGCACTGGCGCGCCGCGATCACATGGTCTAATGAGGCCAAGGAGGCACTCAGAATGAACCGTTCCAGGTTGAGGCCATGAAGCTGCTGCTGCAAATTCTGACCATTGCCCGACTCGAGGCTTCGTTTTTCCGCCGATACCCGCGCACACTGGCCTCTGGGCTTGTTGTTGCCCTGATTCCGGCCCTGTACAGCCTGCTCTACCTTGCCAGCATTTGGGACCCGACTGCCCACACCGGCGCCCTGAGCGTCGCCTTGGTCAACCTTGACCAAGGTGTGAAGTACCGGGAACACGATTTCAACATGGGGCAGGACATGGTGGCGCGGCTCAAAGCGCGCCATGTGTTCGGTTTCATCGACGAGCCGGATGAGCAGACCGCCCGGACCCGGGTCCGTCAGGGTCAATTGGCCTTTGCCTTGATCATTCCACGCGACTTCAGCTCCAATGCCGTGCCCGGTGCCCAGGCGGGGGCTGGCAAATTGGTGGTTTACACCTCGGAGGGCAACAGCTATCAGGCCGCCGGCCTGGCCCGTCGTTTCGCCGAAGAGCTGGGGCACGAAGTCAACGAACGGCTGAACGAACGCCGCTGGGCCTTGGTTTTGACCAATGCCACGGGCTCGCAACACAGCCTGCAGCAACTCAATGACGGCGTACGGCAACTGCAGCTCGGCGCGGATGAGCTGGCCAAGGGTGCGGCCAAGGCAGCAACGGGCGCCGAATCGGTGAACACGGGTGCCAGCCAGCTGCAACAGGGAGTCGGTCAACTCAGCGCGGGGGTCAAGGAACTGGGTACTGGCCTACAGGCGATAGAGTCGAAGCGGCCCAGGCGATCCGAGTTGAATCAGCTCAAGGCGGGTTCCGAAGTTTTGACCCAGAGCCACGCCGAACTCGGCCGTGGCCTCACCGAATTGCGTAGCGGCAGCCAGCGCTTGCAGGACAGTGTGCTGGGCTTTCAAGGCCAAGCGCAACAGAATAGCCTGCTCCCGGCACAAGCGACGGCAACCCTTGCCCAGGTCGCTCAGGGCGTGTCCGGCCTAAGCAACGGCCTGCAGGTGGTGGCAGACACCCAGCTACAACTGGCCGACGGTGCCGTGCGGCTCAATGACGGCGTGGGGCGCCTGACCACCGGCGTGACGTCCATGAATTCAGCCCTGCGCGGTATGTTGAGCCGAATGCCCGATGAGCGTCAACTCGATGACCTGAGCAGTGGCTCCAAGATGTTGAGCAACGGCACGGCCAGTTTGGCCGAGAGCGCACTCAAAGTAAGTGAAGGCTCACGCCACGTCGCCGCCGGGCTCGGGTTGTTGGCCGAGTCTTTGCCCGCACCCATGGAGAAAATGGACGGCAGCCCACAAGGACTGGCCAGTTCCGTCCAACCCGTGGTGGAAGTGGATGCCGCCGTCTTCAACAACGGCAGCGGCTATGCGCCCACCATCATTCCGGCAGCGCTCTGGCTGGGGGCTGGCATTGTGGCCTTCCTGTGTCACGTCAGGGTCTTGCCGAGGCAAGTCCAGCGGTTTTCGCAGCTGGGCAAGGTCTTGGGGAAAATTTCGCTGCCCGTCGGCTTGGTGGTGGTCCAAGCACTGCTGGTGATGCTGTGCGCACGCTACTGCCTTCACATCCCTATGGCTCATCCCTGGGCATTTGCTCTGACACTGGTGGTGGCAGCGACCACATTTTTACTGATCATTTACGCGCTGACGCTGGCCCTCGGTGATGCGGGCAAGGGCCTGGCTTTGTTGTTTTTCGCTGTCCAGCTCACGTCTTCTGGCAGCATTGTCCCCGTCGAGCTCAGCGGGGGCCTGTTCCTTGACATCAGCCCCTGGCTACCGCTGACCTGGGTCGTTCGAGGCATCAAGGCCAGCCTGTTTGATGCCTATGGCGGCGCCTGGCAACCCGCCCTGCTGCTGGTCGCAATGGCCGCAGCGTTGGCCGTGGCTTTGGCATGCGCGGCGAACCATTGGCGCTTTGTGAGGGTCGCGAAGACCCAACCAAGCGTGCGGCCTTAAGCCAGGCGGGGTGTGGCCCGGTCGATCAGGGCGGCCACGTTGACGCCTGTTGGCAGGGTGCCGTAATTTAAGCCGCCGGTGTCAGCGAGCCTGGACCTGCAAAACGCATCCCCAACATCGTCAGGCGCATGCTGCAACAGCAGCGCTGCCTGCAGGGCCAGCGCCATCCGCTCGACCAGGCCGCGGGCGCGGTACTCGCGCTGTTGCGGGTCTCGCAAATCCCTCGCCAAGGCCGCTACAAATGGGTCCAGCAAGGCATGGGCGCCCCGCGCCAGGCCCAACTCGTCAAACAATGCCGTCAGCACTGCCGGCGTCTTGTCCAGCGCCCGCAGCACGTCGAGACACTGAATGTTGCCGCTGCCCTCCCAGATGGCGTTCACAGGTGCCTCACGGTAGAGGCGGGGCATCATGCTGTCTTCCATGACGCCGCTGCCACCAATGCACTCCATCGCCTCATAGGCGTGCTGCGGCGTGCGTTTGCAGATCCAGTACTTGCCCACCGCCGTGACCAGGCGCACCAACAGGTCTTCATGAGGCTGTCCGCGCTGATCCAGAGCACGCGCCATACGCAGCGACAGCGTCATGGCAGCCTCGCTCTCCAGCGCCAGGTCAGCCAGCACGTTTTGCATCAGGGCTTGCTGGTTCAGCTTGGCACCAAAGGCGGCGCGGTGGGCGCAGTGGTGCAGCGCCTGCGACACCGCCATGCGCATCCCGGCGCTCGAACCCAGCATGCAGTCAAACCGGGTCAGGCTGACCATCTCAATGATGGTGGGCACGCCACGCCCCTCCTCCCCCACCCGCCAGGCCAGTGCGCCGCGCAATTCGGTTTCGCTGGAGGCATTGGCCACATTGCCCATCTTGTTTTTCAAGCGCAGCACTTGCAGGGGGTTCTTGCTACCGTCGGGGCGCCAGCGTGGCAATAGAAAGCAGGTCAGGCCACCGGGGGCCTGTGCCAGCACCAGGAAGGCATCGCACATGGGCGCAGACACGAAGTATTTGTGCCCGACCAGCTCATAGGCATCGCCAGTGCCGTCACGGCCTAGTGGATAGGCCCGGGTGCTGTTGGCGCGAACGTCTGAGCCACCCTGCTTCTCGGTCATGGCCATGCCGATCGTCAGGCCTTTTTTCTGCGCCATGGGTATGTTGCGCGGGTCATAGTGCCGAGCGGTGATGCCTGGCTCCCACAGCTGGGCCAATTCAGGTTGCAGTCGCAGGGTGGGGAGGGCCGCAAAGGTCATCGTGATCGGACAGCCATGCCCCGCCTCGACCTGCGTGTGCAGGTAGGTGTGCGCAGCTCGCACCACATGGGCGCCTGGACCTGGTTCGGTCCAGGGCGAGGCATGCAAGCCATGGCGGATCGCGGTGTCCATCAGCTGGTGGTATGCCGGGTGAAAATTCACCTGATCGGTGCGCCGCCCGAAGCGGTCGTGGGTGTCGAGCTCAGGCCGGTACTGGTTGGCCTGTCGACCCAGCGCGAGATAGTCCGCCGTGCCACAGGCCTGCCCAAAGACGCTCAAGGCTTCGGCGCCCCACTGCCCCCCTTCACGAACCACGGCGGCAGTGAGAGCCGCATCCTCGGTGTAGAGGTTGTAGTCGCACAAATCATGCGACAGGTTTTCGGGCTGGTGGGTGTCAGCCAGCCAATCGTTAGGCGCAGCAGCCAGGGGCTTATTCATTCAGTTCTCCAATGCTGGGGTCAGCCCGGCAATTTGCGCATCACGAAGGGGTAAAGCGTTCTGTTCTTCGCGCTGTTCCATGTGCCGCGAATCTCCTGTCCACATGAGCCTCCCAGCACGGTGCCTTGCCAGACGGCGGACACCTCGACACCATCAGCCGACTCTTCAAGGCTGAAGTCCTCAGACTCCAGCTCACCCGAAATTCGGGTTTGCACGCCGGCCCGGTTCGCGCCGCCGCTGAAGCTGTCCGGCCACTGCGGGTGCTTTTCAAGCAGCAGCGTGGCGCCCTGCGCAAGCCCCGCAAATTCGGCGCGCCATAAGCCGTACAGGTGCTGGGGGCTGAGATCGTCGATCGACGGGCAAGCAGACCGAGCCTCCACTTTCAGATCATTTTGGGCTTTAGCCCCCGTAGATATTAGGGTTATAGCTATTAAAAATATAGCAATCTGCGTTTTCATCCAAGTCTCGGCCTCAACTGATGCGCGCCAGTGCGGCAGCGTTGTCTTGCGCCCTTTGCGCAAATTCGGCGCGCAAGGCGCGTAATTTTTCACGCGGATCTTCCCGAACGGTTTTGGCGTCCAATGCCATTTCAGCAATGAACCGGCTGGGTAGCACCGCCACCAATTCGCGCCCCTTCTTGCGCCGCCGGCTCCAGCTCACAGCCAGGCTGCGCTGGGCACGGGTGATACCGACATACATCAGGCGGCGCTCTTCCTCCAGACGGGTGGCGACCTCATCGGCCGGCGCATCTTCGCCGGGTCGGAACGGCAACATGCCCTCGGTCACCCCGACCAGCATCACATGGGGCCACTCCAAACCTTTGGCCGCATGGAGCGTGGACAACGTGACCACGTTCTGGTCTTTCTCCCGCTCATTGAGCGTGGAGATCAGTGACACCGTTTGCGCCACTTCAAGCAGGCTCTTGAGTTCCCCGGAGGTACTGACACCCGCCACATCTGAGATCTGACCACCGCAGCGGGCCGACATCCAATCGCAAAAATCCAGCACATTGGTCCATCGGGCGGCAGCCAGGGCCGCGCTGTCTTCGCCATCGTAGAGGTGTTTTTCGTAGTCGATCTCTTTGAGCCAGTCGCGCAGGAACACAGCAGCCGCCTCAGCACCACTGGTGTGACGCGCCCGGTAGCTCAGGTCGTTGACGTAGCGGCCAAATTCATGCAGGCTGCCAATCGCTTTGCTGCTCAGCACACTGCCCAGCGATGCGGCAAACAGCGCTTCAAACAGGCTAATGCGGTAGCGGCTGGCAAACGTACCCAAATGCTGCAGGGTCTGATGACCAATGCCGCGCTTGGGCACGGTGACCGCCCGCAAAAATGCCGGGTCATCGTCCGGGTTGAACCACAAACGAAACCAACCGCATAAATCCTTGATCTCGGCGCGATCAAAGAAACTGGTGCCGCCAGATACTTTGTAGGGAATTTGGGCTTTGCGCAGGGCCTTCTCAAAGGTCTTGGCCTGGTGATTGGCACGGTAAAGAATGGCGAAGTCCTTGAACTCCTGGTACTGCGGGCCACTGCTGACCTGTGTGCCCGCGCGCAGGCTCTGGATTCGCGCCACCGTGCGTTCCGCCTCATGCTCCTCACTGTCGGCATCGACCACCCGCACCGGCTCACCTTCGCCCAGATCGCTCCACAGGTTTTTCGGAAACAGCTTGGGGTTGGGGCCAATCACGTGATTGGCCGCCCGCAAAATAGCACCAGTGGATCGGTAATTTTGCTCAAGCTTGACCACCTTGAGGCTCGGGAAATCGATGGGTAATTTACGCAGGTTGTCCAGCGTGGCGCCGCGCCAGCCGTAAATGGATTGGTCGTCATCACCAACCGCTGTGAACCGCGCCTGAGTGGCCGGGTTGCCGCCAACCAGCAATTTGAGCAATTCATATTGGGTCGCATTGGTGTCCTGGTACTCATCAACCAGGACGTGCCCCATCAATCCTTGCCAACGCTGCCGGGCCGCCTCATGGTGTTGCATCAATTTCAAGGGCAAGCTGATGAGGTCGTCAAAATCCACACTCTGGTAGGCCGTCAGACGCTCTTCGTAATGCGCCATCACCCGCGCGATCTGCCGTTCGCCGTCGTCTTTGGCGGCCAGCGCCGCACGCTCGGCGTTGAGGCCCATGTTTTTCCACAGGCTGATGGTCCACTGCCATTGCCGGGCCGTGGCGGCGTCGACGGTGCCTCCTGCGTCTTTCAGGATGCTGGTGACGTCATCGCTGTCGAGGATCGAAAACTGGGGCTTGAGGCCAAGTGCGCCGCCGTCCTGACGCAACATGCGCACGCCCAAGGCGTGGAATGTGCAAACCAGCACCTCCCGCGACGCGATGCCAATCAGCCCTTTGGCACGTTCACGCATTTCCGCCGCGGCCTTGTTGGTGAAGGTGATGGCGGCAATGCGGCCCGGCGCCATCCCGGACTGAATCAGGCGGGCAATCTTATGGGTGATCACCCGGGTCTTGCCTGAACCCGCCCCGGCCAGTACCAGGCAGGGGCCGTGCATGTAGTTGACGGCCTCCTGCTGAGCCAGGTTCAGGCCAGGGGGTGCGGAAGTCACAGGGCCAATCAGCGCCCTGCCAGGGGGTAGGCCGGGTCGTTGTAGCCGGGCGTGGAAGAATGGCCCGGTGAGACCAGGCTATTGACCAGCGCTTCGTCCTCCGCAGTAATCTGGACCTCGATGGCACCAAAATAATCCTGCCACTGCGCCAGCGTGCGCGGCCCGGCGATGACGGAGCTGATATGCGGATTAGCCAGCACCCAGGCGGTCGCGAAATGGGCCAGCGACACGCCTTTGGCTTCGCAGTGAGCACGCAGGGTCTGCGCAATGGCCAGCGACTCCTGGCGAAACTCGGTTTCCATCATGCGCTTGTCGGCGCGAAACGCGCGCGACCCCGCCTGCGGTGTTTGGCCTGGTGCGTACTTGCCGGTCAAGACGCCGCGTGCAATCGGGCTATACGGCACCACGCCTAAGCCGTGATGGCCGCAGGCCTCCAGAATCTCTGATTCAGGCAGGCGGTTGAGCAGGTTGTAATAGGGCTGGCAAACCACGGGGCCGGGCATGTTGAACTGGCGTGCCATGTGCACCATCTCGCCGATTCGCCAGCCGCGAAAATTGGACACGCCCCAGTAGCGAATCTTGCCGTCTCGCAGCAAGGCCTCAATGGCGCGCAGCGGCTCTTCCAACGCCATGCCGTTGTAATCGCGGTGCAAATAGTAGATGTCCATGTGATCGGTCCGCAGCCGCTGCAGGCTGTCCTCGCAGGCACGCAACATCCAGGTTCGCGAATAGCGGCCCTCGTTAGGACGCTCGGACAGGGCGTTGCCCACCTTGCTGGCCAGCACCCAGTGCTGCCGTTGGCCTTGAAGCAGTTCGCCCACCATCTGCTCTGACTTGCCGTGCGAATAGACGTCGGCGGTGTCAATGAAATTGCAGCCTTGGGCATGCGCATGGTCGACGATGAGCCGCGCTTCGGCCAGATCCGTCTGGTCGGCAAACATCATGGTGCCCAGACACAGACGGGAGACTTTAAGAGGGCTTTTTCCGAGGTTTTTATATTGCATCATCAGAGGGCTGGTTAGGGTTGGTCAGCGCCCATTATCGGGCGGGCATGCGGGCCGGATTCAGGATGTTGCCTGGGCGTACCGAGCAAAGGCCTGAGCGGTGGGCGTGGTGCTGGCGCCAGGTTGTTGCGGCGGCTGGTAATGCCCGTCAACGACGCGCGCGGGCTCTTCAAAACAGTCACGAATCCAGGGGATGTACTCCAAGACGCTGCAAGCTGCACGGCTGAAGTTCAGATGTTGGTGGACCTGGCTCATATCACCCGCGTGGGGAGCCACCGGTAGCCTGTGGGCGGCAGCCAACTCAATCACCCGTAATACCTCAGTCAGGCCCGCCATACGGGTCACGTCCGGTTGCAGCCAATGCACCGCGCCCTGACCAATGAATTCGGCAAAGGCATCCACGCTATAGAGTTGCTCCCCGAGCGCCACTGGGATGCTGGTGGCGCGCGCCAATTGGGCATGACGCTGCACGGCGTCGTACCAAAGGGGCTCCTCAAACCAGAATACGTTTTGGTCCTCCGCGGCACGGCAAAAACGAAGGCAATCGGGGAAGTCCCACTTGCCATTGCCGTCAATCGCCAGAGTCACCTGGTCCCCCACAGCCCGGCGCACGGCACGGAGTCGTGACAAGTCGCGCTCCACCGTGGAGCCAACCTTGATCTTGATGCCAGTAAATCCGTCTGCCACGGCCTGCTGCGCCCCCTGTACCAACTGGGCATCTGGAATCGACAACCACCCAATGTCGGTGTTGTAAGCCCGCACCTGCTGGCGCACGGCGCCACCGAGGCATTTCCACAAGGGAACCTGCTGGGACTTGGCGCGCAGGTCCCACAAAGCGACGTCGACTGCGGCATGCCCTAAGGAGGTGATACCGGCGCGTCCTACCCACTGCAATGCCGGTTGGCGTGCAATCTTTTGCCAGAGGCGTTCAATGTCATTGGCATCTTCACCCAGCAACAAGGGCGCGATGCAGGTGTCAATGCAGCGGGTGATCAGTTGGTCGCTCGCCAGGTGCGCATGGGTACCCGTAAAACCATAGCCCTTCAATCCATCCTCGGTGCTGACGCATGCACCAACAACGCCCCAATGAGAGATGGTGTGGGTGCTGTCGGCAATCTGGCTCCCCGTCACAGGGATGTGCAAGATGAACGATTCAATGTGTTTGATGCGCATAAGGAGGTCCGATTGGTTTGGCTTGGCTTGGCTTACCCTGATGTTAGCGCCGTACTTAGCCCCTGACCATTCCCCTTATTTCAACAACTTGAGGCAAGCATTGTTTGCTGCCTCTTCATCTCACTGGCTCATGCCACCATGAACGTCAACCCTGAGTGGACTGGAGTGCCTCAAACAGATCAGCCGCCAGGACCCGGTTGACAATCATGTCCAAGGCAGGCCTGGCGTTGCCCTGTTTGTCCAGCCAGACCTTGGGGGTCAAAGCACCTGAAACCGCAACGGCGTCCCCATCCTCCAAGGCCAGTAACGCGGCGCTCGCCTGCGGTGAAAAAGCGATGGCATTGAGGATTAGGCTTTCTCCGTCCCCTGATACCGCACGAACCTTGGCCAAGGTAAAGGCACTGCCGTTCTTACCTTCGCGAACCTCTGGCTTTGCCAACAAGGTACCTGCAATCAACCCCTGGATCATATGAGCCCTTATCGCTGCCCCGCACAAAACAAAACGCCCACTTGAAGTGGGCGTTTTGGTGGCAGCAGGCTGCCGTTTTTTGGTTGCGCGAGAAGGATTTGAACCTCCGACCTTTGGGTTATGAGCCCAACGAGCTACCAGACTGCTCCATCGCGCGGTAAGGGATAATTATAGCCTACTCAGCCTTGCTTGGCTCGACTGCAGCCGCATCAGTTTCAGCTGGGCGATCCACCAACTCAACCAAAGCCATGGGCGCGTTGTCACCAACACGAAAGCCCATCTTCAGGATGCGGGTGTAACCACCAGGACGAGCCTTGAAGCGCGGGCCCAAATCATTGAACAATTTCACAACGCTATCGCGATCACGCAGCCGGTCAAAGGCCAGCCGGCGGTTGGCGACAGTCGCTTCTTTGGCCAAGGTGATCATCGGCTCGACCACACGGCGCAGTTCCTTGGCCTTGGGCAGCGTGGTCTTGATGACCTCATGCTCGATGAGCGAGTTCATCATATTGCGCAGCATCGCCAAGCGATGCTCGCTGGTGCGATTGAGTTTTCGTAGTCCGTGTCCGTGACGCATGGTGCTTTCCTTAAGTTTTTAATACAGGCAGCCGTTTCAGGTACTGCCCTTGCACTGGAGCCCCTGTGAGGCTCCGGGGATCAACGCTTTTCGAGAGCGGCAGGCGGCCAGCTTTCCAGCTTCATGCCCAAAGTGAGACCGCGGGAAGCCAAAACTTCCTTGATCTCATTCAAGGATTTACGGCCCAAATTAGGCGTCTTTAACAGCTCATTTTCAGTACGCTGGATCAGATCGCCAATGTAATAAATATTCTCGGCCTTCAAGCAATTGGCTGAGCGCACTGTCAACTCCAACTCATCCACAGGGCGAAGCAAGATGGGGTCAAACTGCGAACTGCCGCGTGGCGATGGCATATCGAATGCCGCCAGTTCACTGCCCTCAAGTTGCGCAAAAACGGCCAGCTGCTCGACGAGAATTTTTGCCGATGAGCGGACTGCATCTTCCGCCGAAATTGCGCCGTTGGTCTCAATCTCGACCACCAGCTTGTCCAGGTCGGTACGCTGCTCAACACGGGCACTCTCAACGGTGTAGCTGACCCGCTTGACCGGAGAAAATGAGGCATCCAGCACAATGCGGCCGATCGATTTCGTCGGCTCGTCACCATGACGCCGCATGGTACCCGGCACATAGCCGCGGCCTTTTTCGACCTTGATCTGCATATCCAGCTTGCCGCCGTGAGACAGGTGGGCAATGACATGGTCAGGATTAATGATCTCTGCGTCATGCGGGGTCTGTATGTCGCTGGCCAACACCACGCCTTCGCCATCTTTACGCAGGCTCAGAGTGACCTCGTCACGGTTGTGCAACTTGAACACAACACCCTTCAAATTCAGCAGGATGTTGACCACATCCTCTTGCACGCCATCAATCGATGAGTACTCATGCAACACACCGGCAATGGTCACCTCAGTCGCGGCATAACCTGACATGGACGACAACAATACGCGACGCAGGGCGTTGCCCAGCGTATGGCCATAGCCGCGTTCAAACGGCTCCAGAGCAACTTTGGCACGGTTCAGTCCAAGTTGCTCGACATTGATGGCTTTGGGTTTCAGTAGACTATTTTGCATGCAGACTTCCTCTCAATACCCCCGGTTCGTTACGCCGGTAAGGCTGGTGAAGCACCTGAAGCGCGGTGCCCAGCGCCTCAGGAACGGTTTCAACTGGAACAGCGTATCGTCGTGATCAACGCGAGTACAACTCAACAATCAGGGATTCATTGATGTCAGCACCGAACTGGTCACGATCGGGCATTGACTTGAATATGCCCTCTGCCTTGTCAAGGCTCACATCAACCCAAGCCGGCATACCAACTTGTTGGGCCAACTGCAAGGCCTCCACAACACGGTTCTGCTTCTTGGACTTGTCTCTCACTGCGATCACATCGCCGGTCTTGACCATGTAAGAGGGGATGTTCACACTCTTCCCATTCACGGTCATGGCTTTGTGCGACACCAATTGCCGTGCCTCAGCACGTGTGGAGCCAAAGCCCATGCGGTAGACCACATTGTCCAGGCGGGACTCCAGCAGTACCAACAAGTTAGAGCCTGTATTGCCTTTGCGGCGGTCAGCCTCTTCAAAATAGCGCCGGAACTGCTTCTCCAACACGCCGTACATCCGCTTCACCTTTTGCTTCTCACGAAGCTGAAGGCCGTAGTCGGAGGTGCGAGCACCAGAGGTGCGACCATGCTGACCCGGTTTGGAGTCGAATTTGGCCTTGTCGCCAATCGAACGACGAGCGCTCTTCAGAAACAGGTCTGTGCCTTCCCGGCGGGATAGTTTGGCCTTAGGGCCTAAGTAACGTGCCACTTGAACTTCCTTTTTGTCAACTACCGCACAGCAGTGCGGGAGCCAGAAACACGACGTTTCTGGCGGTGGGCTTGTTTAAAGATCAGATGCGACGGCGCTTTTGCGGACGGCATCCGTTGTGGGGGACCGGCGTCACATCAGCAATCATGTTGATGCGAATGCCAAGTGCCGCCAACGCCCTCACCGAGGACTCGCGGCCAGGGCCGGGACCCTTGATTTCGACATCAAGGTTCTTGATGCCTTGTTCAATGGCAGCACGTCCCGCCACCTCTGATGCGACCTGGGCCGCAAACGGGGTGGATTTCCGTGAACCTTTGAAACCCTGACCACCCGAGGAGGCCCACGACAGGGCATTGCCTTGGCGGTCCGTGATCGTGATGATGGTATTGTTAAACGACGCGTGGACGTGAGCCACACCGTCTGCGACGTTCTTGCGAACTTTTTTACGAACCCGTTGGGCTGCGTTATTGGCGGGAGCTTTTGCCATGGTGGTCTTTCAATCCCTGTTATTTTTTCAGCGACGCTGCAGCCTTGCGGGGGCCTTTACGCGTACGGGCGTTGGTGCGTGTGCGTTGTCCACGCATTGGCAGCCCACGACGATGACGAAAACCACGGTAGCAACCGATGTCCATCAAGCGCTTGATGTTCATGGTGGTTTCCCGCCGCAGATCACCCTCAATGGTGAACTGCGCAATTTGATCCCGAATTTTCTCGAGATCAGAGTCGGTCAAGTCCTTGACCTTCTTGGAATACGCAATGCCACAAGCTTCACAAATTTTGCGAGCCCGGGTGCGGCCGATTCCAAATATGGCAGTTAAGCCAATTTCAGAATGCTGCTGCGGCGGAATATTGATGCCAGCGATACGTGCCATTTTCGTCCTCTAAAACTCTTGCAATCAACCCTGACGCTGCTTGTGACGCGGATCTGTGCAGATCACACGGACAACGCCCTTGCGCCGAATCACTTTGCAGTTACGGCAAATTTTCTTGACCGAAGCCGAAACTTTCATTTCATTCTCCTAAATTTCTCTAACTCGCCCCGACCCGCAGGCACGAGCACCCTTGCTATTTACTTGGCTCTAAACACAATGCGCGCCCGACTCAGGTCGTACGGCGTCAATTCAACAGTCACTTTGTCGCCAGGCAAGATGCGGATGTAATGCATACGCATCTTGCCCGAAATATGTCCAAGAACAACGTGTCCATTTTCCAACTTCACCCGAAACGTGGCGTTTGGCAGGTTCTCTACGACCTCGCCTTGCATCTGAATGACATCGTCTTTTGACATAGTTTCCAATCGCCTTATGAAGACTTAAAGTTAGCCTTCTTCAACAGCGACTCGTACTGCTGGGACATCATGTAATTCTGAACCTGTGCCATGAAATCCATGGTCACCACGACAATGATCAGCAACGACGTACCACCAAAGTAAAACGGTACGTTGTACTTCAGGATCAAAAACTCAGGGAGCAGACACACCAGGGTGATGTAGATAGCACCAGCAAATGTCAACCGCAACAGGATTTTGTCAATGTATTTGGCAGTCTGATCGCCGGGACGTATGCCAGGGATGAACGCGCCACTTTTCTTCAGGTTGTCTGCGGTCTCACGGCTATTGAACACCAGGGCGGTGTAGAAAAAGCAGAAGAAAATGATTGCCGCTGCATAGAACATCACATAAATGGGCTGCCCTGGCGTGAGTGAACCTGCAATGTCCTTGAGCCAGCGCATCGACTCGCCTGTGCTGAACCAACCCACGACGGTCGCCGGCAAGAGAATGATCGACGACGCAAAAATTGGGGGAATCACCCCAGCCATGTTGAGCTTGAGCGGCAGATGGGAAGACTGACCGCCGTACACCTTGTTGCCAACCTGCCGCCGGGCATAGTTGACCAATATCTTGCGTTGGCCGCGCTCGACGAACACCACAAAAAAGGTCACCAGCGCGACATTGAAGGTTGGGATTTGAGGAATCTTACTAAAAGCAAACGTAAAAGCCTTGGATACATAAATTTCAATCTTGCTATCTGGTGCATCCTTCAACATGCCAATAGGGACAACAGTTCTATACTCGTCCAAAATATCTACATCCTGTTTAGAATAATATGACATGTGTTGTTGCTTAAATAAAGCTCCATGAAACTGGTTCATGGCCTTGGCCATGTTATTATAAATCTCGGCTGTTGGGACACTACATTCTCCGTCATTTTCAGATGGTGCCAACTGCTGGGTTCTGACGAGAACTACAATCTGCTGTTTCCGATGTCCTAGAGTTAAGCCAATCTGTGTTAGCTTACCACCTTCGTATTTAATAGCAAGGTCATAGCCCGCATTTTTGATTTGATATAGTAGTTCTGTTCGGCGGTCTCCTAAATAAATCAGGTTAAGAACTACTTTCTCTTTCTGCTCTCCAATGCCTTTCAGGTAATGCTTAATCATGCCAAGCAACTCATCCACGTGGGCAATCATTTTATAGTCAGGTGTTTCTTTCTCATCACGTAGAACATAATCTGAGCTAGCCTTTACACAAA
>CALPLW020000036.1 GCA_943324505.2 Comamonas sp. lk
AGGCCGCTCACTCCCTGCAACAGGTCCAGGCTCATGGCAAAAATGGCCAGAATCATCATCCGTGTGACCATTTGCACATAAAAATCACTGCCTACAAACGGAAAAGCCGCCAGCGCTGCGAGCCCCAGCCACAGCACCAAGCGTACGCTGCGCGGAAACACCTCCAGATTGGCTTTGGGGGTGCTCATTGCTTGAACAAGCCTTCTGGCTTCCACAGCAACACGGCTGCCATCAGCATGTAGACCAGCATGCCAGACACAGAAGGCAGCAGGACCTTGCCAAAGGTGTCCACCAGGCCGACCAGCAGGGCTGAAATGAGCGCACCCCGCACCGAGCCAATGCCGCCAATCACCACCACCACAAAGCACATGATCAGCACCTGTGAGCCCATGTTGGGGTAGACGCTGGAGACCGGCGCGGCGATCATCCCAGCGACTGCTGCCAGGCCCACGCCAATGGCAAATACGATGGCATGGATCAGCTTGATATTGATGCCTAGCGCCTCCGCCATGTCGCGGTTGAAGGCGCCTGCCCGGATCTTCATGCCCAACCGCGTCTTGGAGATCAGCAAGTACAGCCCGAGTGCCAGCGCCACGCACACCGCTGACATGAACAGCCGGTAGACCGGATAAGACAGGTTGGCTGTGAGAGGGATAGATTCACCCAGCAGTGCGGGAATGGCCACACCATGCACGTCGTCGCCCCAGATCATGGAGCGCAACTCTTCAAAGATATAAATCAGGCCAAAGGTCAGCAGCACCTGGTCCAGGTGGTCGCGCTTGTAAAAATGGCGGAATAACAGCCACTCCAAGGCCAGTCCAAAGCCCACAGACAACAGCGTCCCCACCAGCAGCGCCAGTGTCAAGCTACCCAGTTGGGCGCTGAGTGAATAGGCCAGGTAGGCACCCAGCATGTAAAAACTGCCGTGTGCGAGATTGACCACACCCATGATGCCGAAGATCAGGGTCAGGCCCGCCGCCAGCATGAACAGCAGCAGGCCGTACTGCACACTGTTGAGCAGTTGGATGAGAAAGGTCGGGAAATCCATCGGAGGCAGTGCACTGAAAAAAGGGAGGCACGTGCCTCCCTTAGACTTCAAAAAGGCAATTCTCAGCCCATCTTGCAGCCGGCACCGCTGTCAGCCAGCGCCTTTGCAGCAACGCCGATGACTTTATTCTCCTTGTTCTGCACCACCCGAAGGTAGATATCCTGGATGGGGTTGTGCGACTTGCTCATGGTCCATTTGCCACGCGGGCTGTCAATCGTCACCGTTTCCATCGCCTTGTAAAGCACGGCTTTGTTGTTGAGGTCCCCCTTGACGGCGTTGGCGCCATGGACGAGCAGTAGACCTGTGTCGTAGCCCTGGACCGCGTACACATCAGGCTGCATCTTGAAGGTTTTGGCATAGGCCAGGCGAAAGGCCTTGTTGCGCGGCGTCTCGATCGAGTCGCCGTAGTGCAGCGTGGTCATCACGCCCTCAGCGGCGGGGCCTGCTGCGTCCAGCATGCCTTCGGTTAAAAATCCGGAGCCATAAAGCGGGATTTTGTCCTTGAGGCCGGCTGCAGCGTAGTCGATCATGAATTTGGCCGAGGCGCCGCCAGCAAAGAAACAGGCGACTGCATCAGGCTTTAGCGCCGCAATTTCAGTCAGCAGGGCTTGGAACTCGACATTGGGGAAGGGCAGGCCCAATTCCTTGATGATGGTGCCGCCAGCCGCAAGGTAGCCTTCTTTGAAGCCTTCAAAGGCCTCGTCACCAGCCGCGTACTTCCAGGTGATCCAGACCGCACGTTTGTGACCCTTTGCCACCATGGCAGCACCCAACGCCCGGGTGGGTTGGGAGTTGGAAAAGGAGGTGCGGAACACGTTGGGAGCGCATTGTGCGCGGGTGGCCATGTGCACGCCCGCGTTGGGGATCAATGACAGCACGCCACTGTCTCGAGCCACTTTGTGGATGCCCATTTGGACGCCGGAGTGCACTGTGCCGATCAGGACATCGACCTTGTCACGCTGCACCAATTTGTTGGCGTTTTCAATACCCTTTGCCGGTTCGGACTCATCGTCCACCTTGAAATACTCGATCTCACGCCCACCCAGCTTGCCGCCTTGTTCGTTGATCGCCAAGCGAACACCGTTCTCGATGGCTACACCAAGTTGGGCAAAAGTGCCGGTGTAGGGCAGCATCAGCCCGACGCGAAGCTTGCCGCTCTGTGCCTTTGCCAGTTCTGGCAGCAACAACCCAGTGCTGGCTGCGCCGATGACTGCCGCACTCCGGGTCAGGACGAGGCGGCGGGTGGTTGGGGTTGAATTCATGCGATTCCTTCCGTTTGAGCAAGGTGAGTTTGAGAACCTGTCTATCCTAGAGCAGGTTACTTGTGTTGGGGCAGAGAGAAAACCCGATAGTCGCCCTAACTTATCATGAAATGCAGTAAATTGCATTTTTTCGGAAAGATGAATTATGGTGCATATATGCAGAGTGAGTTGCAGAACACAGTTGCCGGTTGGGACTTTGATGCACACTTGTGCAAACGCTTTATTGGAACGCTGACTTGACACCATCGCAACTACCGCTCGGCTTTGACCTGCCAAATAGCACCCCCGTTACGCCGACCCCTGGGCCCCGACGGGCCCCGCAAAAAACCAAAGGCGCGCACGATATGCCGGCTCTGGCCGACCAATTGGCCCGTCATCCCGACTACCGGGTCTTGCGCCGCCTGGTGCCGGTTACGCATTTCGCAAGCTCCAGTACGGGGCCGCTGCTGAGGTTGGTGATTCTCGACACCGAAACGACGGGTTTGAGTCACGCCAAGGACCGCATCATAGAACTGGCCATGCTGAGGGTCGATGTGGACACCCTGACCGGCCTGCCTGTGGGCGATGTCCAGATTTACGATGGTCTGGAGGACCCGGGCCAACCCATTCCGCAGGAGGTGAGCCAAATCACTGGCATCTCCGACGACATGGTCCGTGGGCAAGCGCTGGACATGGCGCGCGTTGATGCCTTGTTGGCCGATGCCGATCTGGTGGTGGCTCACAACGCTGGCTTTGACCGGCCCTTTTGCGAGGCGCGCTGCCCCGGCTTTGCCGCGCTGCCGTGGGCCTGTTCGTTTGCTGATATCGAATGGAAGAAAGAAGGTCGAAGTTCTGCCAAGCTGGAGCATCTGGCCTTGCATCAGGGCCTGTTTTATGAGGCCCACCGGGCTGAGGTGGATTGTCATGCCCTACTGGCGGTCTTGATGGCGCCGCTGGCCACTGACGGCAAAACCGGACTGGCCCGTCTGGCCGGCGCCGTTGCGTCGCCGAGTTTTCGTTTGCTGGCCACGCAAGCGCCTTTTGACGCCAAGGACGTGCTCAAGGCGCGAGCGTATCGATGGGATGCCGAGAAGCGGGTATGGCACACCCGGCTAAAGGATGAAGCGGAGTTGGCGGCCGAATGTGAATGGCTCAAGGCTGCGGTCTATGGCGGGCGCAGCGTCACGGTGCACCTCGAAAAAATGGATGCTTTGGTCAAGTACTCCTCGCGCGCGGGGGCATTGTCCGAGCAGCAGCTTTAAATGCACCCCCGGATAGAATGGTTCTCCCCCGACAGACCTCCAGCATGCGTCGGGCATAAGGAGATTCATGAAACGTGTTGATGATTTCCGCCTCAAGTTCGGAAAAAAAGAACTCGTGCCCATCATGGTGGGTGGGATGGGTGTGGACATTTCCACGGCGGAGTTGGCGCTGGAGGCCGCCCGGCTGGGTGGTGTCGGTCATATCTCGGATGCCATGGTGCCCGACGTGTCAGACCGCCGGTTCGACACCAGTTTTGTCAAGGACAAGACCCGCTTTTACAAACATAACATCGACAAATCTGACAAGTCCATCGTCAAATTTGATCTGGGCGTGTTGGCCGAGGCAACCCGCCGCCATGTCGAAGCCACCATGGATGCCAAGCGCGGCGAGGGGCTGGTGTTTGTCAATTGCATGGAAAAGCTGACCATGAATGCGCCGCGCGAAACCTTGCAGGTGCGCATGGCCTCGGCGCTGGATGCTGGTATTGACGGCATCACGCTGAGCGCGGGGCTGCATTTGGGCTCCTTCGGTTTGATTGCCGAGCATCCGAGGTTTCGTGATGCCAAACTGGGCATCATCGTGTCATCGGTGCGCGCGCTGCAGCTGTTTTTACGCAAAAATGCTCGGCTGAATCGACTGCCCGACTATGTGATTGTGGAAGGGCCGCTGGCCGGCGGTCACCTGGGCTTCGGTATGGACTGGGCCGACTATGACCTGGCCACCATCACAGAAGAAATCCTGCAGTACCTGCGCGCTGAGCAGCTCGATATTCCGTTGATCGCAGCGGGCGGTGTGTTTACCGGTAGTGACGCTGTGTCTTTTCTGGAGCAGGGGGCTGCTGCGGTGCAGGTCGCCACGCGGTTCACCGTGTCCAACGAATGCGGCCTGCCGACTGATGTGAAGCAGGATTACTTCCGGGCCAGCGAGTCAGACATTGAGGTCAACACCATCTCGCCCACGGGCTACCCGATGCGCATGCTCAAGAGCACACCCGCTATTGGTGCCGGTATCCGGCCCAATTGCGAAGCCTACGGCTACCTGCTTGACGGTAATGGCAGTTGCGCCTACATCACCGCCTACAACCGCGAGGTGGCACTGCACCCTGACGTCAAGACGATCAAGGTGATGGACAAGACCTGTCTGTGCACGCACATGCGTAATTTCAACTGCTGGACCTGTGGTCATTACACCTACCGACTCAAGGACACCACGCACCGCCTCCCTGACGGCAGCTATCAAACCCTGAGCGCTGAGCATATTTTCAAGGACTACCAGTTCAGCCGCGATCACCAGGTGGCACTGCCGGTCTCAGCTGACACCGGGGGTGTGCGCCTCAGCGGCAGTATCAGTGCCTGACCCTACTTCGGTCTTCCACCCCCTGCGGCCCGTTGTGCAAGTTGCTCAGCACATGCTCTTGGTGCAACAGTTGCCACGACAGCATCTTTTGCGCCATCACCAGCAGCACCCCTTGGCAGGCCGGGTCTTGAGCCAGGTTGTGCATTTCGCTCGGATCTTCCTGCAGATCAAACAGCAGGGGGGGTAGGGCGGCAAAATGCACATATTTCCAGCGCCGGCCGCGAATGATGGCCAGCTGGCACTCATCCGGCAGCAGCCCTAGCGCCCCCTCGCCGTCGTAGCTGCTCCAGGGACTGCTGCGGAAATCAAGCGCCATATGAACCTCATCACGCCAGTTTGCCGGCGTGCCGTTACCGAGGAACGGCACCAGTGAGCGGCCGTCACACTGTGCCGGTATCGCGGTTCCTAACCAATCCAGCACGGTGGGCATCAGGTCTACCGACTCGGTGAACGCATCCACCTGGCGGCCACGACCCGCATCAGCCTCATGGCGCGGGTCGCGGATGATCAGTGGGATGTAGAAGCTTTGGTCAAAGTAGAGCTCCTTGCCCCAGGTGTAGTGATCGCCGCCCATTTCGCCGTGGTCGCAGGTGAAAACAATCAAGGTGTTGTCGTACTCGCCTGTGGCTTTGAGGTGCGCGATGATGCGGCCTACCGCATCGTCCACCTCGTTCATCATGCCGTAGTAGCAAGCACGCATCTGGCGCAGCTCAAGCTCGGGCATGTGAACCAAGTTGTTGGGGTTGTGCTCGTCGTAGTGGTTGGGGCGGTCGAAGCTCTTGATCCACTGGGCCAGGTGCGGGTGTTGTAAGGCTTCTAATTCTGGCGTGGCGCGTCGATTTGGTAGCGACACACTGGCCGGGTCATACAGACCGTTGTAGGGGTCGGGGGCGATCACCGGCGGGTGAGGCCGCAAAAAGACGCAGTGCATGAACCAGTCCTCGTGACGGTGGTCACCCAGCCAATGGATCACCTGATCGGCCATGAAGTTGGTGTCACTGTCCTCCGTCTTGAACCGTGCTGGAATAAATCGATGTCCCCGGTTCGCTGGTTTGTCAAAGTCGGTCTGCGGTTGGTAAATGTCCTCGCGGCCCTGAAACTGGTAGCCCTTGGCGCGCAGGTCGTTCATCCAGGCGCTCATGTAGTCTGGAAACAGCAGTCCGATGCTGTAACCCGGCAACGGGCCCTCAAATGTGCGCAGCAATGGGTCTGCTGGGTCACGGCCACGCGGGTCGGCGCTGGTGTCGGTGTAACCAAAGAGCGTCGGGTCGAATCCCAGCTTGCGAACCTCCTTCGCCAAATTGGTGTGGCGTTGGTCCAGGGGCGTGCCATTGCGTCCGGAACGGTGGTTCATCAGGTAAAGACCGGTCTGCAGGCTCGCGCGCGAGGGGCCACAGGGCGCGGTGACCGAGAAATGATGCTTGAAAAGTGTGCCGTCAGTTGCCAGTGCGTCCAGGTGGGGTGTTCTGACCACCGGGTGCCCCAGCGCCGACAGGCACTCGCCACGCCATTGATCTGCCGAAATGAATAGAACTTTTCGTGGCCGGCTCATTGCGGAATGGAATCAGCGACGGCGATGCACTCCAGCTC
This sequence comes from Comamonas sp. lk, assembly GCA_943324505.2. Classification (GTDB taxonomy): domain Bacteria; phylum Pseudomonadota; class Gammaproteobacteria; order Burkholderiales; family Burkholderiaceae_C; genus Rhodoferax. Next base: position 6,499 of record CALPLW020000036.1, read on the forward strand.
AAAGCGCAGCGCGGCAGACAGGCAGCCGGTGATGGTGGTTCGGGCCGGGTAGGGCGCCTGAAAATACTCGCGGTAAAGGCGGTTGAACTCGGGTAAATCCGTCGCGTCGCGCACATAGTTCCGGGTCTGGACCACCTGCGCCAGCGTGCAACCTGCTGATTGCAACACCTTGCGAAGATTCTCCACAGACCGCCGAAACTCGCCCTCAAACGTGTCAGACACGATGGCCCCGGTAATGTCTACCGAGGCTTGCCCCGATACGAACACCATATTCCCCACCCGGACGGCCGGACTGAAAGGCAGGTGTGAGACCGGGGTATCAGCCTCGCGGGGATAAGAAACTTCAGGACGCACGGCTATCTCCTTTAATTGGGGTCAGATTCCAATTAAATCTCATACTTTTTAATTGTCAACTAATTGGAATCTGACCCCAATTAATTGAAGGGTCCGCTTTTGACAAAGCTACCGCCCTGGTAGCGACGGGCCGGGTCCATGGGGTCGAGGGGCGGTGTTGCCTCTCGATCGGCACGGTAGGGCTCTGCGCTGTCTTGTGGCTTGAACCCCAGGTGAGCCGCACCGGCGTTGTTCCACCAGGGGTCACGGTTGTCAGACATGCCAAAAACAACGGTGTGGCCGATTTGTGGCGTCTCCAGGCAACACCGAATTAGCTCGGTCAGATCGCGGTAGCTCAGCCAGGTGTGGAGCATGCGCCGGTCCTTGGGTTCGGGAAAGGCCGAGCCGATGCGCATGCTGGCGCTTTGAATGCCATAGCGGTTCCAGTAAAACTGCGCCACGTCCTCTCCGAATGACTTGGACAGACCGTAATAGCTGTCCGGGCGACGCAGACAATCGGTGCCCAGCAGCTCATCTTGCTGATGAAATCCCACCACATGGTTGGAGCTGGCGAACACCACGCGCTCAACGCCGTGGCGGCGGGCGCCCTCATAGATGTGCAGCACACCCTTGATATTGGCTTCCAAAATTTCTTCAATGGGGTAGTCGGTGGCCAGGCCGCCCATATGGACGATCGCATTGCAGCCCTTTACCAGTTGGTCTACCGCCTGTTTGTCCGCCAGTTGGCAGGGCTGAAGCTCTTCTCCGGGGCCGGCGGCTTCCATGGCGGCGATATCGGAGAGTCGCATCTGCTTCGCGTAGGGCCGCAGGCTGGTGCGCAGATGACGGCCAAGTTTGCCGGCAGCGCCGGTGAGCAGAAGGCGGGGAATCATGATGGGCGTTCCTCTATGCGATGGGGCGGCGGGCTTAAGGGGTGATGGCGCTGGGCGCTGCGTGGGCTTTCTTGATTTGAAACTGCGATTGGGCAGGATCACTCAGGCGTATGCCTGCGGCCTTGACGGCCTGGTCTGGTACTTTGTCGAGCTTGTTGTAGCTGGCGTGCGCTTGGGCTTTGTATGGGGTGTTGTGTGCTGCGTTGTAGCAAAAAAGTACTGTCCAGCGTCGATTGGGCGAGCGGTTCTGGTCGGAGCGGTGCATCACATTGCTGTGGAAGAACAAGCCGTCGCCCGGCGCCATCTCGGCATAGACGAGGTCCATCTCTTTGAGCATCTGATCCACGCGCTCCATGTCGGCGCCTACCTGCTCGCCCGGTCCAGTGCTGTGGTTGATGCGGCCAGCATGATGCGAGCCGCGAATGACCTGCAGGCAGCCGTTGTCGCGGTCTGCGCGGTCTAGCGCCACCATCACGCTGGCCATGTGCGGGAACAGGCAGCCGTTGTGGTACCAGTAGCCATAGTCTTGGTGCCATTCCCAGGCACCGCCGTCAAAGGGCTCCTTGGCGGTGAGCTTGGAGTGGTAATGGTAGACCTCGGCTCCCAGCATGTCTTCGATGGTGTCCACCACCCGCTCGCTTCGCGCTGCCAAGCCATAGACGCTGTCCCCTGGCTCGTTCCACAACGCAATCCGCGTCGCCTTGCCCTGAGCGTCGCGGCGCTCGTAGAGGCTTTGTTTAAGCGCCGGGTCTTGCTCCATGGCCTGGCGCATGAGGCTGATCTCCTCAGCGTCGAAAAGAGACGGGATCATCACAAAGCCATCTTTTTCATAGGCCTCTCGTTGGGCGGTTGTGAACACGGTGGGCATTAGATCTCCTTTGAGTTTTTGTGCGTAGGCCAGGTCAATCCGGCAAGAGTCATGCGTCAGCTGCCAAACATTCGTGATCGTGTGTTTTGCAGATGACGCCGCATGGCTGCCTCTGCAGCCACGCTGTCATGTTGCACGATGGCATCGACCACGGCCACGTGCTCGGCCTGGACGCTGAGCAGGCGCTCCGGGCTTTTGCTGAGCGAGAAATTGCGCAGCAAGTCCATACCGAATGTCACGTGCTGCTGGATTGAGGCAATGACCGAGACAAAAAACTGGTTCTTGCTGGCGCGGGCAATCGCGATATGGAAGTCGTAGTCCTCCTCCACGCCAAGAACCTGGTTATTGACAGCAGCCTGAAGCCGCGCCAATTCACGTTGAATCAGCGCCAAGTCCGCTTCGTCGGCCATTTCTGCGGCAAGTGCTGCCGCACCGCCTTCGATGACGATCCGGAACTCAATGCACCGTCGCACATCGGACAGTGATTCCAGCGGCATGAAGCGGGGTAAATCCGGATCGGGCCGGCGCGTGACAAAGGTGCCCGCACCCTGACGGCTGGTGATGATGCCATCGGCCCGTAGCCTTGAAAGCGCCTCGCGCACGGTGGGACGCGAGGTTTTGAACTGCTCCGACAAGGTCTGCTCTGTAGACAGGCGGTCGCCCTCTTGCAGATCGCCCTGGATGATCAAGGCCAGCAACTCGCGGTAGACCCGATCAGCCAAACCTTCCGGGGTGCGACGTGCGGTCATGGTGCGAAGGTGGCGCTAGGAAGTGGCGTCAGCCGCCAACAGTTGCCTGGCGGTCGCCTCGATATCACCACGCATGGCAGTAGGAGACGGGCTCAGCAGCGGCAACTGGGCGCCCATATCGGCTATGCCAGACCAGGTGACTGCGTCGTGTAGCACACGGATCAAAGAGACCGAATCACGCAGCGTCTCCAGTGGCAAGAATAAACCGTACAGGCGCTGTGCCTCCGTCATATCTTTGTGCTGCAGGGCGCGTAGCAACCCCATGCAGGCTTTGGGGGCAATGCAGCCAGAGCCGGTGGTGAAGGATGCCAGACCAAAGTGGCCCACATGCGATAGCACCGGCCGCTCCCCCATGCCGCTGACGATGCGGCGGCTGGAAATCCGGTCGATCATCGCTTTCAAAAATGGGTCATCGTCCGGCTCTGGCCGAACCACCGCGTATTTGACGCACAAAACCTTGTTCGATTCGACCAGTGCTTGCAGGGTGTCGAGGTCAATGTACTGCTCACTTTTGATGTAGAGCGTGACGGGCATCGCGGCGGTATCGACAAAGCGAGATATACCTTCGGCTACGCCTTGCGGCGTTGTAAAGCCCTGCATGGGCAGCACCATAGCGGTCTGGTAGCCAGAATTGCGCAGCAGCAGTGCCTGGTCACTCATCTTGCCAAAGTCTGGTCCTACTGCTGGAATGACCCGTGTGTCAGGGCCAGCGGCATCTGCCAGCATGTCCAGCATCGGCCCGTATTCACGCAATGGCATGTGGTACAGGTTGGCGTTCCCGCCATACAGCAGTGTGCGAATGCCGCCGGCCTCGATATGCTTTATCAACTGCCGGTTGGCGGCCTCATTGACTGACAGGTCGCTGTGACGGGCCAGTGGTGGCACAGCCAGCACTGAGCCGCTAAATTCATCCAGGGTGATGGGGGCTTGCTTCATGAAGCGCCGGTCATCAAAAGGCTTGTAAAATGGTATGACATATTTAAAGTTGTATGACGAATATTCGCATTATTGTGGTACTAATTTGCCAGTAAGGCCAGCTTTTTCTATCGTCTAGGGTTTGTACTGAGCAAAAATTACTTGACAGTCCCAGGGTTGTCAAACAAAGTCACCCCTGTCGTCTGCCTCAATTAAAAACCGGGGCAGACACGCAGCGGGTCAGGCCTATGGTCCTGTTCCTATCCGGTTTTCCCTACATCTGTTGGAGTTTTTGTATGAACCAAGCCCCTCGTTCCACGAGCCCTCGCAACGCCCAGCGTCGCCAAGTGCTCAAAGGCTTTGCTGGTGCTGTGACGCTGGCGGGTGTGGGAAGCACCGCATGGGCCCAGGCGGGCAAGGAAGCGCCAGCTTTGGCCAAATTAGTCAGTGACGGTAAGTTGCCAGCATTGGCACAGCGCTTGCCGTCCGCGCCTTTGGTGATTCAGGCCGAAAAAGTGGGTACCTATGGCGGCGCTCTTCGTCGTGGCCTGCGTGGCAGTGCTGACCATAATGGTATCTTGCGCATGGTGGGTAACCAAGGTTTGGTGCGTTGGAACATGGCCTTCACCGAAGTGTTGCCCTGCGTTGCCTCCAAGTGGGATGTCAATGCCAACTCTACAGAGTTCACCTTCACCTTGCGTCCTGGCATGAAGTGGTCTGACGGCAAACCGTTTACCGCAGACGACATCATTTTTTCGATCGAAGACTGCGCGAAAAACAGTGAGCTCTACAAGTCTGTGCCGTCGACGCTGGTGATTGCCAACAAGCCTGCCGTTGTCACCAAGCTCAATGACACCACGGTCAAGTTCACCTTTGCCACGCCCTATGCCTTGTTTTTGGAGCAACTGGCCACCCCGCTCGGTCAGTACCCAACGCTTTTCCCCAAGCACTACTGCAGCCAGTTTCACCCCAAGTACAACCCAAATGTGGCGGCTCAGGCCAAGGCGGCCAATCTGTCGGACTGGGCCTCACTGTTCCGCAACAAGTGTGGCGACATTGAAATTCCCGCGCGTTGGGGCAACGTGGACAAGCCCACGCTGGACCCGTGGGTGGTGACCGAAGCCTATTCCGGTGGCGTGACCCGTGTCGTGATGGAGCGCAATGCCTACTTCTGGCAGGTCGACCAGACCGGCCAACAACTGCCCTACATCGACAGGCTGACCTTCAGCATTGCGCAAGATGTTGAGTCGCTGATGCTCGACGCCTTGTCGGGCAAGCTTGATATCCAGGAGCGTCATATCGACTCCCTGCAGAACAAGCCCACCCTGTCGCAAAACATGCAAAAAGGCGGCTATCGCCTCATCGAGCTGGTGAACGCGGGTTCGCAACAGGTGCAAATCTACCTGAACATGACGCACAAAGACGCCAAGATGCGTGAGATGTTCGCCAACAAGGAGTTCCGGCAAGCGCTCTCCTTGGGCATGAACCGCAAGGAGATCATTGACTTGGTCTACTTGGGTCAATCGGAGCCGTACCAGACCGGACCGCGACCAGGGCACCCTTGGTTTAACGAAAAGCTGTCACATCAGTTCACCAAGCACGACCCCAAGTTGGCCAATGAAATTTTGGACCGGATTGGCTACAGCAAACGTGACGCGCAGAAATTTCGCCTGCGGCCCGATGGCCAAAAAGTGTTTTTCTCAATCGACGTGATCCCCACGCTGTACCCCGATGCGGTGGACACTCTGGAACTGGTCAAGCGCCACTGGGCCGAGATCGGGATTGACATCAAGGTCAACACCATTGAGCGGGCGCTCTATTACACCCGTGGTGACAGCAATGACCATGACGCCGCAGTCTGGCCCGGTCCCGGTGGTCTGGACCCGATGCTGGATGCCCGGGACTACTTCGCCCAGCATGCGCAAGGCTCACGCTATGCCATTCCATGGACCCAATGGTATTTGTCGGGTGGTAAGGATGGCCAGGAGCCGCCAGCCAGCCAGAAGCAGCGCATGAAGCTTTACGACGACGCCCGCGCCACGGCTGACCTCAAGAGGCGTGGTGAGCTGATGAAGCAGGTGTTTGACCTCTGCGCCGATGCATTTGAGACCATTGGCGTCTGCCTAGCCGTCAACTCATTCGGCATTGCCAAGAACAACCTGCAAAACGTACCCAAGAGCTACCCCAGCGCTTGGTCATGGCCAAACCCCGGCCCGGCGATGCCGCAGCAGTTTTTCTTTACCCGTAGCTGACGCGCGATGCTGGTCTTTATCGTCAAACGGCTGCTCTGGATGCTGCCGTTTCTGGTGGCGATCAGCTTCCTGTCCTTCGTATTGATCCAACTGCCGCCTGGCGATTACGTCACCACGTACATCGCCACGCTGGCGGCCTCTAATGAAGTGGTGGACCAAAACACGGCGGCCGATCTGCGCAACCGTTTTGGTCTGGACCAGCCGATGGTGGTGCAGTACTGGAAATGGATCTCCAATATTGCCTTACGGGGTGATTTTGGACTTAGTTTTGAGTGGCAGCAGCCGGTGGGCGACCTGATCTGGGAGCGCATGGCCCTGACGCTGCTGTTGACACTGTCGGCTCTGCTGCTGACCTGGGGCATCGCCCTGCCGGTGGGGGTGTTCTCCGCAGTCAAGAAATACTCGGTGGCAGACTACATCGTCACAGGTTTGTCATTTTTGGGGCTTGCGATTCCGAGTTTTTTGCTGGCGCTGGTGCTCATGTACGTGGCTGCAGTGGAATTCGGGCAGAACGTAGGCGGTCTGTTTTCCGAGGAGTACCTGACGGCTCCCTGGAGTATTAACAAGGTCATAGACCTGTTGCAACACCTGTGGATTCCGGTGGTGATTTTGGCTGTGTCGGGTACCGCCAGCCTGATTCGGGTGATGCGCGCCAACATGCTGGACGAGTTGCACAAGCCTTATGTCACAACGGCGCGGGCCAAGGGTTTGTCCGAATTCACCCTGCTGGTGAAATACCCGCTGCGCCTGGCACTCAACCCGTTCATCTCGACCATTGCCTGGCTGTTACCCAACCTTGTCTCGGGCTCCATCATCGTCGCCATTGTGCTGAGTCTGCCTACGGCCGGGCCCTTGTTGCTGCAGTCGCTGATGAGTCAGGACATGTACCTGGCAGGTGCCTTCATTCTGCTGATCTGTGCCCTGACAGTGTTGGGCTCATTGGTCAGCGACATTTTGTTGGCGCTGGTTGACCCGCGTATTCGCCTTGAATAACACTGCTACCTCTTCAAGCCGCCTGGCGGTCGCATCTCAATGGCAATTGGTCTGGTGGGCTTTCAAGCGCCACCAACTGGCCATGGCCGGTTTGATCGTCACTGCTGCCTTGTACATTGTGGCAGTGGTACCGGGCTTCTTTGCCGTCAATGACCCGTCCAAGCAAAATGTGCGCACGGCGTTTCATCCCCCGCAGGCGCTGCACCTGATAGACACATCAAGCGACGGCAGTTGGTCCATGCGGCCCTACATCCATCCGTATGTACTCAAACGCGATCCCAAAACGCTGGCTTCGATCTACGAGGAGGACAAAGAGCGCAAAGTCTATCTGGAACTGTTTGGTGAAGGCTATGAGTATTCGGTTCTGGGGCTGTTCAACTCACGCACCCACTTGTTTGCGTCGCAGGAAGCGCGCCAGCCGCTGTTCTTTTTTGGTGCAGACCGTCTTGGCCGTTGCGTTTTTAGCCGCATCATGCTGGGCACTCAAATCTCGTTGTCGGTGGGTCTCGTCGGGGTCTTCCTGGCCCTAAGCATTGGCATCGTGCTGGGGGGCATATCGGGCTATTACGGCGGGCGGATTGATTTCGTCATCCAGCGCGTGATTGAGTTGGTGTTGTCCTTGCCCACCATTCCCATCTGGCTGGCGGCTTCCGCCGCGGTGCCGCAGAATTGGCCAGCGACCCTGAATTACTTCATGATCACCTTGATCCTCTCGCTCACGGGTTGGGCGCAGTTGGCGCGGGTGGTGCGCGGTCGCTTCCTGAGCCTGCGGACTGAAGAGTTTGTCACCGCAGCGCGGCTGGACGGTGCATCTGAAGGGAGAATTATCTTTCGCCACATGTTGCCAAGCTTCTCCAGCCACATCATTGCATCGATCTCGTTGGCCATTCCCGCCATGATTCTGGCGGAGACCTCCTTGAGCTTTTTGGGCCTGGGCCTGCAGCCCCCCACTATTTCCTGGGGCGTGCTGCTGCGTGAGGCGCAGAACATCCGCTCCATTGCCACTGCGCCCTGGCTTTTCGCGCCGGGTGCTGCCGTGGTGCTGGCGGTAATTGCACTCAACTTTCTTGGCGATGGTCTGCGCGACGCCTCTGACCCCTACAACAAATGAGCGTGACCCCCCAAACGATGCGCGTCGACGGCCAGACCCCCAAAGGCGGCGTGCTATTGGAAGTGCGTGACCTCCATACCCATTTCTCGATCCGTACCGGCACCATCAAGGCGGTTGACGGTGTGTCATTTGATGTGGTGCGGGGCAAAACGCTCTGCGTCGTCGGGGAGAGTGGGAGTGGCAAAAGCGTCACGGCCCGCTCCATTTTGCAAATTGTGGACGAACCGGGCCGCATTGTGAGCGGCTCTATGTTACTGCACCGCCCTGATGGCAGCAGCGTGGACCTGGCCCGGCTGGGCGCGCGTTCGCGGGAGATCCGCGCGGTGCGCGGTGCTGAGATCGCCATGATTTTCCAGGAGCCCATGTCCTCCCTGTCGCCGGTGCACACGGTGGGCAACCAGATCATGGAGGTGTTGACGCTGCACCTCAAAATGTCCAAGGAGCAAGCCCGGGCACGCTGCGTGGAGTTGCTGACCCAGGTTGAGATTCCCAATCCCGCCAAAGCGGTGGACCGCTACACCTTCGAGTTTTCTGGCGGGATGCGTCAGCGGGTGATGATCGCCATGGCGCTGGCCTGCAAGCCGGCGCTGTTGATTGCGGATGAACCTACGACGGCACTGGATGTGACCACCCAGGCCGAGATTCTGGATCTGATCAAGAATCTGCAGCGGTCCCAGGGCATGGCTGTGATGTTTATCACGCACGACATGGGCGTGGTGGCGGAGATTGCCGACCAGGTCATCGTGATGAACCATGGCAAGGTGGTGGAGACTGGCACGGTGGATGATATTTTCCATGCGCCAAAAGACGATTACACCCGCATGCTGATCAGCTCGGTGACCAAGCTGGGGCGAACGGCCGATATTCGGCTGAGCCGCCCACCCATCGCCAGCACGGTAGAGCCGATTTTGCAGGTGCGTAATCTGAAGCAGTATTTTGGCACCGCCAAGGCACCGATCAAGGCCGTCGACGGTGTGTCGTTCAGCGTGATGCCGGGCGAGTCCTTGGGCATCGTCGGAGAGTCTGGCTCTGGCAAAACAACCATGGGCCGTTGCCTGCTGCGCGTGTACGACCCGACGGCCGGCGCCATCGATTACCGGCGCGCCGATGGCTCGGTGGTCGACATCGTGAAAGCTGACAAACAGACGCTCAAGAATTGCCGGCGTGAAATGCGCATGATCTTTCAAGATCCGGTGAGTTCGCTGAACCCTCGCATGACGGTGGCGCAAATTGTGGGCGAACCCCTCCTGGTCAACGGCATCGCCACCGGCAAGGCGCTCGACGAGCGGGTGGCCGAGTTGTTGCAGAACGTTGGCCTGGAGCCGGCCTGGCGCGAGCGCTACCCCCATGCCTTCTCGGGCGGTCAACGCCAGCGCATAGGTATCGCCCGCGCCATTGCCCTCAACCCCCGCGTGATCATTGCTGACGAGGCCACTTCGGCACTTGATGTGTCGCTGCGTTCACAGATGCTCGACCTGTTGCTGAATTTGCAGGACAAGCTCGGCCTGTCTTTTGTCTTCATCAGCCACGACATTGCGGTGATCCGCTATTTTTGTGACCGCATCGCTGTCATGTACCGTGGCAAGATTGTGGAGACGGGCGAGACCAACCAGGTGTGCGACGCGCCCACTCACCCCTACACCCAGGCGCTGTTGTCGGCTATTCCGCAGCCTGACCCGCGTGCGCGCAGCATGCACAAGCGTTTCCGCTACAACCCGGAACCCTGAGGCATCGCCATGAAAATCACCGATATCAAGACCTTTCTGATGCATGTAGGCGTGCCCGCGCCCAAAGCCTGGGCGTCAGACAATGCCTTTGGCAGCCAGAGCTACTCGCCCGGCATCACCGGCACGCGAAACTGGCTTTTCGTCAAGGTCTACACCGACGAGGGCTTGGTGGGTATCGGCGAATGTTCGGGATGGCCCCGTGTGATCGAGACCGCGGTGCAGGATCTCAAGCGCTTGCTGGTTGGCGAGGACCCGACCCATATCGAGCGCCTTTGGCAACGCATGATGTCGGCCATCATGGTGCATGGACTGACCGGTACGGTGGGCGCCGGCGCGATGACCGGTATTGACATGGCCCTGTGGGACATCAAGGGCAAAGCGCTGGGTGTCCCGGTCTGGAACCTGCTGGGCGGCAAGGTGCGAGACCAGATCCGCATCTACGCCCATGCCAACACGCCCGAGGTGGCACTGAGCCTAAAGGCGCGGGGCGTGACTGCCATCAAGTGCGGTGGTGTGTCGGACCCGGTGCGCAAGGTTGCGGCCCTGCGCGAGGCGGTAGGTGATGAGATGGATATCATGATCGACTTGCATGGTCCACCATGGATGACCCCCGGCGATGCCGCTCGTCTGGCGCGGGCGCTCGAGCCCTACCACCTGCTGTTCATTGAAGACCCGATTGCACCGGACAACCTCGATGGCTACAAGCGGATCCGCGACGCTGCCCAAGTTCCCTTAGCAGCCGGCGAGCGCATGAGCACCATCTATGGTTCTCGTGATCTGATCGAGCGCGAGTTGGTGGATGTAATCCAACCCGACACGGGGCGTGCGGGCGGCATCACCCAGATGAAGAAAATCGCGGCGATGGCCGAAGCGCATCACATCATGGTGGCGCCTCACTCTGGCTCACTCGGGCCGGTGGCCGAGTACGCGGCGCTGCATCTGTTGGCAGCCATTCCGAACGCTTTGTTTCTGGAGCGGATTGAAGACGACTGGGAGGGCCGCCAGCACACGGTGGTGCCGCATCCGTTGTCCGTGAATGGCTTCCTGAAGGTGCCGGACGCGCCAGGGCTGGGGGTTGACATTGATGAGGCCTTTGTGGCGCGCTACCCCAGCCAGGCCAATATTTCGTCACAGGTGTCGGGGAGTTCGGGCTCCTATGAGCCGGGCACCCACGACGAGAATGTTTATGTGCAGACGCGTTTGCAGCGCGCCAGATACTTCACCGGCAACTGATATGAAAATCGACCGTCTGCGCGTCTTCATGTCGCGCGACAAGAACCGCCCCCGCGTGGTGGTGGCCATGGACACCGACGAGGGCATTACCGGTTGGGGCGAGTGCTACAACCACGGGCCGGACCTGGCGTTGTTCCCGCTGCTGGATTACCTGCTGATCTTCCTGAAAGGGCAGGACCCGAGGCGAATTACTTACCTCACACACTACCTGATGCAGCAGACGCGCTTTCCTCCTGGCGCGCTGGGTCTGGCGGCCATCTCGGTGCTGGACCATTGCATGTGGGACATCTCGGCCAAGGCGCTGGGCGTACCCGTTTACAGTCTTCTGGGTGGCCATGTGCGCGACCGGGTTAAGGTGTATGCGGGCCTGTACACCGCCCCCGACCCAATGATCGCCCGGGACCAAATGGACGCCTTGTACGAGGAATGGGGCTTGCAGGCGTTCAAACTCAGCCCCTACCGGATCGACATGCACCGTAACCGCTGGGGTGAAGTGGTGCGCACGTCGGCTGAGTATTTTCGCCAGCTGCGTGAGACGGTGCGGCCCGAATATGAGTTGGCTTTCGACGCCCACGCCAAAATTTTTGAGCCTACGCAGGCTGTCCAACTTGGAAACGCGCTGGCGCCCTATGACCCGCTGTTTTTTGAGGAGCCGATCCGCCCGGAAAACTTCGAGGCCTGGGGGGAACTCAAGCGCGGCCTGCAGTGCACTTTGGCCACCGGTGAATCCCTTTACAGCCGTTTTGAGTTTTTGCGGCTGCTCCAGGTACGTGGCTGCGACATCATCCAGCCTGATATTTGCGTGGTGGGTGGCCTGACTGAAATGTTGCAGATCAATGCGCTGGCCCAGGCGCACTTTGTGAGCATTGCGCCGCACAACCCGATGGGGCCATTGGCGACGGCCGTGAACTTGCATTTTTGTGCCAGCCAGACCAACTTTCGTATTTTGGAGTACCGCCTGCCGCATGGCCCTGGCTACGTGTTTGGCACCGATGCGACGGTAACGCCTGAGGTGCGGGAGGAGGGCGCCTGGTACGTGAAAGACCCCTATCTGCCCAAAGACGGCCACCTGGAGCTTCGGCCGGACCGTCCAGGCTGGGGTGTGGAGATGGACGAAACACTATTGGGTACCGAGGCCTATATTCATTGGGAACGCAAGGTGCCGACCAAGCCTGACGGCTCCACGGGTTATGCCTGAGTCTCTGCCCGGAGACCTGCTGTTGGTCGCTGGTGCGGCCCGCGCCGTGGTGCGGCCGCAGGCCGGCGGCCGGGTCTGCAGCCTGACCCTGGTACACCCTGACGGGCATGCTGTACCCGTTC
>CALPLW020000037.1 GCA_943324505.2 Comamonas sp. lk
GGCATTCTTGGCCGCATTGTCGACCAAACCCATGAAACTCTTCTGTGCATCGGCAGCTTGGCCTTCGACGGATTTTGCGAATTCGGCAGTCGAGCCCGAAGCGATGTCATACAGGTGACGGCTGTAAGCCGCTGTTTTTTCAGCCAAGGGCTGAAGCAGACCGGATTGCAGCGCCATGAGTTCTTGGGCGTCTTTAACGCTCAGAACCGCTTTGGCATGCTCGGCAGTTTCTGCCATGGCTGCCCTGGAGGCGCTCATATTGAGTTCAACAATCTTTTCGACACCTTCAAAGGCCTTGGATGTCAGACCCATCAGGGTTTCGACGTTGGCTTTGTGGGAGGCCATGACTTGTTCGACGGTCAGCATAGGAAAATCTCCATTAAGTAAGGTAAAAAATCGTGCCTGCTCGACGATCAAGCATTTCTTGATCTATGTTGCAGTGCAGCATGTAAAGAATTATAGGGTTAGCTGGCCGCTTGGCAAGTGATATTTGTTGCGCTGCAACAAATTAGAGGTGTTATCCTAAAAAAAACGGGGCGAGCGTGGCGCCACAATCGTCTTATGCAGGCCTTTTACTCGGATCATTTTGTCTTGCCTTTGCCTGAGGGGCATCGGTTTCCCATGGCCAAATATCGGCTGCTTCGTGACCGTTTGTTGGCTACTTTGCCTCAGGTTTGCCAGTCGGAAGCGCCGCGCGCAAGCGACGGTGAGCTTGCTATGGTTCACGATCCTGCCTATGTGGCGTCTTTGAAAGACGGGACGATCGACCCGGCCATGTTGCGTGCCATTGGTTTCCCTTGGAGCGAAGCCATGGTGGAGCGTTCTCGACGGTCGGTTGGTGCGACCATTGCCGCGGCGCGCAGGGCGATGTGCGAGGGTGTGGCAGCCAATCTTGCAGGGGGAACCCACCATGCTTACGCCAACCGAGGCAGCGGGTTTTGTGTGTTCAACGATGTGGCCGTGGCGGCTCGCCTGATGCAGGCTGAGTGGGGCCGTCATGCCTCAAGACAGCGACCGATGCGCGTGGCGGTCGTTGACCTGGACGTGCACCAGGGCAATGGCACCGCCCGGATTTTCGCGGATGACGACACGGTGTTTACTTTGTCACTGCATGGAGAAAAAAACTTTCCGTTTGCCAAGGAAGTCAGTGATCTGGATGTGGCACTCCCGGACGGGTGCGGTGACGCCGATTACCTGAGGGCCCTCGACGATGCTTTGAGGCAGTTGTTCGCACGCTTCAGCCCGGATCTGGTTTTCTATCTGGCGGGTGCCGATCCCCATAGTGGGGACCGGCTGGGTCGACTCGCACTTAGTTTCGAGGGGCTGAAGGCGCGAGATCGCCGTACCTTTGAGGCTTGCTTTGCGCGGCGCGTCCCGCTGGCTGTTGTGATGGGCGGCGGGTATGGCGTCAGTCTCGAGGACACCGTTCAGGTGCAACTCAACACCTATACCGTCGCCCTGGACTATTGGCTGAAATGGCAAGCCTGACAACCCCAAGGCGCGGGGCTGGCAAAATCATAGACATGACCAATGTTGATTCCGAAAAATTACAGCCCGACGAACGTTCGGCTTATCGGGTTTTCCGCTCAATTGGCACCCGCTGGTCAGATAACGATGCCTATGGGCATGTGAACAACGTGGTGTACTACAGCTGGTTTGATACAGTTGTGAATGCCCATCTGATTGAGCACGGCGTGCTCGACATTCAGCATGGCGAGACGATTGGCTTGGTGGTGGAGACCCAATGTAATTATTTTGCGGCACTGGCCTTCCCTCAGGTGGTTGAGGCCGGCATTCGCGTGGCGCGGTTGGGGTCGAGCAGCGTTCGCTATGAAATCGGGTTGTTTGCGGCTGGCGCGTCATCGACCGCAGCAAGAGGGCACTTTGTGCATGTCTATGTGGACAGGCAAAGCCGGCGACCGGTGCCCTTACCCAAGGCCTTAAAGGCAGTATTGGAGAAACTGGTATGAGCCAAAACATCGTAGACGAAGCCATTCTTTCGCGCAGGTCGATTCGTGCGTTTACAGCGCAACCGGTGACCAAAGAGGTTGTTGCCGAGTTGCTGGCAGTCGCCAGCCGAGCACCGTCTGGCACCAACACTCAGCCATGGAAAGTTTATGTGTTGCAGGGAGCGAGTCGGACTGAACTCGCTGACAAGGTCTGCGCTGTGCACGATGCCACTCGACAAGATCCAACTTTGGCCGCAAAGTATCAGGAAGAGTACGACTATTACCCCCAGAAATGGGTTAGCCCCTACATTGACCGTCGCCGGGAAAATGGCTGGAGTCTTTACGGGTTGCTGGGTATTGGCAAAGCCGACAAAGACAAAATGCATGCCCAACACCAGCGTAACTACCGATTTTTTGATGCGCCAGTTGGTTTGATGTTCACGATGGATCGGGTGATGGGTCGGGGTTCGCTGGTGGACTTCGGCATGTTTTTGCAAAACTTCATGGTCGCGGCGCGAGGCCGAGGCCTGGACACCTGTCCGCAGGCCGCATGGAACGGCTTTGCAAAAATCATCATGCCGCACATTGGTGCGACACCGGATGAAATGCTGGTCTGTGGCATGGCCTTGGGCTACGCTGACCAAAGCGCACTTGTCAATACGCTGACCACCCCGCGGGTACCTGTAGAACAGTTCACCAACTGGCTGGACTGATAAAGTCACCCCATGATTATCAGCAGCCTGCTCGATACTGATCTCTATAAATTCACCATGATGCAGGTCGTGCTGCATCAGTTTCCTGGCGCTCAGGTTGAATACCGGTTCAAGTGCAGAAATCCAGCCTTAGACCCTGAAACGGGCCAATCAGGTCGGCCGCTCGCTGTCTATGCCAGCGAAATACGTGATGAAATCCGGCTGTTGTGCAATCTGCACTTTCAGGATGCCGAGTTGGCCTATTTGCGGTCGATGCGTTTCATCAAGAGCGATTTTGTTGATTTTCTGGGGCTGTTCCGGCTCAACGAGAAGTACGTTACCGTGTCAGCGCTCCCCTCGGGCGAGATTGACATCGCGATCCGGGGACCCTGGCTTCACACGATATTGTTTGAAATCCCGGTCCTGGCGATTGTGAACGAGGTCTACTTCCGCAATACGCAGAGATTGCCAGACCTGCTCGAGGGGCGGCGCCGGCTTGATGTGAAGATTGGACAGCTGCGGGGCGAAGGCCTGAGCGACCTGAAGATTGCCGACTACGGTACCCGGCGGCGGTTTTCCAATGCCTGGCACGAAGAGGTATTGCGCGTATTGTCGGCACGGTTGGGCACAGGGCACAGCCCTGGTCATGCCGCTGGTGTGGGCGGACAACTGGCCGGCACCAGCAATGTGCTGTATGCGATGAAGCTGGGACTGGTGCCATTGGGGACGATGGCCCACGAATACCTGCAGGCTTGCCAAGCCCTTGGACCGCGTCTGCGTGACAGCCAGATTTATGCTTTTGAATCATGGGCCAAGGAATACCGGGGTGATCTTGGCATTGCGCTGAGCGATGTTTACGGCATGAGCGCTTTTTTGCGCGACTTTGACCTCTTTTTCTGCAAGTTGTTTGATGGCGCCCGCCACGACAGTGGCGACCCGTTTGAATGGGGCGAGCGCATGCTGGCTCATTACAGCCGTAATCGCGTCGATCCCCGCACCAAAACGCTGATCTTTAGCGATGCGCTGACCGTACCGCGTACCATCGAGCTGTACCATCGCTTCCAGGGACGTTGCCAGTTGGCTTTCGGCATCGGTACCAATCTGACCAATGACCTGGGCTATGAGCCGCTGCAAATTGTGATCAAAATGGTCCGCTGCAATGGTCAGCCTGTGGCCAAGTTGTCCGATACGCCGAGCAAGAATATGTGCGATGACGAGAAGTACCTGGCCTATCTGCGTCAGGTGTTTGACATTGAGCAGACCTCATGAGCATTGACGCCGGCTTGGCTAACCAGGAGATATTCTTTTGACCTTACTAAGCTACCGGACCGTATTTCGACTCCTGCTGCCGCTGTTACCGGGCGCTACCTGGGCCGCTGATCTGAATGGCAGCCAACTGTCCGCGTTGTGGGCACTGCCCTTCGCCGGAGTGCTGTTGTCGATGGCGCTGATCCCCCTGAAGGCCCCTGATTTTTGGCATCATCACTTTGGCAAGGTGACCTTGGTTTGGTCCCTGGCCTTTATCGTCCCGTTCGCGCTTGTTTTCGGCTTCGGCATGGCAGGAGCCATGGTGTTGCACGCTGCTGTGGCCGAGTACATCCCCTTCATTGTGCTGTTGACCGCGCTTTACACGGTGGCCGGCGGTATTCATATCCGCGGCAACTTGCATGGCAGCCCCATGCTCAATACCGGCCTGCTCGCCATTGGTGCCGCATTAGCCAGCCTCATGGGGACCACAGGCGCGTCGATGTTGATGATCCGTCCCCTGATCCGGGCCAATGACAACCGCATCCACCGTACCCACATCGTGGTTTTTTTCATTTTCATAGTGGCCAACGCCGGTGGCTCACTGACGCCGCTGGGCGACCCGCCCCTGTTCCTGGGCTTTTTGAAGGGCGTTGACTTCTTCTGGACTGTGAAACACATCTTCCCTGAGACTGCATTTTTGCTGGGGTCGCTGCTTGCACTGTTTTGCGCCATTGATGCATGGTTGTACCGCCGGGAGGGGGTATTGCCGGTCGATCCGACGCCTGACACCCGCCGTATCGGCTTTGACGGCCGCTTCAACTTCTTGCTGCTGGGATGTATTGTTGGGCTGGTCTTGCTCAGTGGGGTTTGGAAATCTTCGGTCGTATTTCACGTTCAGGGCATCGATATTGGTTTGCCTGGTTTGGTGCGAGACATCGGCTTGCTGGCAGTCACCGCCGTCTCGCTCAAGCTGACTCCGGCGCTGGTGCATAAGGCGAACCAGTTTTCTTGGGGGCCGATGCAAGAGGTGGCCAAGTTGTTTGCCGGGATTTTCTTGACCATTGTGCCGGTGATTGCCATGCTCAAAGCAGGCGTCGACGGGCCGTTCAGCGGCGTGGTGATGGCTGTGACCCGACCCGACGGTACGCCGGACCCCGCCATGTATTTTTGGGCAAGTGGGCTGCTCAGCTCTTTTCTGGACAATGCGCCCACCTACCTCGTGTTCTTCAACACTGCGGGTGGCGATCCACAACTACTGATGACCACGCTGGCTCCTACCCTCGCGGCCATTTCGGCCGGGTCAGTCTTTATGGGTGCCAATACTTATATCGGTAACGCCCCTAACTTGATGGTCAAAGCCATTGCCGAAGAGCGGGGTGTGAAAATGCCCGGTTTTTTTGGCTACATGGCTTGGTCGTGTGCGGTGCTTGTGCCCTTGTTTATCCTGATGACTTTCATCTGGTTCCGCTGACTGTCTACCCATGAGCAAACCCCACATCCTGTTGGCACGCGCCGTTTTTCCAGAGATCGTCGATAAGCTGGCTCGGCATTTCCATGTTGCGGCTAACCAGAGCGACGTTGTCTGGACCCAAGCCCAGCTGATTGAGCAACTCAAGGGGCAGCACGGCGCGTTTACCACCGGCGGCGACCAGATCGACGCAGCAGTGCTTGCAGCCTCGCCTGAGCTTCGAATCTGCGCCAATATGGCCGTCGGCTACAACAACTTTGATTTGGAAGCGATGACACGTGCCGGGGTGTTGGGCACTAATGCGCCTGATGTTTTGACCGAAACCACCGCTGACTTTGGTTTTGCCTTGCTCATGGCGACCGCACGCCGTATCACCGAAAGTGAGCATTACCTGCGGGCCGGGCGGTGGACCAAGTGGAGTTACGACCTGTTTGCCGGTGCTGACATCCATGGCGCCACATTGGGCATCCTGGGGATGGGGCGCATTGGCCAGGGTATTGCCCGGCGCGGCGCCCATGGGTTTGGTATGAAAGTGGTTTACCACAATCGTTCGCAGCTTGCCTCTGATGTCGAAGCCGATCTGAATGCCCGCTACGTCAGTAAACAGGAGCTGCTTGAAGTCGCAGACCACCTGGTGCTGGTGTTGCCTTATTCGCCCAGCTCCCACCATGCGATTGGAGCCGCAGAGTTGGCCTCCATGAAGCCCACTGCGACATTGGTGAATATTGCGCGTGGCGGGATTGTTGATGATGCGGCACTGGCTCAGGCCTTGCGCAACAAGACGATTGCGGCGGCGGGCCTGGACGTGTTTGAAGGCGAACCCCAGCTGCACCCCGAGTTGCTGAAGGCTTCCAACGTTGTGCTGACCCCCCACATTGCCAGCGCCAGCATCCCCACGCGTCTGGCGATGGCCAATTTGGCGGCAGACAATCTGATCGCATTTTTTACCGGTCAACCACTGCTGACGCCCTTGAACCCAGGCGTATTGACTGCCGGTTTGACCGCGCAGCCTTCGGCGCCTGCCAGTCGGACCTGATCGAGCCCACTATTGATGCTTGATTGGCTTCTGTGGTTTTTGCTGGCGTTTGCCATTGCCAATGGCGCTTGTTGGGTCCTATGGTTCGTTATGGCAGCCCGGTCCCGCTCGGGCCTGTCCCCTCAGCTGATGGCGGCAATTGCCGGCCTGGCTGCCGCCAACGAACGCATGGAGCGCGAAATTCGGCTGGAGGTGCAGGGTGGCTCCCGCGAGATCCGGACGGAATTGACCCAAAACCTCTCCGTCTTTCAGCAGGCCTTGCTGGCCCAGTCTGGCGACGTGGCGCGTACGCAAAACGAGCAGATCGACTCCTTTAGAGTCCAGCTTGGGGTCACGCAGCAGCAACTGGCCGCTTCTCAGGCTGCAGCGCGCGAGGCCCAGGATATGGCGCTCAAGCGCTTTGCTGATGGCCTTAACGAGCAATTGCGCCAGGTGTCTGAGGGTAACGAGCGCAAGCTCGGTGAGGTGCGCCTCGTCGTGGAACAACGCCTGACAGCTCTGCAGGATGGCAATGAGAAAAAATTGGATCAGATGCGGGCGACAGTGGATGAAAAGCTGCAGACCACGCTGGAAGCCCGCTTGGGCGAAAGTTTCAAGCAGGTCGCTGACCGTTTGGAGCAAGTGCACAAGGGCCTGGGCGAGATGCAGACTTTGGCTGCTGGCGTGGGCGACCTCAAACATCTGCTGACCAACGTCAAAACCCGCGGTATTTTTGGTGAAGCGCAGCTTGCGGGGCTGCTGGAGCAGGTGTTTGTTGTCGACCAATACGCGGCACAGGTGGCGACTCGGCCGGGCAGCAAGCATGTGGTTGATTTTGCGATCAAGCTCCCAGGAAAATCGGAGCTGGGCCAACCCCTGTGGCTGCCGATAGACGCCAAGTTCCCGAACGAAGATTATGAGCGCTTGCTCGATGCGCAGGGCCGGGCCGATGTGGTGGGTGCCGAAGCGGCAGGCAAGGCGCTTGAGTCACGTATTAAGCTGGAGGCGCGTTCCATCGCCGATAAATATGTGGAACCGCCGCATACCACTGACTTCGCCATCTTGTTTCTGCCGACGGAGGGCCTGTATGCCGAGGTGCTTCGTCGCCCGGGGCTGATGGAAAGCCTGCAGCGCGAGCACAGGATCACGCTGGCCGGGCCGACCACGCTGCTGGCTATGCTGAGCTCCTTGCAAATGGGTTTTCGGACGCTGGCGCTGGAAAAACGTTCCAGCGAAGTGTGGCAAGTTCTGGGGGCGGTTAAGACCGAGTTCGGCAAGTTTGGCGATGTACTGGCCAAGGTCAAGTCCCAAACCGAAACGGTGCTTAAAACCATTGATGGCGCGGAGACCCGCAGCCGGGCCATGGGACGGGCCTTGAAGAAGGTTGAGGCTTTGCCTGACTCGCAGGCTCAGGTGTTGATACCCGCTGATAAGGATTTCGATCAGGAGCCCGATGCGGTCTGAAGCCCTGGGTCGGTTGGTGGCCAGCCATGTCTTCTTGCATGCTTGCATGGCAGGCACGCGCATGGCGGCACCCTTGCTCGCCTTGCGCCAAGGGTACAGTCCCTTGGCCGTGGGCGTTTTGCTGGCGCTGTTCTCTCTGACTTCGGTATTTCTGGCGCTGCCCGCAGGCCGGTTTGCTGACCGCCATGGACTCAGGCGCCCGGTGGGCTGGGCGGTCATAACCTCCATTCTGGGCGTGGGTTTGGCAGCGGCTTTCCCGATATTTCCCATGCTGTGCATCAGTGCCTTGATGACTGGAGGGGCGACCGGTGCAGCCTCGATCGCGCTGCAGCGCCACGTGGGTCGTGCCGCTGATGGCGCTACAGAGCTCAAGCGCGTGTTCAGCTGGCTGGCGATCGGACCGGCGATATCCAATTTCCTCGGGCCCTTTGCGGCTGGTCTGTTGATTGATCACGCCGGTGCGGCTCCGGGTGACACCGTGGGTTATCGCACGGCTTTCTTGCTCATGGCGATACTGCCCTTGGGGGCTTGGTTGCTGATTCGATTGATGCCTGAGTTAGGCGCCGCCCCAGACCCATTGCCGGGCCGATCGAATCGGACCTGGGATTTATTGCGCCAGCCACAAATGCAACGCTTGATGCTGGTGAACTGGTGCATGTCCTCATGCTGGGATGTACACACCTTTGTGGTTCCGGTGATTGGGCATGAGCGGGGGTTCAGCGCATCGGTAATCGGCTCGATTCTGGGTGCCTTCGCTATCGCCGCTGCCGCGGTAAGGGTGCTGATGCCTTGGTTTGCCTCGCGATTGCGCGAGCATGTGGTGGTCTCAGGAGCGATGGTCATGACGGCCATTCTGTTCGGCATCTATCCGGCGATGCATACCCCGTTGGCGATGGGTCTGTGTTCAGTGGCGCTGGGCGTGGTGCTCGGCTCGGTGCAGCCCATGATCATGAGCACCCTGCATCAAATCACCCCAGAAGCTCGACAGGGCGAAGCCTTGGGCCTAAGGTTGATGGCGATCAACGCATCCAGCGTTGTGATGCCGATGCTGTTCGGTACTGTAGGCGCCGTCGTTGGTGTCTCAGTGGTGTTTTGGTCGGTCGGTTTGGTCGTCGGCGCGGGCGCCAGGCCCGCCTGGTTGCTGCGGCCAACGGCGAATATCGGACCGAACAAAGACCATAAAACGCCCGAATGACTTCCCATGCGGCCAGAAGGTTCGTCGGCATCGGTGAACACCTGCGGACTAGCAAAGAAAAAAAAAGGGCGTCTTGCGAAGCCCTTTTTTTGTCCTTGCCATTGCGGCGACGACTTAAACCCGTTTGCGGTACTCGCCGGTGCGGGTGTCAATTTCTACCTTGTCGCCTTGCGCCACAAAGATTGGCACACCAATCTCGAAGCCGGTTGAAATTTTGGCGGGCTTGAGTACCTTGCCTGAGGTGTCGCCCTTGACAGCCGGCTCGGTCCAGGTGATTTCGCGGACCACGCTGGTCGGCATTTCCACTGAAATGGCCTTACCGTCGTAAAAGACCACTTCAAGCGACATGCCGTCTTCGAGGTAGCTGAGCGAATCGCCCATATTTTCAGCTTCCACCTCATACTGGTTGTATTCGGTGTCCATGCAGACGTACATCGGTTCGGCGAAGTAGGAGTAGGTGCACTCCTTTTTGTCCAGCACGATCTGGTCCATTTTGTCATCGGCTTTGAACACCACCTCGGTGCCGAAGTTGTTCAACAGGCTTTTGAGCTTCATACGGACCGTGGCTGAATTACGGCCACCGCGGCTGTACTCTGTTTTTAGAACGACCATCGGGTCTTTGCCGTGCATGATGACGTTGCCGGCGCGGATTTCTTGAGCAATTTTCATAACGATTGAATGTAGGTTGGCCGTTTGTTTAACGGCAGACGCGGCATGGACAGGACACAAACCCGGTCTGGCTCCGCAAAGCCCCCGATTTTAATGGCTTTTTGACACAAACTGCAGCAGCCTTTCGACCAAGTCCGGGCCCTCAATCTGAGTCTTGCGCGCGGTCAAGACGGTTTGCTGCCATTCCGTTAGCGCGAAAGGGGCCAAGGGCAATTGTGGTGAGCCCGGCGCCTCGTTCCAGCGCTGATGAATCTCGCGCAGGGAGGCGGGCGCCTGAATTATGTCGAGAAAGGCCTGGAGTTTAACGAGGTGTACACCGTCGCTTTGGGGGTAAATCTGCCAAACCAAGGGCTTGCCGGCCCATAAGGCTCGCACCAGGGAGTCCTCGCCCCTGACGAAGTTGAGGTCGCAGGCCCACAACAAGTGGTCGTAGTCCGACTGAGTCAAGGCTGGAAGATGCAAAATTGATAGCAGTGAACCCTTATTCCATAAGGGTTCTGACTGGTTTTTATGGTTAACTGCGGCAGCAACGGCGGCACTGGCGCGGCCGGCAGTGACCAGGAGCTGGGTCGGCGTTGCGCCACCGGCTAGTTGAGTCAGCAGATCACTCAGGGCGTCGGGTTCATAACAAAACAAGGACAGCAGCTGCTCACCGTTCCAGGAGATCCCGAGCTGTTGCAACCAATCGTCACGATTGAAGCTAGCCCGCCTGGCCAACAGGTCGGTCTCCCGAAGCAGGCCGCCGCTTTCCGGGATAAAACCCGGATAAAAGAAGTATTTGACAAGGCCACGTCCTGGGCCGGTCATCACCGGGGAGGGCAGCCCGTGGCTGCGTGCCACATAGGCTTCTGCGCTCAGGTACTCCAGATTGATCCATATAAGATTTTGACCTCCAGGCCTTGTCGCTACTCGTTGAGTAGCTATGAATTCAGGAGCAATTTCGCAACCGAAAGCCTCCAGCCAAATATCAGCTGGCGGCAGAGCGACGGGCCGTAGTGACTCTGCCCAGGGAATCACTTGCACGCCGGCCTCCCCGGCAGGCGCCATCCAGTTCAGCGCGCTGGCGTCGTCGATCCACAGCCGAACGCGTTGGCCCCGCTGCGACAAATTGACTGCCAGGCGCCAGCACACGCCGATATCACCAAAGTTGTCGATGACGCGGCAGAAAATGTCCCAAAGTTTTCCTGGTTGCACCTAAGGATTGTCCACAATACGCACCTATGCCGGAATCACTTCAGTCAACCGCCCCTGACCTCCCAGCGGACCAGCCCAATCTGAAACTTCAGGAAGACCTGCTGCGAGAAGTAGCCAGTCTGCCCACGCTGCCTGGCGTTTACCGCTATTTTGACCAGCATGACGCTGTGCTTTACGTGGGCAAAGCCATTAACCTCAAGAAGCGGGTATCCAGCTATTTCCAGAAAAACCATGGCGCGACCCGTATCGGGCACATGGTGGGCAAGATTGCACGGATGGAGACCACGGTAGTGCGCTCTGAAGCCGAAGCGCTGCTGCTGGAAAACAACCTGATCAAGACACTCAACCCGCGTTACAACATTTTGTTTCGCGACGATAAGAGCTACCCCTACCTCAAGATGTCCGGCGTGGGCACGTCGGCCGGCACTGCGGCAGGGTTTCCGCGTGTGTCTTATTACAGAGGCGCAGTTGAGAAAAAGCACCATTATTTTGGCCCTTACCCTAGCGCCTGGGCTGTCAAAGAGGCCATCCTGTTGATGCAGAAGGTGTTTCGCCTTCGCACCTGCGAAGACACCGTGTTTAACAACCGCACCCGGCCATGCTTGCTTTACGAGATCAAGCGTTGCTCGGCACCCTGCGTGGGCCACATCTCTGCGTCGGATTACGCGCAGGATAGGGCCGACGCCGAAAGGTTTTTACGGGGCGACGCCCAACAAGTGATGCAAGGCCTGGAGTCGCGAATGATGGCCCATGCGGAGCGGCTGGAGTTTGAGCAGGCGGCGGAGTTGCGCAACCAGGTTGCCGCGTTGTCGAATGTGTTGCACCAGCAGTCGGTTGACAATGTCTCGGACCGGGACGTTGATATTCTGGCGGTCAAGGTGCACGGTGGACGCGCTTGCGTCAACCTGGCGATGGTGCGCGGCGGTAGGCACTTGGGCGATCGCCCTTACTTTCCGGTGCATGTTGAGGACGCGCTGACAGTCCCTTTGGACGATGATCTTCCAGACGCGGAAGATGAACCCTCAGGCACCCCGACGGTTGAGTCCCAAATCCTCGAGGCCTTTGTCTCCCAGCACTATTTGAGCCAACCCATTCCTGCTTCGCTGGTCGTCAGCGACCCGATCGACAAGCACCTGATCAAGGCCTTGTCGAGTCAGGCCGGATTCAAGATCACGGCGGTTCATCAACCCAGGGAGCAGCGTCGAATATGGCTTGAGATGGCGCAGTCCAATGCGGGCCTTCAGTTGGCTCGCCTGTTGGCGGAAGAGGGCTCGCAGCAGGCCAGAAGCCGCGCCCTGGCCGAGGCGCTGGATTTGCCCGTGGATGCCCTTGAAGCCCTGCGCATAGAGTGTTTTGACATTTCGCATACAGCCGGCGAAGCAACCCAAGCGTCTTGCGTGGTCTTCCACCATCACAAGATGCAAAGCGCTGAATACCGGCGCTACCGGATCGATGACATCACGCCCGGCGACGACTACGCGGCCATGCGGCAGGTTTTGTTGCGACGCTACGGCAAGCTCGCCGAGGCCCTGCAGGACGCTCAGGCATCGGGTCAGTTGGCTGCCGGCACGGGCCGCTTGCCAGACTTGGTGCTGGTAGACGGTGGGAAGGGGCAGGTGGCGATGGCGCGCGAGGTGTTTGAGCAACTTGGCTTGGACCTCAGCCTGATCATCGGCGTTGAAAAGGGCGAGGGGCGCAAGGTCGGCCTGGAGGAACTTGTGTTTGCCGATGGACGAGACAAGGTCTACCTGGGTAAAGACTCAGCCGCACTGATGCTGGTGGCCCAGATCCGCGACGAGGCGCACCGTTTCGCCATTACCGGCATGCGCGCCCAAAGGGCGAAAGTGCGGCTTGACGGCGGCAAGCTCGAAGAAATCCCCGGCGTTGGGCCCAGACGGCGAGCCCGCCTGTTGCAGCGTTTTGGCGGGGTTCGTGGTGTTGCGCAGGCCAGTGCCGAAGATATTGCCACGGTGGATGGTGTTTCCAAGGAACTGGCCGATACCATCTACAGGGCGTTGCACTGACCTCGCCATGGTGTCCGCGCACCATGGGCGTGCCACAATCCCACCATGTTTCTAACCATTCCGACGCTGATGACTTGGGCGCGCATCGTGGCGATTCCCCTGATAGTCGGGGTGTTCTATCTGCCTATCGAACCGGCTAGCAGGAATCTCATTGCGACGGTGATGTTTGTGGTCTTTGCAGCTACCGATTGGTTGGATGGCTTCCTGGCGCGCAAGCTTAACCAAGTGTCTTCTTTTGGGGCTTTTCTTGACCCGGTGGCCGACAAGTTCCTGGTCTGTGCCTGTGTGCTGGTGCTGGTTCAACTGCAGCGGGCCGATGTCTTTGTGGCCTTGATCATCATCGGGCGCGAAATTGCCATTTCGGCCTTGCGGGAATGGATGGCCCAGATCGGTGCATCCAGAAGCGTGGCCGTTCATATGATCGGCAAATTCAAAACCGTGTTGCAAATGGTCGCTATTCCCTTCTTGTTGTTCGACGGCATGCTTTTCGGGCTCATCGACACACGAATCTGGGGCCTCTGGCTGATCTGGATTGCCGCCATCATGACGGTGTGGTCGATGGCGTACTACCTGAAGAAAGCCTTGCCTGAAATTCGGGCCCGTGCCAAGTGACTGAACGCCGAGATGCGGCCCTGATCAAGGCCATGCCAGCGGTTTTTGTGCTGATCTGGAGCACGGGCTTTATCGTGGCCCGCTATGCCATGCCGTATGCACCACCCATGAAGTTCCTGGCCTTGCGTTACGCCTTGTCCATTTTGTGTTTTTTGCCGTGGATTGCATTCGCAGGTGTTTCCTGGCCGCGGTCTCGCGCCCAATGGGGTCACTTGGCGGTCACGGGTGTCTTGATGCATGCCTGCTATTTGGGCGGCGTTTGGGCCGCCGTCAAAGCTGGAATGGGCTCCGGGCTCGCTGCGTTGATTGTCGGCCTGCAGCCGGTTTTGACCGGGATATGGCTTTCTGCCACCGGTCGCGTTATCACAACCCGGCAATGGCTGGGGCTCGGTTTGGGGTTTGGCGGCCTGGTGATGGTGGTCTCGCGCAAGTTCGGGCAGGGCGGTGAGGCGGATCTTTGGAACCTGTCGCTTGCAGTTGGTGCCTTGTTGGGCATTACCCTGGGAACGCTATACCAAAAGCGGTTTGTTGCGCCATGCGATGTCCGAAGCGCGAACGTGGTTCAGCTGGCTGCGGCTTTTTTGGTGACCCTCCCGTTGGCGTGGGTAGAAGCGGGCACCGTTAGTTGGAACGCGGAATTGGCCTTGGCCATGGCGTGGTCCGTCCTGGCATTGACGCTAGGTGGAAGCTCCTTGCTCTATATGCTGATTCAGCGCGGTGCCGCAACGACAGTGACGAGCTTGATGTATCTGGTGCCGCCCATGACGGCGCTGCTGGCCTTCGCACTGTTTAATGAGACCATCACGGCCATCACACTGGGTGGCACAGCCATCACAGCACTGGGCGTGGCGCTGGTTGTGCGTCAACCGCCAAGCTCGTCGCCCCATGGTTTGCTTCGAAAGGAAAATTGATGAGTACCCAAAGAATTGCTGTCATTGCCGGAGATGGTATCGGCAAGGAAGTGATGCCCGAAGGCCTTCGAGTTTTAGAGGCCGTCGCCCGAAAGTTCGGGATCAAGCTGCAGTTTGACCATTTCGATTTTTCCAGTTGGGACTATTTTGAGCGTCACGGCAAGATGCTGCCCGACAATTGGAAAGACTTGATTGGCGGCCACGATGCCATCTATTTTGGTGCGGTGGGCTGGCCCGAAAAAATCGCAGACCATGTTTCGTTATGGGGCTCATTGCTGCTGTTTCGCCGAGAATTTGACCAGTATGTCAATCTGCGGCCCGCTCGGCTCATGCCTGGCATCATTGCGCCTGTGGTACGGCGGGATGGAAGTCGGCGCGAACCCGGTGAGATCGATATGTACATCGTGCGTGAAAACACGGAAGGTGAGTACTCCAGCATTGGCGGGCGGATGTACCCTGGCACGGAACGAGAGATCGTGATGCAGGAAACTGTGATGTCGCGCATCGGGGTCGACCGCGTGTTGAAATTTGCCTTCGAGCTGGCGCAGTCTCGCCCGAAAAAGCACCTGACCAGCGCCACCAAATCCAACGGGATTGCCATCACCATGCCTTACTGGGACGAGCGTGTGGTCGAGATGGCCAAGCAGTACCCTGGTGTCCATGTTGATAAGTTCCACATTGACATCCTGACGGCACATTTCGTGCAGCGCCCCGACTTCTTTGATGTAGTGGTCGCCAGTAATTTGTTTGGCGACATCCTGAGCGACCTTGGGCCTGCTTGCACTGGCACCATCGGTATAGCACCCAGCGCCAATTTGAATCCTCAGCGGCGATTCCCCTCGCTGTTCGAGCCTGTGCATGGCTCGGCGCCGGATATCGCTGGAAAAGGCGTTGCGAACCCGATTGGTCAAATATGGTGCGGTGCCATGATGCTTGATTTTTTGGGGCATCGGGCTGCACACGACGCCATCCTAAGTGCCATCGAAGCCGTGCTCCAACCCGGCAGCGGCGCACCACGCACACCAGATTTGGGCGGTCATGCCGGTACCAGCGACGTGGGTCGTGCCATTGCTGCGGCGCTGTGAGACACGGGTTGAGCAGTTGGCGGACAAATTAGGCAGCGTGTCTACGGCACTGGTTTGGCCGTGCCAATTTGGTGAAAAAACCGTCTAGAATGAAACGCTCGGCTTGAATTGGCAGCGGATTATGGGCTTGCTGGTGTTTTTTTGAATCGAATCAAGCGATATTGTTTCCACCCTGGGGTCTTTTGTGAATAAAACCGAACTGATCGAGCACATCGCAGCACATGCTGATATCTCCAAAGCAGCAGCTACACGCGCTCTAGAGTCGACGATTGGCGCGGTGACGGCAACCCTAAAAAGTGGTGGATCGGTGTCATTGGTTGGTTTTGGTACCTTCGCCGTAGGTAAGCGGGCCCCGCGCGTGGGGCGTAACCCTCGGACCGGGGCAGCGATTAAAATTGCGCAGGCAAACATCCCTAAGTTTCGTCCAGGCAAGGCGTTGAAGGACGCCCTGAATTGAGAGCAGGTTAAGGTGGGGTGCTTAGCTCAGTTGGTAGAGCGGCGCCCTTACAAGGCGTAGGTCGGCGGTTCGAGCCCGTCAGCACCCACCACCCAGGCAAAGGCGAACAGGATGTTCGCCTTTTTTTGTTTTTCTATTGGAGACTGAACGCATGTTCGACTTTGTCCGCAAGCACACGAAAATCATGATGTTCGTGATGTTTTTGCTGATCATCCCTTCATTCGTGCTGTTCGGCATTGATGGCTACAACAACATGAGCGACAAGGGAGAGGTCGTTGCTCGCGTTGGCGGCGTTGAGATCAGCCAGGCTGAGTGGGATGCAGCTCACAAGGCTGAATCGGATCGATTGCGTGCTTCCATGCCCAACCTTGATGCAAAGCTTTTTGATTCGCCCGAAGCGCGCTACGCCACGCTGGAGAGACTGGTCCGTGACCGTGTGCTCACGCAAGCGGTGGAGACCATCAGGTTAACGACCAGCGACGCCCGACTGGCTCGTGAACT
The DNA here is from genome assembly GCA_943324505.2 of Comamonas sp. lk. Classification (GTDB taxonomy): domain Bacteria; phylum Pseudomonadota; class Gammaproteobacteria; order Burkholderiales; family Burkholderiaceae_C; genus Rhodoferax. The sequence goes on from CALPLW020000037.1 coordinate 16,485, forward strand.
CCAAGAAAATCCGACGATCGCTGCTTTGCGCCGGCCCGACGGGTCGTTGGACATGGACCGGTATCGGCAACTGGTCGCCAGCCAGGGGCTGACGCCTGAGGGCTTTGAGGCCCGTGTACGTCAAGACCTGTCTGTTCGTCAGGTAGAAGCTGCCATCACTGCCACAGGCATGGCTCCTGCAGCCATCGCTGATGTGTCTTTGAATGCTTTTTTTGAACGACGCGAAGTGCAGTTCATCAATATGGCCTCTGCCGATTTCGCCTCTAAAGTCAATCCCTCCGAAGCAGAGCTGGAGGCTTACTACAAGGCCAACCCAACGCAGTTTCAGGCTCCAGAGCAAGCCAGTATTGAGTACCTCTTGCTCGACCTTGAGGCCGTCAAGAAAGGAATCAGCATTAGCGATGCCGACCTGAAGTCTTATTACGACCAGAACGTGGCCCGGCTCAGTGGCACGGAGGAGCGCCGAGCCAGCCATATTTTGATTAATGCAGCCAAGGATGCCCCCAGCGCAGATCGGCAAAAAGCCCAAGCCCGTGCGCAGGAACTGCTTCAGATGGTCAGAAAAGCGCCAGATAGCTTTGGTGAAGTGGCCAAGAAAAATTCGCAGGACAGTGGCTCCGCTCCAAATGGTGGTGACCTTGATTTTTTTGCAAAGGGTGCGATGGTTAAACCTTTTGAGGAAGCCGCTTACGCACTGAAAAAAGGAGACATCAGCGATGTCGTCGAGTCAGATTTTGGCTTTCACATCATTAAGTTGACAGACATCAAAGTGCCGGTTCAACGCAGCTTCGCAGAGTTGCGGGTCGGCATCGAGGCTGATCTCAAGACCCAGCAGGCGCAACGTCAATTCGCTGAGAGTGCTGAAATCTTTACCAACGGGGTCTACGAGCAATCGGACAGTCTCAAGCCCGTGGCAGATAAACTGAAGCTTGAGATCAAGGTCGCCGAAAAGCTAGGCCGCCAAGCCTTGCCAGGCGCAAAGGGCGTGCTGGCAAATCCCAAATTTTTGACCGCTGTGTTTGGCAACGATGCCATTGAAAAAAAGCGCAACACCGAGGCGGTTGAAATCGGCCCGAATCAACTGGCTGCCGGACGAATTGTGAAGCACACACCAGCTCGCACATTGCCACTGGCGGAAGTCACGCCCGCGGTGCGAGAGCGGGTGGTGGCGGCGCGCGCCTATGAACTGGCAAAAAAAGAGGGGGCCGACAAGTTGGCAGCCTGGAAGGCTGCGCCTGACAGCGCCGCGATGCCAGCCCCAGTGGAAGTGTCGCGTGTCCAGGCTCAAAACGTCCCGCCGGCCATGTTGAAAGCCATTTTGCGGGCTGAGACAAAAGCCCTTCCCCATTTTGTCGGCGTCGACTTGGGCCCCCAAGGCTACGCGGTGGTCCGTATCAATAAAGTCACAGCGCGTCCAGAGCCCACGGAGGCCGCCGCCAAGCAGGACCGCAGCCAATACTCACAGTGGTGGTCTGGCGCGGAGGGGCAGGCCTACTTCGCCGTCCTTAAGGAGCGATTCAAAGTTGAGATGCGCGCCCCTAAACCAGCCAGTTCGCTGCCCGAGTTGGCCGCTGCCGCAATGCAGTAAGCCGCGAATTCTGCGGGAACAAGCGATATAATCATTCCTACGGTGGCTGTAGCTCAGTTGGTAGAGTCCAGGATTGTGATTCCTGTTGTCGTGGGTTCGAGCCCCATCAGCCACCCCAACATTTCCCTTTAGAATCAACGACTTAGCTCAAGTATTCTTTGTATCTTTCGATACTTTTGCAATACTTTTACAGTACTTTTGTGTGGATTTTGTGTGGATTTTGTGTGTTTTTCGGCACGTTTCCGACACACAAGACAGGAATAGCATTTCTGCATGTTTTCCTCGTCGACCACTAGACTAGGTTTTTATACTCCGGTCGTTGTGTGCCTCACTCAAACCAAAGCCGGTGGGGCTGGTGGCTGCAGCTTGCCAGCCCCACCAGAGTTGCCAAGGTACTGCCTTTGACCTTCCGCTGCGATGTTGGCGTACCGGTCAGCCATCTGAATCGAGTTCCAATTACCAAGAGCCGTTATGACCATCGCGTTGTTGAATAAACCTATTTCCGGCAGTTGACAGGACCTAAACCGGCTGCAAGCTAGACTGGGCGCCAGTTTCAACGGA
>CALPLW020000038.1 GCA_943324505.2 Comamonas sp. lk
ATCGATACAGCCAGCGCAAATGCTGCGTTTTTCAGAAATGTCATGTGGAATCCAGGTTGAATCAAAAAAGTGGCCCCGAACCGACAGGCTTCGGGTGCACGCGCAGATGGTAGTCGAAACCCTGCACCTACTTGGTGCGAATTGCCCGCTAAGCGCCGCTCTTGTCGGCTGCAAACCTGTACGGCGCCACCGCATGGCTGGCCGGCAGCCGGTCCTGGCCAAACAGTTTGCGACGCAATGTGCCGGGGGCATAGGCGGTCTTAAAGGCGCCGCGCTCCTGCAGGATGGGCACCACCAGTGCAATAAAGTCGTCAAAGCACTCGGGCACCACGGTGCGCGACAGGTTGAAGCCGTCCACATCGGCCTGCTCGCTCCAGTTAATCAGCGTGTCGGCGATGGATTCGGCTGAGCCAACCCAGGGCGTCTGGCGGCTGCCCAGAACCATTTGTTCCAGCAACTTCCGCCGTGTCCACTGCGGACCGGCGCTGCGCGTCATAGCCTCCACGTTGGAGACGATGGCGTTGCTCTTGTCGGTGACGATGGGTTCGTCCAAGTCATAGCGGGCAAAGTCGATGCCCATGGAGGCGGCGGCGTGGACCAGCGCGGCCTCAGAACTGGCGTAGCGCTGGTAGTCGGCGAACTTTTCCTTCGCCTCGGATTCGGTGCGGCCTGTGACGACCGTGGCACCCAGAAACACCTTGATGTCACTGCCAGCCCGTCCCTGTTGCACCGCCTGGGTGCGGATCCCCTGCACAATTTTTTGCACGCCGGGTAGGCTTTGACCGTTCAAAAATACACATTCAGCATGGGTGGCGGCAAAGCGCGAGCCGCGAGCCGATGAGCCGGCCTGGTACAGCACCGGCGTGCGCTGCGGCGAGGGCTCGCCCAGGTGCATGGCGTCCACCTGGTACTGCTTGCCGTGGTGGTGTACCAGGCGCACCCGGGCCGGGTCGGCATACACGCCGCTGGCGCGGTCCCGCCGCACCGCGTCGTCGGCCCAACTGCCTTCCCACAGCTGGTAGACCAGTGCCATGTACTCGTCGGCCAGGTCATAGCGGTCATCATGCGCTGTCTGCCCGCTCAGGCCAACCGCCCGAGCCGCGCTGTCCAGGTAACCGGTGACGATGTTCCAGCCGATGCGGCCCTGGGTCAGGTGGTCCAGCGTGGTCATGCGGCGGGCAAACTGATAGGGCGACTCATAGGTCAGGTTGGCGGTGACGCCAAAACCCAGGTGCTGCGTGACAGCGGCCATGGCCGGGACCAGCAGCATTGGGTCGCCCACCGGCACCTGCACTGCGCCACGCACCGCGGCATTGGGGCTGCCGCCCAGCACGTCATACACGCCCAGCACATCGGCCAGAAAAATGCCATCAAACAGACCCGCCTCCAGTCGCCGCGCATAGTCGGTCCAGTATTGGATGTCGGTGTAGCGCGCCGACTGGTCGCGCGGGTGGGTCCACAGCCCCTGCTGGATGTGGCCGACGCAGTTCATGTCGAAGGCGTTGAGGTGGATCTGTTTGGGCATAGGGTCAGGGTTTGCGGGTCGCCTTGAATTCGGCGCAGTAATCGCGCGGCGGGATCGGGCCGGTGGGCCAGACCAGATCGAATTTTGCTATTGATTCTATAGCTGCATCACCTTGACTGGCAAGGAGTAGCACCGTTTTTGCTTTAAAAGTGGGTGGCAGGTGCTGCGGCACGCCCAGCGCCGGTGCCACATGGCCGTGACCGGCCAGCAGCAGCACGGTGCGGCCGGCTTGCGCAGCCTCGGTGATGGTTTGGGCCATGGCACGGTCGCGGGCAATCTGCATGCGCGTCATGGGCGCAATCTGGCTCTCGGGCAACATGTCGCAGTGGCCGGTGCGGATGCGTTGCTGCTGCTCTGCCAGCGCGGCACTGGGCAGGCGCTGGTCGAGGCTTGTGTCGCGCGTGGTGGCGCGCAGTGCGCTCATGGGCAGGTTGGCGCCCAGTACCGGCACGCCTGCACGAACCGCGCTCACGACGGCAGGACCATAGGTGCCCCAAGGCCAGGCGCGTTCGTCCCAACGCAGGGCGGCCTGGATGTCGGCCTCAGTGGCCTGGGCTGGCAGGCCGCGTGTGCTGCCGCCCTGGTTGGCCATTTCCAGCACCAGGGCAGCCAGTTGGCCCTGCGCTGCCAGCACTTGTACTACTTGCTGGTGGATGCGTTGGTGCGCTGGCGCGTCGTGTTGCTCACCCAGCAGCAGCGCATCAGCCGGCAGCAGTTGGCGCAGCTGCGTCAGCCTTGGGTCAGGCGCTGGGTCGGTTGGTGGGGTAGGGAGCGGGCTGCTGCAGGCTGACAGCGCAAGCAGTACCGAATACAGGCTGGCTTGGGTAATGCGCCAGCAAAGCGGCATGGCACAGATTCTGATCAGTGCACCACGACCGGGTTTTGTGCCAGTTCAGCGTACTGTTCCAGCGTGTCCTCAACTTCTTCTTGGGTCGGGGTATTGAGCTGCCAGGCCACGATGTGCTGTTGGAACAGTTCGGCCCAGGAGCCGTCGAGGTACACCTCTTTGCCGGCTCGTTTGTCCACAATTTCAAAGCCGTGGCGCGCCAAGGTGGGCACCACCACGCTCTGGGACGCGCTGTCGCGGCTGGCGCCGGAGGGGCTTTCGGTGGGCACCGCGTTGGCCAGCATGTGCGTTACTGAGTAGGTTTCAGAGTCGTAAAGCATGTGCATGGTTCATTATCCATCAATCGGTTTGGTTGCGCCCAGACGAATTGCGAGGGTTGGTCGCGCGCGGTGGCCAGCGTCAGGGCCGTCATGAGGGCGCTTGGCTCGATTCCCATTTCTGGTCCAGGTAATCGCCATTGTGTTCGGTGATGCGCAGGCGAACGGGCAACCAGTTCATGGCCGGCGCCAACCAAATGGCCACTTCCTGGTCAAACTGCCGGCGCGGATGGCGTACCAGCTTGAGAGTGCCCTGCTCGCCACCGGGTAGGCGCAGGGTTTCCTCGCGCTCAACGGTGAAAAGCCACACTTCGGCATCGCGTGGCCCCGCGACCTGAACGGTGATGGCCGTTGCGACGGGGTAGCGCGCCGGCTCGCCGCCAATCACGCTCGCCAGTTGGAGCATCACGCTCAGGAAGTCCTGAGCGCCTGTCAGCAGTGGCACAGCAGGTGTGTTGGCACTGAAACTGATTCGCCCTTTGTCGCGCTCAAAGTGTGCCGCTACTTCGCTGCGCTGCTTTTCGGAATAGCGCAGTGGTAGCAAGCCCTGAGCCCCCAATTCGCCCCGGCTGGTATAGACCCATGACAGAACGAAGGCACTCATCGTCAGCCGGGCGTCATAGCCCAGGCCGTCCTGGCGCCAGACCAGCTCCCCGCTCACGCGAAATGGAAATTTGTTGGACTCCCCCCTGTACAGCAGCCGTGTCGGCGGTGGCACAGCCACCGTGCCGAGTGTGAGTGCGGACTCACGTGGTGGTCTTAACGGCACCGGGGGCTCGGGTGTTGGGGGTGGCTGCGGTGGCTGAGCGATGCTGGCCAACTGCTGCGGCGCCGGCACTGACACCGGTACTGGCGCCGGGACCGGTACAGCTACAGCTACAGCTACAGGCACAGGCACAGGCTCCGAAACTGGCTTTTGTGCTGGCATTGCCGTGGGGAGTGGTTCTGGCGCGGTGGCCGGGCTGGCGGTCACTAAGGGCGAGGGTGCGGTTGGAGCGGTGGCTAGAGCAACGGCCTCAGTCGCCGTAACTGGCGACATTGCCGCCACGGGCGCCGGTGTTGGTGCTGGTGTCGGTGTCTGGGCGCCGGCGACGGGTGGGGTGGGACGTTTGAGGTCCGCCGAGGCCGGCTTAACAGTCGGCGCTTTATCCGGCGTTTTGTCAGGCGCCGGGGCCAGGTTGGCGCCCAGCTCAATCACGCGGGTGTTCAACGCAGAGACTTGCAGCGGCACCGGGCGCGCCCTGTCCGGCTGCAGCAGGTATCCATGCCCCATGGCCACCATGGCGCAGAGCACCGCCAGCGTCTGCCAGTTCGGGCGACCACTTGGTGCACCTCTAACCCCTGGTGACGGTGAATGCAGTAGCTGCGACATGTTCATCCGATGACTAAGACGACTGATAGGCGACGACTTATGATGGTCCCAAGCCCTAAAACCCGATTAACGCCAAAGCGGGCCACCACCCGCCCCAACCATGAAACTTGCCACGTACAAAGACGGCTCCCGCGACGGCCAACTGCTGGTGGTGTCGCGTGACCTGACCAGCGCCCATTATGCGACCGGTATCGCGGAACGCTTGCAACAAGTCTTGGATGACTGGAACTTTCTGTCGCCCCAGCTGCAGGACCTGTCCGACGCCCTCAACCAGGGTAAGGCGCGCTATGCTTTTCCCTTTGATGCCAGGCGCTGCATGGCGCCACTGCCACGGGCCTATCAGTGGGTTGATGGCTCGGCCTACCTCAATCACGTTGAACTGATGCGGCGCGCCCGGAACACCGAGATGCCCGCGAGTTTTTCGACCGATCCCCTGATGTACCAGGGTGGAAGCGACGATTTTCTGGGGCCCTGTGACCCGGTGGTCTGCGCCAGCGAGGCCTTTGGCATCGATTTTGAGGCCGAACTAGCCGTCATCACGGGCGATGTGCCCATGGGTGTGTCGCCCGGCCAAGCGCTAGACGGCATCCGGCTGCTGATGCTGGCCAACGACGTGAGCCTGCGCCATCTGATTCCGTCTGAGTTGGCAAAGGGCTTTGGCTTTGTGCAGAGCAAACCGGCGACTGCCTTTGGTCCGGTGGCGGTGACGCTGGACGAACTGGGCCCTGCCTGGGTGCAGGGCCGCGTGCACCTGACGCTGCAGAGTACCTGGAACGGTCGTCGCGTCGGGCTTTGCGAAACCGGACCGGAGATGAGTTTCCACTTTGGTGAGTTGATTGCCCATTTGTGCAAGACCCGCAACGTGCGCGCAGGGTCTGTTGTCGGCTCAGGCACGGTCAGCAACCGGGACCCGAGCCATGGCTACAGTTGCATTGCCGAAAAGCGAACGATCGAGACGATTCAGGATGGCCAGCCCGCCACTGATTTCATGAAATACGGCGACACCATCCGCATCGACATGAAGGGGCGCGACGGGATCAGCGTTTGCGGCGCGATTGAGCAGGAAGTCGTACCGCCCGCTTGAGTGGGCTTGCGCAATGACCCAGCGCCCTCATTACTCCGTGATCTGCTGACAGGCGATGCAGCGCTCGGCTTCGGGCGTGGCATACAGGCGCGCAGCCGGAATATCGGTGCCGCAATCAATGCAGACCCCATAGCTGCCGGCAGCGATGCGGTCTAGGGCGGCCTGCACCTGGTTGAGCTCGGCGCTTTCGCGTGCATCCAGCGCAAATTCCAGCTCGCGCTCGGTGTTGAGTTGGGCGCTGGAATCCTCTTTCTGACCAAAATGCTCGGCCGAGGCCTCAGCCCGGCCGACAGCGCCACCGCGCAAGTTGGCCCGCTGCTCGAGCAGACTGGTGCGTTGCGCCACCAGCAATGTTTTGTAGGGGGCGGCGAGTTTTGGATGCATGTCGGTGATCTTGTGAAATGAAGCTTGGATCGTGCCCGACCACTGGCGACCTGTCTTTGACACACATCAAGCCTATTCAGGTTGGCCGCGCTGTCCCATGGTTTGACGGATTGCGGGTGCCATAATTCCGTCTCATGTCTACCTTGCAGTCCATACGCAACGCGACCCTGCTGGCCCGCCTGGTGCTGGTCTGGTTGGTGTTGGTGACCGGGGTCGCGATCGCCTCGCCGCTGGCCCAGCCCAAGAGCTTCGCGCTGGTCTGCTCGGGCGCAGGGGTGATGCAGCTGCTGGTGAACCCAGGTGACGGTGGTGAGGTTCCTGCCGGCGCGACGCTGGACTGTCCGCTGTGCGCCTCGGTGGCTGCGCCACCGCCTGTCATTTCGAATCACACGGGGCTGGCCCCAACTCAGACCCACGGCGTGTCGCTCAGACCCGGCTTGGTTGTCACGACCCAAAGCGCCGCGCCGCTGCCCGCACGCGGACCGCCCAACGCCTCCTGAACTATCGAATTGATAGCGCCAACAGCCCGCTGGATAAGGGCTGGCGGCCTATTTTCTTCTTATTTCTTTGGAGGTTTCCCCATGTGGAAAAAGTGTTTTACTTGGGCGGTCGTGCTGGCCTGCCCTGTGGGTTTTGCTCATGTTGTTCTTCTGGAGCCGGCGGCACTGGCCGGCCAAAGCTACCGCGCTGCCCTGCGCATAGGTCACGGCTGTGAGGGTGAGCCGACCACGGCTATCCAGGTGACGCTACCTGCTGGGTTCCAGGGCGCCAAGCCCATGCCTAAGGCCGGGTGGGCGCTGTCGATCAAAAGGGCCAGGCTGGACAGGCCGTACACAGACCACGGACGCAAGGTCGAGGAAGATGTGGGCGAAATCACCTGGACCGCGACTTCGCCTGAGCATGCATTGCCAGACGCCCATTACGACGAGTTTGTGCTGCGCGGGGGCTTGCCTGACAAGGCGGGCCCGCTGTGGTTCAAGGTGATGCAGACCTGTAGCAAGGGGTTCAACCCTTGGGTGGAGGTGCCGGCGTCAGGGGCTTCAACCAAGGGCCTCAAATTTCCAGCCGCGCTGCTCGATGTGATCGAGTCCAGCGCTGCAGGCCATCAACATTGATTATTTTATTTACGACTATTCGGAACTTCCCATGACCTTAAAGACTTTGATATTTGCCGCGACTCTGATGGGCAGCATCGTGCATGCGCAATCCGTCGACGTGAAAGACGCCTGGGTGCGCACCAGCGTACAAGGCCAGAAGGCCACCGGCGCCTTCATGAAGCTCACCGCGAGAGACGGCGCCAAACTGGTGGCAGCTTCGTCGCCCGTGGCGGGTGTGACCGAAGTCCATGAAATGAAGATGGAGGGCGACATCATGAAGATGAAGGCAGTCGCCGGTGGCCTGGACCTGCCTGCGGGCAAGACGGTGGAACTCAAGGCCGGTGGCTACCACCTGATGCTGATGGACCTCAAAGCCGCCCTGCCCAAGGACAGCACCATCCCACTGACGCTGGTGTTCAAGGATGCGAAGGGCGTCGAGAGCCGGCTGGAGCTGAAGGTGCCAGTGGCTACTGCGCCAATGGCCACTGCCCACAAGCACTGAGCGACACTCTGGCTCGTCTGCTGTGCAGGCCTCAGTCCAGCCTGACCTTCATTGCACGGACCAGGGGCACCCATGTGTCGTACTCGGCCTTCATAAAGGCCTCAACCTGACTGCGGCTCATGGCCGGGTAGGCCACGACGCCCGCTTCGTCGATCTGTCGCTGGTTGGCCGGATCAGCCATTGCTTTGTTGACCGAGGCGTTCAGGCGATCCAGAATCGTCGTTGGCGTGCCGGCTGGTGCCCAAATCGCGTTCCAGGAATAAGCCCGGTAGCCCTTCAAGCCGGCTTCGTCAAAGGTGGGGATGTCGGGCAGGGTTTTCATCCGTTTCGGAACAGCCACCGCAATAGCGTTCAGGCGACCCGCTTTGATCAGGGGGTTGACCACCGATGGCGCGTCCATGGCGAAGGCCACCGTGCCCGCGATGAGATCGGTCATGGCGGGGGCAGTGCCTTTGTAGGGCACATGCTGCACCTCGACACCGGCCATGCTCGCAAACAGGTGGCAGGCGATGTGGCTGGACGTGCCGTTACCGGCGGATGCGTAATTGGCGCGAGCCGGCTGGGCTTTGAGCTGGCGCAGCAGCTCAGGCAGTGTGCGGATGCCACTGCTGCTGGGCACCACCAGCACCAGGGGAACTTCGATGGTCAAGGCCACCGGCAGCAGGTCTTTGACCGGGTCGTAGGGCAATTTGCTGTACAGGCCGACGTTGAGCGCGTAGGTGGATAGCGTGCTGTACGCCAGGGTGTAGCCATCGGGTGCGGCCTTGGCTACCATGTCGACGCCGATGTTGCCACCGGCACCCGCCTTGTTATCGATCACCACGGGTTGGCGCAGGTCTTCGGCCATGGTCTTGGCCAGGATGCGCGCGATGATGTCCGTGTTGCCGCCGGCTGGGAACGGCACCACCAGCTTGACGGTTTGCCCGGGGTAAGGCCCGTCGGCATGGGCGAGCATTGGGGCCAAAGATGCCAAAGATGCCAAAGGCGCAAGGGGTGCAATCAAAGCTGCCTTAACCAGAGTCCGGCGGGACGTGGAGACAGGAGTAGTTTTCAGCATGGTCAGTCCTTTTCAGTTTCAAAACGTGGGTGGATGTTTGGGTGGTCGTGTATTGGCTTCGGGGCGCGCTCAGCTTAAGCCGGACAGCATGCCTGTCCAAAAATCAAGTCGGGGCTGGAGGCAAGACAGTAGGAAATGCTCATGCAGCGCATGGGCCCCATCACCGGCCACGCCCAGCCCATCCAGCGTGGGCACCCCCATCGCTGCCGTAAAGTTACCGTCGCTGCCACCACCAGTCATCGGCGCCTCTACCAACGCAAAACCGGCTGCAGCCGCGTGCTGCTGCGCCTGGGCCAGCAACTGCGCCGTGCCAGTGCTCCGCTCATAGGGGGGTCGATTGACCCATGCTTCGATGTTCAGACGGACGTCGGGCGTGGCCGGTTGCAGTGCCAGCACCCGGGCGTGCATCTCATTGGCCAGCGCCAAGGTCGGCACGCGAAATTCGCCGACCAGAGAGGCCTGCTCGGGGACCACATTCACCGCGGTACCGCCCGTGACACGACCCACATTGACGGTGATGCCCTGTGCGTAATCGGTCATGGCTTCCAGGGCCAGCACCTGGTGAGCCAGTTCACGGATGGCATTGCGGCCCATGGCATGTTGCAGTCCGGCATGGGCGCTACAGCCAAAAACACCCAGCCGGACCGCGCCAATGCCCTTGCGTGCGGTGACACAGTGGCCACCTGCGCGTGCCGGCTCAGCCACCAGGGCATAGCGCGCGTTAGCGGCCGCGCGTTCGATCTCAGGGCGGGAGGCTGGGCTACCGATTTCTTCGTCAGGCACAAACAGCATGTCCACCGGTAGGTGGAAATCACCGCGTGCCGTGACCCGCTTGAGCGCCTCCAAGGCAACGCAGGCACCGGCTTTCATGTCGTAGCTACCGGGACCGAAGACGCGGTCGCCTTCAATTCGGAATGGGTTGCGCAATAGCATGCCGACCGGGTGAACCGTGTCCAGATGCGCCAGCACCAGGATGCCAGGTCGCGTGTCAGCGGGGCGGCGGTTGCTGACGACCAGGAGCGGGCCGCTGGAGGCGCTGACCTCTCGCAGGTCGGCCGTCAGACCGCTGGCCACTGCGTCGGTCGCCACCAGCTTCATCAGGCCGGCGACGGCAGCCTGGTCGTGCGACGGCGTCTCCATCTCGATCCAGCCCCGGATCTTGCGCATCAAGTCGCTGGTCACGTCGGTTTCGGTCGTCATATTGGGATCCGTCGGTTGATGCTGTTACCGCCATCGACCGCCAGGGTCTCGCCGGTGATGAAGGCAGCCGCCTCTGAGCACAAGAAAGCCACCACGCCCGTCACTTCACCTGGCTGCGCCAAACGGCGCAAGGGCACGGTGCTGCCGACCCGTTGCAGGTGTTGGTCTGGCATTCCGTTCATGGTGTCATGGCGCAACCCGGGTCGCACCGCATTCACCCGGACCCCGGCCGGGCCGAGTCGCACCGCGAAGGCGCGAGTCAGTTGCTCCAGGGCGGCCTTGGAGGCACCATAAACAGCCCCGTTGTCGCGCACGACGCTGGCGGCACCTGACGATACATTGCAAATGGCGCCCGAACCCCGTTGGGCCATGGCAGCACCAACGCGTTGCATCAGGCGAAAGGGTGTGCGCAGGTTCACGCCCAGAATGTCGTCCCAGGTCTGCAGCGATGTGTCGAGCAAGTCGACAAAGGGGAACAGCCCGGCGTTGTTGACCAGCACGTTGGGCGTTCCGAGTGCCAGCAGCCGGTCTGCCAGCGACTCAGTGCCGGCGGCTTCGCGCAGGTCGGCTTGCAGGTAGTGAAACGATCCGTCCGGCAAGCCGGGCAGCGGGTGCATCACCGGGGCCAGATCGCTCAGCACGAGCCGGGCTCCCAGCTTGTGAAAAGTTTGGGCGAGGTCCTGACCGTAAGCGCCACAGGCACCGGTGATGGCCACGGTTTGCCCGGCAAACGACGGCCCTTGGAGTTCCTTGGTCATAGTCATAATGAAGTCCGTGGCGGTAAGGCGGCAACTTCGTTGGCAAAGGCCAGCAAATTGGCGCGGTCGATCATACGAGTGCCTTGTTCCACCTCCTGGATCAGTCGTATCAGGATCTGCGTCACGGGCGCCCGCAAACCCTGAGCCTGGGCCACGCGAACGATCTCTGCGATCTGGGTGTCGACTTCGGTTTTGCGCTTGCGCACGGCCAGATCGCGCCAGACCCCGCTGCGCTGCTTACTCGACCGGCGGTAGTGATCGGCCATATTTGCCAGGGCGACTGCCGCTTGTGGGGCACCGGCCTCAGCGCTGAACGCCGCTGGATCGAAGCCGTCAAACCCGACCGGCGTGACCCCGGTCCCCAAGGCGATCGTGGTCACCTCGCGAGCCAAGGCGGCCAGCAGGGCTTGGTGTTGCGGGTCAGCCAGTGTTTCGCTCATGGACTCATTGGCCAGCGCCGTCGCAAACAAGAGGCTGCCATAAGCGAGCTTGCTCCATTTGTAACCCCAGACATCAGCCACGGCCTGGGTGTCGGTATCAAACACTTGCAGCAATTCGGCCAGCGACTGCACCCGCGGGCTCAGGCCGAGTGACATCTCGCCGATTTTGATTGCGCCGCGATTGCCGAAGCTGATGCGCCCTGGCTCGAGGTAATCGCTGGCGAAGTTGACACAAGCGCCAACGGTTCGCTGGGCACCAATCCTGTCGGCGATCTGTCTTTCATTCAAGCCGTTCTGCAAAGACACCACCACGCCGTTTGCGCTCAGATGCGGGGCCAGTTGCCCTGCGGCGGCTGCCGTGTGCTGCGCCTTGACCGCCAGCAAAATACAGTCGAATTGACCCGTCAGCTCGGCAGGGGTTGCGGCGCCAAGCACTTGTTGAAACTGTGCCACAGGGCCCTCAATCTGCAGCCCCGTTGTGCGGCTGGCTTCTACGTGTTCTGCAACGATGTCCACCAGCATGACGGGAACCCCGCCCCGCGCTAGAAAGGCGGCTACGGTGCCGCCAATGGCGCCGCCGCCCCATACCAGAATGGGCGCACGAGCGTACCAATGGGATGGACTCTGGTGGGGTGTGTTTGTGTGGGCGTTCAAGATATGTTTGGCTTGGGCTACTTGGAGTCTAGGACCCGGGCCGGCGGCCATCAAGCCACGGGGCGAGATAGTACACATAAACAACAGTAATATTGGCCTGTGCGACAACCCGATCTCAATCTGCTGATTTATCTTGACCTGTTGATCAAACACGGGAGCGTCACCCGGGTTGCTCATGAACTGGGCGTCAGCCAGCCCGGTGTGAGCGCTGCGCTGCGGCGCTTGCGCGCCGTGCTGCAGGACCCGGTGCTGGTGCGGACCGGCGGCGGGATGGTGCCGACCGCCAAAGCGCGGGCGGTCCAAGCCCAGGTGGCGGGTGCCTTGGGGCTGTGGGCGCGGTTGGCCGATGGCGACATGGTGTTTGATCCTGCCCGCACCACACGGAGCTACTCACTGCTGGCCTCTGACTACATTCAGTTTTTGCTTCTGCCCGGTTTGGCAAGGGAAATGGCTCGGCAGGCCCCGCAGGCCACCCTCAGGGTCATCCCACCTAACCCCTACCGGCGTCTGCAGATGCTTGTGGAGCGCGAGGCCGACTTCGCCATCGGCTACTACCATGAGGCGCCTGAAGAACTGCGCACGCGCCGCCTGTTCATTGAGCCGGTGATGTGCGTGATGCGGCGCGGTCACCCCGACGCCGATTGCTTTGATCTGGACGCGTTTGTGCGCAGCACCCATGTGGGTGTGGCCTCGGTATCGCAGGGGTCTTACAGTGCGACCTTGGAGCGTGTTCTGGCCGAGCGAGGGATTCAACGACGTTTATCCATCATTTTGCCAAGCTACCTGGCAGTGCCACCCCTGCTGCTGGAGACTGACCATGTCGCCACATTGCCGGCCAGTCTGGCAACTGCATTAGCCCGGCAGCTGCCATTGCAGGTGGTGCCCAGTCCGATCGCCTTACCCGCCCTGGACGTCTCCATTCTGTACCACGACAGTCAGCAAGAGGACGCGGCGCACCAATGGTTCCGGCAACTTGTGGTTGAGGTTGTCAGTGCCTCTGGTCTGACCTTGAGCCTCCCTGCATCAGACAGTGTTTAACCGAGCGGCCCAATGAAATATCAACTTTCCTGGATTTTCCTGCTCCAACGTTCGTGGAAAAAGAAAATGCACGAAAGCAAACACTGGAGCAACTCTACGAGCGGCGCAAGCAAGTCGTGAGGTTGCATAAGAAGGCAATGGGTGTCATGCAGATTGTGTCGTTGACTGGCTTGAGCCACCCGGGAGTGCGGGCCTGCATCGACCTCTTTGAGGTGGGTGGTTGGCCTGCCATCCGGCCGGCACTGCGTGGGCGCACCCCAGGCTTAGGGCGCGCGCTCAGTGCGGCCTAAGAGGAGAACATCCAGCGCACCATCATCGACAAGCGCCCAGAGCAGCTCGGCGCGTGTCAAGGTAGTTGTCGCCTCATTCATGCAGCAAACTGCTGAATAGGTTTGTCTTCCGAGTAGTCTCGGATGACGCTGTCGCGCTCAGGGTTGAGGGTTACCGGGCCAGTGGGTGACCAGTTACGCGTTTTGCCTGACCAGCGAGCCGGATTGAGCGCGCGGGCTTGGGTGTACAGCGTGTGACGCGCTGCCAGAATGTCCTGATCCTGGCCGTCATGGCGCTGCGCCGGGCTCACATACTGGATGCCACTGTGGCGATGCTCAACGTTGTACCAGTGCACGAATCCGGCAGCCCAGGTGCGTGCTGCCTCCAGATCGGCGAAACCGTTGGCCGGGAACTCTGGGCGGTACTTGGCGGTACGAAACAAAGCTTCGGCGTAGGCGTTGTCATCACTGACCCGAGGGCGAGAGTACGAAGGCTTCACGCCCAACCAGTTCAGCATCGCCAGCACCGTGGTGGCTTTGAGTGTCGAGCCGTTGTCGCCGTGCAGTACCGGTTTGACAGTCAGGGCAGCAATGCCCTCGGCCAGCGCTGTGCGCCGTACCAGATGGATGGCGTGGTCGGAGTGGTCACTGTCGTGAACCTCCCAGCCCACGATCTTGCGGCTGTACAAATCCAGAATCAGGTACAGGTGAAACCAGCGCCCCATCACGACAGCGGGCAAGTAGGTCATGTCCCAGCACCAAACCTGGCGCACAGCAGTGGCAATGTGTGTCGTGGGCGGCCGCACCGGGTGGGGTGCCTTGGCGCGTCCTCGGTGTGCGGTCTGTCCCTGGGCACGCATCACCCGGGCAAAGCTCGATTCACTGGCCAGGTAGATGCCTTCGTCGGCCAACATGGGCACGATGCGCGCAGGCGGCACGGCGCAGAAGCGTGGCTCGTTGGCCACCTCCAGCACGCGCATGCGCTCTTGCTCGCTCAGCGCATGGCCTGGGGCGGGTCGTACCGCCTGCGGCCTGCCATCGCCCTCTGTGAGTCCGGCGTGCGCCCGCCAGCGCTGCAAGGTGCGCTCGTCTATGCCGGCGACCTGACAGGCCAGGCGTAACCGGGCGCCTGCGCAGTGCGCGGCGGCGATGTCAGCAGCCAGACTACGGCGATCTTCAATGAGGATCATGCGTCCTCGCCTTTGTTGAAGATCGCCGTGACTTTTTTTGACAGGACCAGCAGGGCTGCTGTTTCGGCCAGGGCGCGGTCTTTGCGCAGCAGCTCACGCTCGAGTTCCTTGATGCGCGTGCGGTCTTTGCGCGTGGCCTGTGGGGTGGCCCTGGCATCCTGTGGGTCGCTCAACGCGCCTGCAGCGCTGGCGCACCATTTCTCCAACTCGGCGGGGTAAATGCCTTGCTCGCGACACCAGGCGCTCTTGCCGGCCTCGGGCATCGCCGCCGTGGTGATCACAGCCTGCAAACGCGCCGCCGCAGTCCATGCCCGCCCTCGGGCGGGCATGGACTGAACATCATCGCGCCAGCGCTGTAGTGTTCCCGCACCCACGCCAACCTCCGTAGCCACCAGCTCCAATGCCGCGCTTTCAGGCGGCAACAACCGCGCAACCGCCCGGTCCTTGAATGTTTGTCCGTATCGTGCCAACTTCTGTCCTTCATCGCCGCCCCCGGGTTCTTGGTTCTATGGAGGCGACAACTATTGTGACGCGGGGGGAGCTCAAGATGGACTTATTGCTGTGGTGTCGGGCGGCTGTTGGCCAGCTCATTGAGCAGGAATACGGGATCAAGCTGCACGTTCGCAGCATTGGCAAATACCTTAAGCGCTGGGGCTTCACTCCCCAAAAGCCCATCAAACGCGCCTACGAACAAAACCCCGAGGCTGTACAGGCATGGCTGGCGGGCGAGTATCCCGGCATAGAGCAGCGGGCCCGCATGGAAGGCGCCGAAATTCACTGGGGCGATGAGACTGCGTTGGTCAACACCGACGTACGGGGCAGAAGCTTCGCGCCTGCTGGCAAGACACCGGTGGCCAAGACCATCGGCTCCACCCGCCACAAGCTCTCCATGATCGCGACCGTGACCAACCAGGGCAAAACGCGCTGGATGATCATTGACGACGCCTTTGATGCGGACAAACTCATCGAATTCCTGGCGGCCTTGATCAAAGACGCAGGCAAGAAAGTGTTCCTGATTCTGGGCAACTTGCGCGTGCATCACAGCAAAGTCGTCAAGACCTGGGTGGCTGAGCGGCAAGCGCAAATTGAACTGTTCTATCTGCCCAGTTACAGCCCGGAGCTCAACCCCGAAGAGCGGCTCGACGCGGACTTGAAGCAGGAAATGGGTAAGAGAGTGACTGTGCGGACCAAAGCCAGGCTACGCGAGGCCGCCAATGAACACATGGCGATGCTCGACAGCACGCCTGAGCGGGTCATGGCCTACTTCCAGGACCACCGCGTCCGCTATGCCGCTTGAGACTTCACCGGGCCGGAGCTCCCGCAATCAGCGTCTCAGCCAGACCGTCTTGCGTGAAGCTTTGCCAAGTCTGCATCATGATAGAGTTTGCGGCACATGGTTGGAATTCCTGACCTGACCGCCAATAACGAGGAGCAGCAAAGATGGCCAAAGACTTCAGTTCCATGGAGGACAGCAACCGCTCGACCAATCCCAGTATTCACGATGTGTCAGACCCGCAACGGCGCACTGTGCTGCGTGGCGGTGCCCTTGCGGCCCTGCTGTCCGCGATGGGGCCGCTGGCGGGATGCGCCACCTCGAGCGCACTGGCGAGCGGCCCCAAACTGGGTTTCAAAGGGATACCTGTCGGTATGGGAGACAAGTTGGCGGTGCCTGACGGCTACATCGCCACTGCGATTGCGGCCTGGGGCGAACCTGTCGGTATACCCGGCAACATGCCACCCTTCAAATTTGACGCCTCCAACTCTGCGGCAGATCAGGCGGTGCAAATGGGCATGCACCATGACGGCGTCGAGTTTTTTCCTCTGGAGGGCAGTTCAACGCGTGGCCTGATTGCGATCAACCACGAGTACACCGATGACGGCCTGCTGCATGTGGGCGGCTTCAACAACATGAACGCCGAGAAGGTGAAGAAGTCGCAAAATGCCCACGGCCTGGCGGTATACGAAGTTGAGTTGACAGGTGGAAACTGGCAAATGGTGCGGCCATCGCGCTTTGCACGGCGCTTCACGATGGATGCCCCTTTTTCTGTGGGGGGCCCCGCGGCCGGCCACGCCATGATGAAGACCGCCGCCGACCCCACGGGGCGCACCGTGCTGGGCACGCTGAACAACTGTGCCAGTAGCCAGACGCCTTGGGGCACCTATTTGTCGGGCGAAGAGAACTGGATGGGTTACTTTGGGCATGGAAGCAGCCTGTCCGATCACCAGAAACGCTGGGGTGCGCGCAAAGACGGCGCCTACCAGTGGGACAAGTTTGATGCGCGCTTCGACGCCGCCAAAAACCCCAATGAGCCCAATCGCTTTGGCTGGGTCGTGGAGGTTGATCCGATGGACCCCACCAGCACGCCGGTCAAACGCACGGCGATGGGACGCGCTGCGCATGAGGGTGCCTGGGTGGGTGTTACCAAAGATGGCCGGGCGGTTGTCTATTCAGGCGAAGACGCGCGCTTTGAGTACATCTACAAGTTTGTGAGCCGCGACAAAATTGCACCAGGGGGTGCCAAGGCCAACCGCGATTTGCTGGACCACGGCACGCTGTATGTGGCCCGCTTTGATGCGGATGGACGCGGCCAGTGGCTGCCACTGGTGCATGGCCAGGGTCCGCTGACTGCCGCCAATGGCTTTGCCGATCAGGGCGAAGTGGTCATCAAGGCTCGCCAAGCCAGCGATGCCCTCAAGGCCACCAAAATGGACCGGCCCGAGTGGCTGACGATCGACACGCAAAGCGGATGGGTGTACTGCACCTTGACCAACAACAGCAGCCGCGGCCAGCCCAACCAGCCCGGTATTGATGCCGCCAATCCACGCGCCAACAACGCCATGGGCCAGATCATCCGCTGGAAAGAAGACGGCGATTTTGATGGCGCCGGATTTGTGTGGAACCATCTTGTTCTGGCCGGTGATCCTGCCAACGCCCGTGCGGAAGCCAAAGGCAATATCAAGGGCGATATTTACGCCTGCCCGGACGGCATCGTCCTGGACAAGCGGGGCGTCTTGTGGATTCAGACCGATGTCGCCGCGGCTGCCATGTATGCCGGGGAGTTGAAAAACATCGGCAACAACCAGATGCTGGCCTGCGACCCTGCGACCGGAGAAACCCGACGTTTCCTCACCGGCCCCACCAACTGTGAAATCACCGGGTGCACACTGACGCCGGATGGCAGAACCATGTTCATCAGCATTCAGCACCCGGGTGAAACACCGAGTGAACGCAGTGACCCGGCAGAACCACGAAAGTACGCTAACTGGCCCGATTACCGGCCCGACGGGCGACCGCGCTCAGCCACCCTGGTCATTCGCAAATCGGATGGCGGCTTGATCGGCACCTGATATCCCGGCGGCGCCGTCTGGCCGGGGCCGAGACGCTCACCGGGGCCGAGACGCTCACGGGCCATCACGCCGCTGTCGCCAGCGCCCGCAGCGTGATGGCCATGCCGCCCAGCACCGCGTTGCCTGACAGCGGGTCACGCCACTGGTCGTCCAGCAGCGCATTCAGGTTGGCGCCGGGACGTTGGGCGGCGAGTTGCAGCCGGGTGCCGGGCTGGTCATGGCCCCAGCCGTGCGGCAGGCTGACCACGCCGGGCATCATCTCGGCGCTGATCTGCACCTGCGCTTGCACATGGCGCGCCCCTTGGCCGGTTTGGCTGCTGATCTCGGCCAGGCTGCCGTCCTGCAGGCCCAGCCGCGCTGCATCACCGGGGTGAACCAGCGCGGTGCAGCGCATCGGGCCCTTGGCCAGCACCGGCAGGTTGTGCATCCAGCTGTTGTTGCTGCGCACGTCGCGGCGGCCAATGATGACCAGCTCGGGCGCGGGCCGCGCCAGGTCGGCCACAGCGCGCAGCAGGTCAGCCAGCAGGCTGGGCGGCGCCAGCTCGATTTTGCCGCTGGGGGTGCGCAGCATCTCGGGAATACGCGGCTGCAACTCGCCCAGGTCAATGCCGCCGCTGGGGTTGGCGGCCATCACCTTGGCCAGCGTCAGGCCCTCGGGCCGGGCGCCAAAGCCTTCACCAAAGCCTTCGCCATAGGGGCCGCCGCGCAGTGCCGCATCCAGCATCCGCTGCGGCCCGCGCAGACCCTGGGTGGCCTGCACCACGGCTTCGGCGTGGGCGCCGTACAGGCGTTGCGCCTCGTCAGCAAACTGGGCGTCGTCCAGCGCGCCGGCATCCAGGCCGCTGCCCTGGCCGCGGGCGATGGCGGCCAGCCGCGTTAGTGTTTCCCACTCTTCGGGCTGGCCAGGGGTGCGCTCAAACACCGGCGGGCTGTAGCGGGCATGGTTGCGCCAGGACAGCTGCGGAAACGCCAGGTCGTAATGCAGGTCCTCCAGCGGCGACAGGCCGGGCAGGATCACATCGGCGTGGCGCGTGGTCTCGTTCAGGTAAAT
>CALPLW020000039.1 GCA_943324505.2 Comamonas sp. lk
ATCGAGGTTTGGCACCTGGCGGTGGCCAGCTTCATCAACGGCATCGTTTGGGCCGGCGACATGCCTCTGCGCCGTGCGCTGATGGGTGATCTGGCCGGGCACGGGCGCATGGTGCAGGCCATGTCCCTGGATGCAGTGGCCTCTAATGCCTGCCGCCTGGTCGGCCCCATGCTGGGCGGTCTGCTGCTGGCGCTCGGTGGCCTGCCGGTCGTGTTGCTCTGCATAACGCTGCTTTACCTGCCGGTGCTCGCGGCGCTTGGTGGCTTGGTCGACCCGCCGCCAACTGACGCAGTTGCCTCCAAAGCGACGATCCGAGATGTTTTGCTGCGCGGCCTGCGCGCAGCACGCGAATCCCGCCCGCTTAAGGCCACCCTGTGGATCACAGTGCTTTTCAACCTGTTTGGCTGGCCAGTGCTGAGCATGATTCCAGTGATTGGCCGCGACCAGCTTCACCTTGACGCGCAGGGCGTGGGCCTGCTGGCCAGTCTGGACGGTATAGGCTCGCTGCTGGGCGCGTTGACTTTGACCTCGATCGCGCGGCGTCTGCGCCATGGTCCGGTGTATCTTGGGGCTGTCCTGCTTTTTCTGGTCTTGCAGATTGGCTTCGCCTGGAGTCATCAAGTGGTGCTGACCAGTGCCATTCTTTTTGTCATCGGCATTGCGCAGGCCGGTTTCGCAGTGATGCAACCGACGTTGGTGTACAACAACGCGCCGGCCGACAGACGCTTGGAGGTCATGGGCCTGATGACCATGTGCATCGGCGTCGGGCCCTTGGGCTTTCTTGCCATTGGTTGGCTCGCGCAGCGTCTTGGCGCCCCGACCGCTGCGCTGATCTGCGCGGTGAGCGGTCTTGTCGCCGTGGCGTCGACCTGGCCGCTGTGCCGTGCCTGCTTCGAAAGTCCAAAGACGGCGGTCCTGCAACAAAAACCGGTGGGGGGTGAATGACCTCCGAGGCCCGGTGTGCGCCTTGATGCAATGCAGCGCAAGAAGGACAGCTAAGCGGGACATCTAAGCCCCAGCCCTGAACCAAGATGCTGTTCCAGTTACTGTCGTTCGATCACAAATCCTGCCGATCTGAGCGCGTTCTGGTACCAGTGCCAACCCAATTCAAATGCCTGCCACTCTTGTTGCAAGGCTTCGGATTGTGGCAACAGAGCACCGTCAAGCAATCCATGTTGGTGCTTCAGGCTAAAGGCAGCAGTCGCGGGTAGATTTTCAGCTTTGAACTTGGCGACATAGCCCCAAACATTTTCAAAGCAAAAACGGCGTAGTCCACCGGCATACAAGGCTTCGGTCTGCTCCATGATGGGAAGACAACCCTGACCCAAGGGAACGCCCTGGACCCAAGGGCGACCTTCGCTACTGACGATCACGTGGTCCTTGACATGCACTGCGTCAATGTAAGCTTGCATGGCCCGTAATGCCTGCAAGGGGTCTTCGCCCACCATTTGCGAATTGCCGTAGTCATACAGAGCCCTGATTCGAGGATGATTTACCTCTGCCAGTATGCGGGATATCACCTCGCCCTGAAAATCCTCGTGGTTTTCAAAGACGATCGTGATGCCCAATCTTTCGGCTTCTGGCGCGATCGCCTGGAGGTCACGCACGGTCCAGTCAATCTGTTCGGACAATGGTGCTTCGTACTTGGTGTAAACACGCAAACGCTCGGCCCCCAATTGGCTTGCAACCGACAGCATTTTCTGCAGGTTATCGATGCGGGTGTCGCTGGTGTCAATTTCACAGGCCATGTTGTGCGCCTGCAAGCAGGCCCGCACGCTGGCGAAATGCTCGGACGTCGTTCCACCCAAGTCCCGATACCCCGGCCCATTCGCAGAGATGTTGACGCCGGTGAACCCTCGTTCTTGAGCCAATGAAATGTAGCTAAAAACGTCAAAGTCACGTCGGTACTTGAACTGAAAGCGCAGACTGAAACTATGAATGTGCATCTCGATAGATTTCATGCGAAAAAACCTTATGACAGCAAACGATGAAGCATTTGGATTTCAGCCTGAAGCGCGACGCTGTATAAGCGCGACGTTTTCTCGTCGGAGCCGGCTGTGTCCTGCGCACGCATGGCGCAATACGCTGCGAAGCGGTAATGGTGACTGCTTCGGGTCATGCGCAGCCGTTCAGACGTCTCCATCGCATCCGTGGGGTGCTCATCCAGGACAGAAAAGTACGCCCCCAAAAATCGTTGCTCCTGGGCCAACGTGAGTACCGGATAACCATAAAGCAACTGCATTGCAGGAGACACAAACGTCAACACATCTTGAAGTCCGTCTCCGATGCCCGGACACTGCCAATCGATCAGACGCAACCCATCAGGGCTGCTCACGATATTGCCCGGCCCACAGTCAGTGTGTACCAATACCCCTTTGCGGATCGGATGGACGGTTTCAAAGGACACTCTTGGGCTTAACTCACGAACGCTGTCACTCAAGGCGCTTTCGTGACGTTGCAACATCACTTCAGCATGCGTTAGCAGGTTGGGGGCATCAATTGGTAGCTTGCGAAAGGCATTTGCGGCGAAAGGATCAATGGGGATGCTGTGCACTCGCCCGAGCAAAGTGGCTGTCGCTTCAAGGTCACCATTCCAATGGCTTCCCTTGACATACTCATAGACCAGCAGACTTCCTACCGGACTATCGGTAATAAACGCAATCGGCGTGGGAGCGCATTGCCGATCTTGCAGAAACTGCAAGGCTGCATATTCGGCTGTCGGCAGAATCGGGAACATTGGGTTTGCAGGCACATCGGCGAACTGCTTGACCACCCAGTCAAGTTTGCTGTCTTGTTTGCTGCGCAGCCGGTACACCCGATTCCAGAATCCCCCCGTGAGTAACTCCAGATACGAGGCATCGGAGGACTTTTCCGGCAAAAGCCCATTGGACTGCAAGACGCCTAGCAAGATCTTTTCGCTAGACATTAGCCTGGATGCGCCAGGGCGCGCAGCTCAGTCACCAGGTCGTCGGGCACTTCAACGCCGTGAGCATTCGCATAGGCCACATGATCGGCGCGCCCTTTGCCCGGCAGGCGTGCGCCCTCCTGTTCATAAATGGCCTGTGTGAGTCGAGAGATGCGTTCCGCGAACCCGGGTGCACAGCGTGCAGGGTCAATGGCGATAAAGCATTGGCCTACGCCAGGCGGGCCGCCAGAGTTATCCAGCAGTGAGCTGGCCTCGAACGACCAATTGGCGCCGCCCAGCCCTGCAATTAGGATGTCGACAAGTAAAGCTAGAGCGTAGCCCTTGTGACCCGCAGCCGGCGCCATGGTTCCCGCCAAGGCTGCCTGGGGATCGGTCGTCGGGCGGCCATCCACGTCGATCGCCCAACCTTCAGGTATCGGGCCACCGGTTCGCGCAGCAGCTATCACATTCACCCGGGCAGTTGCCGAGCTGGACATGTCGGCGACGATGGCTTCGGCCCCTTCTTGGGGTACGCCAAAGCCCCAGGGATTGGTCCCGAAGACCGGTTTTCTTCCACCCACCGGCGCCATCATGGCAGAGGCGTTTGCAAAGGCCAGACTAACCAGTCCGTGCTCAAGAAAACGGTGAATGAACCAGCCAAGTACGCCGGCCGAGTAGGCGTTCCTGATCGTCATAAAGGCGATCCCTTGGCTACGCACAATCGATACAAATTCTGGCAACGCGAACAAAAATGCAGTGTGTGAAAATCCATTGGAAGCATCGACCCCAAGGATTGCCGGGGCGAGAATTTCCGTGCGCGCTATGGCATGACCATCCACTTTGCCACAGAGCAGGTGCTCACAATAAGTGGGCAGATAAGCCAAGCCGACATTGCGGATACCCTGGGCTTCAGCCTCAGTAATTGACTGCGCCATAACAGCACTTTGGCGGATGTCCCCGCCGCTTGCAATCAAGGCTTGCACGGCAAGCTCGTGGACTTGCTGCAATGTCAATCTTGAAGTCATCAGGCAGAGATCTCTCATTTAAACCTAGCAGTTTTGCTGAGCGTTTGCTCAAGCACCGCTTCATTGAGTTCGACGCCGAGCCCCGGTGCATCCGGGAGTGTGAACCAGCCCTGGCTATCCAACTCCAGCGGAGACTTCAGCAGGTAATCACGTCGTTCTGGCGACCATTCAGGCGCATCCAGTGGCCACTCGACATAGGTTTCGCCTGAGGTCCCGGCTATCAACTGCAGGTTGGCCATCATGCCCAAGCCATTTCCCCACGTATGAGAACTGAACAGTCGGCCCCTTGCCGCGACTTGACGGGCGAATGGCGCGAGTCCAGTGATGCCACCAGTCAGAACTGCATCGGGCTGAAATACATCCAAACAATCGCGCTCGAGCAATTCGCGCAATTCGTAGGGCTCGCGGGTGAACTCGGCACCCGCCAGACGAATGCCCGCCCGATTTCGCAGAGCGCGCATACCTTCGTAGTCCCCCCGATGCAGGGGCTCTTCCATCCAGAACACGTGCAACTTTTCAAGCTCCTTGGCGACTTGAAGCGCGTGCTCAAGGTCCCACGATGGCGCAGTGTCCCAAGGCATCCTCCACCCTTGGTTGCAGTCCACCATCAAATCCAATTGGTCACCCACGGCTTCCCTCATCGCCCTCAACGCGGCAAGGTCCGCGGCTAAGTCACTGCGACCGAAACGCACCTTGAGTGCGGGGATGCCCGCGGCCAAGCATCGCGTCGCCACCCCAACCATGTCATCTGTTGACCGATGCACACCGCTGGACTGATAGGCGCGCAGTCGAGGTGCCTTTCCGCCAAGCATCTTCCACACAGCTTGCCCTTGCGTCTTGCCCGCCAGGTCCCATAACGCTACATCCAAGGGCCAGGGCCGCCCAGCATGGAAATCGATGTTCATCAACACCGCATGGTGTCGATTCAGTTCCATGGCCTCCTGGCCAACGAACAGGTGCTCGTAATCGCCAAAGCCCAACATAGCGTCTCCAGAACCCACACCCATGCGTCCGTCTTCATCAAAGACGCGGACGAGGGTCGCCGGAAAGCGGGTACGGGGCTGAGAATCCCATGAGGCCGGGAATGGTGGCTCAAGTCGGAGTTGGTGGTGTGTGATGACAATTCGGGTAATTCGGGCCATTTCGACAGCTCTCCGCAACTGTCGTTCATGTTACACGACTCGTCGTACGTCTATTGCACAAAGGTAGTTCCAACAAGCTATTGACGCCGCGTCAAATTGCCCAAATCTGCCGATTGCCAATTTGGATCAGTCAAAAATTGGCGCTGGCATCAAAGCCGCGTCGGCGTCAACAGCTCAGAACAGCAGAAAGAACCCGTTGATGGTCGACAGCAGGCCCAAAAAGCCGAGCACACCGCCGGCCAGAAACAGCGCCGGTATGGAGCCAATGATAGACACCGATAGCAGGACAATCGCGATCTGCAGCATGCCCTCGCCGTAGTCGAACCAAGGATCCTGGCGCAGCGCGTGGTCGCGCGACGCCTCATGCGCCTTAGCGCGTGCCAGCAGTTCCTTCTTTCCCTCCTTGGTCTCGGGTTCGGACTCGTAGCGGTCGGCCGTCTTCTTGTACTCGTCGATCTTTTTCTGAAAGGCTTCCCTGGCAGTTGCCGGCATGGTGGGGTCGCGCAGCAGTTGCAACTCCAAATCGGCAGCGGCGATCTTTAAAGAGGTTTGGCGTATCGCCTTGGCCTGGTAGAAGGCATAGGCATTGGCAGCCAGTATGTTCTCCTGGGTCGCTTCTTTGGCTGAATTTGACCCGCCCAGGCTGGAGACGGCCAGTACCATCGCCAAAATCGAGATCATTAACGCTGTGCGGTTTTTGTTTTTATCGCCACCGTGTTCTGCATGCTCTATGAGCTCGGATGATTCATGCGCTTCCATAGTGACTCTCCTTGTCCTGAATCTATTTAGATGGTGTCAACAACGCGCTGGCGCAGCCTTTAGAGCAGTGACTTCCAACTGCGTCCTGTCGACTTTAACAGGGCGCTTGCCTCGGGCGGACCCTCGGATCCAGCCGCGTATTGCGTCAGCGGTGCTTCGGGCTCATTGGCCCAATAATCAAGTATCGGCTGGACGATCTGCCAACCGGCAATCACATTGTCGGCGCGCTGAAAAAGCGTGGCGTCCCCAATCATGCAGTCGTAAATCAGTGTCTCGTAGCCGGTGCTCGGTGCGTTCTGGAAATAGTCCTTGTAATGAAAATCCATGTGGACCTGGCCGATGGAAATGGTCGGCCCGGGAATTTTCGCGCCGAACATCAGTGCAGCGCCCTCGTCGGGCTGCAGTTTAAGCACCAGCGCATTGGGTGTCAGCGCCTCGGTAGCAGTATCCCGAAACAGCGACAAGGGCGGGCGCTTGAACTGGATCACGATCTCGCTGCTGCGTTTGGCCATCGCCTTGCCCGTTCGCAGGTAGAAAGGCACCCCCGACCAACGCCAGTTATCGACACCGAGTTTCATGGCGACAAAGGTCTCGGTCGTGCTCGTCGCCTCGACACCGTCTTCTTCGCGGTAGCCACGCAATGATTTTCCGTCACGCTGCCCCGCGGTGTACTGGCCGCGAACACTGTCGCTCGCCGCGTTGACTCGGTGAACCGCATTGAGCACCTTGGTTTTTTCGCTGCGAACCGCGTCAGCGGCGAATGATGTCGGCGGCTCCATCGCAGTCAGGGCCAGCAGTTGGAACACATGGTTCGGTACCATGTCGCGCATGGCGCCGGTTCCCTCGTAAAACCCGGCTCGGCTTTCTACTCCCACGGTTTCAGCCACGGTGATCTGGATATGGTCGATATGGTCGCGATTCCAAAGCGGCTCGAAGATGGCGTTTGCAAAACGCATCAGCATGATGTTCTGCACCGTCTCTTTGCCCAGGAAGTGGTCCATGCGGTAGATTTGGCGCTCGCCTAGGCTGAGGCGCAGTTGCGCGTTCAAGGCGCGCGCAGAATCGACGTCATGCCCGAAAGGCTTTTCGACCACTACCCTGCGCCAACCTGTGCGGGTCTCGGTGACCAGCCCGGCCAGACCCAGGTGGTCGACGATGCCACCAAAGAAACGCGCACCGACTGCCAGATAGAAAAGAACGTTCTCGTTGCTGACCTGGTACTTGCGCACAGCTACGAGCTTCTCGCGCAACCGCCCATAGGCCAACGCATCGCCAAAGTCCCCTTGCAAATAGCTGATGCGCTTGAGCAGTTCAGCCCAGTGGCTCTCGTCCAGCGCCTGCGAATAATGCTTGTCCGATGCAAAAGCACGCACCGCGTCGGTGAGGTGCTGCCGGTAGGCGGTGTCGGACATGTCCAGCCGGTCAACGCCTATCAGCGCGAAGTCTGCTGGCAGCAACTCGGTACGCGCCAGGTTGTAGAGCGCGGGTATCAGCAAGCGCTTGGTTAGGTCACCGGCGGCGCCAAAGATCACCATGGCGCACGACGGTGCCTGCTGGCCGTGCGGTATAGCCGCGTGCTCAATCTCGTGGGTGGTGGCCATGCTCAGCTTTTCGCGGGTTCTTGGTGGCCGCCGAATTGTTTACGCATGGCCGACAGCAACTTTTCCGCAAACGTATGGTCTTGGCGCGAACGAAATCGGGTGTAGAGCGCTGCCGTCAAAACGTCGGCCGGAACCGCCTCCTCGATTGCCGCCTGGATGGTCCAGCGGCCTTCGCCTGAATCGTCCACATGGCCAGAAAATGCGCTCAGTTGCGGGTCTTCAGCCAGCGCGTTGGCGCTCAGGTCCAGCAGCCAGGACGACACCACGCTGCCGCGGCGCCAGACCTCGGTGATTTCCGCCAAGTCCAGGTTGTAGCGCCGTTCTGCCGGAACGCTTTCTTGGGCAACGCCCTTGAGGATATCGAGTCCCTCAGCGTAGGCCTGCATCAGCCCGTACTCGATCCCGTTGTGGATCATTTTCACGAAATGCCCGGAGCCGGCAGGCCCGGTGTAGAGGTAGCCGTCTTCGGCGGTCGACTTTCGAACCCCGCGTGCGGGGGTCTTTTCGATGGACCCGATACCGGGAGCAAGCGTTTTGAAAATCGGGTCGAGCCGCTGCACGGACGCCTTATCGCCTCCAATCATCAGGCAATAACCTCGCTCGAGTCCCCACACCCCGCCGCTCGTTCCCACGTCGATATAGTGGATGCCTTTGGGCTCCATCGCATGGGCGCGCCGCACGTCGTCCTTGAAGTTGGAGTTGCCGCCGTCGATGATGCAGTCGCCCGGCTCAAGCAGTTCACCCAGAGCACTTACGGCGGCCTCGGTAATCTGTCCCGACGGCAGCATGACCCATACCGCGCGCGGCCGGCTGAGTTTGCGAACCAGGTCCGCCATATCCGCCGCCGTGCTTGCCCCCTCACTGCCTAGCTGCACCACCGCAGCAGCGTTGGTGTCATAAACCACGCAAGTGTGACCATGGCGCATCAGCCGCCTGACAATATTGCCGCCCATGCGGCCCAATCCAATCATGCCTAGTTCCATAGCGTCTCCTTCTGGTTGTTGTAGTGAGAGCCCGAGCAATAGTCGAGCGAATGAGCCTTAAGCCACCTTTCAAAGCGGAAGGCTTTGCGTACGTTCTGATACCGGAATAAAGTCAAAATAGGCCTGTCTTCCGCGATTGAATTCCGGTCATTGCTTTTGCGAAGCCACGGACCTCACAAAAAATTTATAACTGGATGGTAACGCCAAGAGTAAGGACAGTAAGTGCCTGATTGCGCGCAACGCTGTAATCCAACATTTCAACGCAGTGCTGGCACTGCCAATGCCCGACGACCCACTGAGGAAAAATCCATTAGCTACTCAACCCATTCAAGATTATGGA
The DNA here is from genome assembly GCA_943324505.2 of Comamonas sp. lk. Classification (GTDB taxonomy): domain Bacteria; phylum Pseudomonadota; class Gammaproteobacteria; order Burkholderiales; family Burkholderiaceae_C; genus Rhodoferax. The sequence continues at coordinate 8,756 of CALPLW020000039.1, forward strand.
AATTGAAGCCGGATTCCACGGTGGGCTTGATAATGGCAAAGTAGGGTGACACATCAAAGTCCCTGGGCGTGAGCAGGGAAAAGTGCTTTGGATTGAAGAGCCTTGGTTGGTAGTCACGCGCAAGGGTAGCGGCTTCTGGGCGCTTATTTTCGTTGGCGATGATGGGGTAGCGGATGCTGCCAAAAGCCTGGGCAATCAGGGTAGAACAGATGGCCCTGGTAGGGTCGCCGCTGCCCAGAGACAGCAACTGCCTTCTAAAACGTGTTGGCACCGGCGGGGTGGGAAACAAGTACCGGGCAAGGTCAATGACATTGCGCAGATCGTACTGATGGCCAATTTGCGAAATAGCTGCCATGGTAACCATTGCGCACTCTTGCTCGCTAAGCCCAATGGGTCTGCATATTCTCGTATGCAGATTTGAAAACTTTTCAAGGCTGGTGCTGCGTACGCCGTGTACCGTGTCAGCGTCTATGAGGCAATGATCGGCAGGAATATGATCTGGAAAATGGTTACCCACATACAGCGCGGCATGGGACCAGGTGGACTGAGTGAGGTACTTGATGGCGCCACTCAACCGGGTATTGCCCTCCACCAGCAGCACATCACCGGGGCGTAGGCTTGCCTGTAAATGCAGAGGATTTGAAGGTGGCGCTGTTCCATTGATTTCCAGCTCCTTGCTCAGGTAGGTGGCCAACCATTTTCCGATGGATTGTGCGACTCGATTCATACAGCACGCCTTGCTTTTCTGGGTGAACTGATGTGGACACCAAGGTCTGGGCAGACTTGATGGCAGTTTCAGTTGCACTCAACTTCTCGCAGCTGGACGTCGCTGCCCCGGTTTTCGCAATTGCTATTGCAGGCTTATTGTCAACTCTGACTTGCTCGGACGCCAGTGCTAGAGGAACAAAGGCGGTCAAATCTGCGTCGCTGCCAAAGCCCATTCAGTGTCATATACCAAGGCTTTTTCGAAAGTTATTAGGCCAAGCTGAGGCTAGCCCTGGCAGTCAAGATCAGCACATAGATCACGACACTTGCAGCCGGAAGGGTTTGGTCTCTATCAGGCAAAACCTGCATGCTTGACAATATTCTTGGGGCCAGTTTATTGGTTGACCTGGACGTGGCCAAGAGCCGCAGCATTCTTTGCCTGGTACAACGCCCAGCACTGCCATTCAGTTATTGGGCACATGACACCCCACAGCGTGCACTACGGGCAAGCTCAAGCCATGCGTGAAGTTCGCCAGGCAACGCTGAATGCGGCATTCAATGCCACGCCCAACCGATTCAAGGGCATCCGTCCTTGCCTGAGACCCATGCCAACTGCGGCCTGGATCAACCCGCCACCTGAGCAAAGGACATCGACTGAAACTGCTAAACCCTGCACCGTAAATTCATGAAGCATGGTGTAGCAAAGTCATTGACACGTTCCGGTGGCGCGTCCTTAGTGACTCTGACACTCAACAAAAGGCTCAATAGTTTGCTGCGCTACCAACTAATCCCTGATGTTAAAGTGCACCTTGACTACCCAACCAGGTTGACTATGAAACGAAGATCGTTCCTAGCGGGCTCATTGATTGCTGCATTGCCTTCGCTCAATTCTGCTCAGGGCTTCATCCCCATCGCTGACGCACACAATCATTTTGGCTTGCTCAGGCGCAATACTGAAAGCGTACCCCTACTAGGTCAACTCATGAAAGAATCTGGGGTATGCCTGATTTCATGGGCAGTGGTGCCAGACGGCCCTTTTCTTGGTATTGTTTCAGGAGGTCTTGGTCAAGTCCGAACTGTAAATAAAGGCGACTTGAGGGCCTCATTTGACCGTCAACTTGGGGCTGCGTTGCGGGGCTTACGCGTAAACGGGGTCAAGGTCATCAAAAGTGTTGAAGACGTGGAACAGGCTGCCACCGGCACGCCTTATGTATGTCTGACCTCAGAGGGTGCTGACTTCCTCGAGGGCACATTGGACTCCCTTGGGAAGGCATACGACGACGGTATCCGTCATGTGCAATTGGTTCATTACATTAAAAATGCAGTCGGCGATTTACAAACAGAACGCCCCGATCATGGCGGCCTGACAGCTTTTGGCAAGGAGTTGGTTGGCGCTTTGAATCAAAAAGGGATATTGGTGGATCTGGCACACTCTACAACAGCGGCCATTGATCATGCCTTGGCAGTCTCCAAGGTGCCGATTATTTGGTCGCACAGTTATATCGCTGATGCCTCAAGCAATTGGAATGCAGCCGGCTATCGCTCGCGCGCGCTGGGTCTGAAAGATGCAAAAAAAATCGCAGATGCTGGTGGTGCAGTTGGCCTTTGGTCTCTTGGGCCTTCGTTTGGTCGAGGAATAGACGGCTATGCAGCTGAAATTATGCGAATGATCAATCTGATTGGGGCAGACCATGTCATGTTCGGAAGTGATCAGGACGGCCTTCCAGAGGGTGCAGTCATCAACCAAGTCTCAGACTTGCGCAAGGTTGTGGAAGCACTGAGCAAGAGTGGTGTCGGTGAAAAGGTCATACGTGCGGTAGCTTTTGAAAACTACGCGCGATGCTTGAAGGCTGCTATGCAAGGTCGTAGTGTCTAATTTCATCACTCGTCTCCAGTTTTTGCAGAGGTCCTAAAGGGTGAAGATAGAAAACTTAGTCAAGGTCCTTATCTTATGAACCTCGCTCAATTGCAGCAACTCGACGGTGCTTCGCTCGACCGCCAGTACAACAATCGCGCCCTGGTGCCTGATTTTGCCGAGCACCTGGCGTGCTGGGCGGCCGACTCGGCCCAGGCCCGTAACCAGCCCTGCACGCTGGACCTGGCCTACGGCGCTGGCCCCAGCGAGTCGCTGGATATCTTTCCGGCTGCTGGCTCAGCCAAAGCCGGCGGTGCCCCAGTGCTGGTGTTCTTGCATGGTGGCTACTGGCGTGGCCTGGACAAGGCCGACCACTCGTTTGTGGCTCCGACGTTCACCCAGACCGGCGCCTGTGTGGTGGTGCCCAACTACGCGCTATGTCCAACCGTCACCGTGCCGCAGATCGTGATGCAGATGGTGAGGGCATTGGCCTGGACTTGGCGCCATGTGTCCGAATATGGGGGTGACCCGAGCCGCATCACGGTGGCTGGCCATTCCGCCGGGGGGCATCTGGCGGCGATGCTGTTGGCCTGTCAGTGGCAACGGTGGGCGGCTGATCTGCCACCCCGGTTGGTGCGCAATGCCTTGTCGATCTCGGGTTTGTTTGAACTCGAGTCCATCCGCCGCACGCCACACCTGCAAGCCGATCTGCGTCTGACACCGGCCCAGGCCCGCAAAGCCAGCCCGGCCTGGCTAGCGTCGCCTGGCGTCGCTGCCGGGCGTGGCCAACTGTACTCAGTGGCTGGGGGCGATGAGAGCCAGGCCTTTTTGCTGCACAACAAACTGATCCGTCAGGCCTGGGGCCGTCGCGTGGTGCCGGTGTGTGAGGTGGTACCGGGCCTGAACCATTTCAGCATGCTGGGCGCGCTGGCTCAGCCCGGTACACGCGTCAATAGCCTGACAGCCGCCTTACTGGCCTGAGCGCAGACAACTACATCAGCAGGTGCTCGCCTGCGTTGTCGCCGCCTAAGGTCACGTAGTTGACCTTGCGGATGTCCATCAGCTTTTTGCCGCCGGCATAGCTGATGGAGCTTTGCACATCCTGTTCCATCTCGGTCAGGGTGTCGGCCAGCCGGCCCTTGATCGGCTCCAGGATGCGCTTGCCCTCCACGTGCTTGTACTCGCCCTTGTTGAAGTCGCTGGCCGAGCCGTAGTACTCTTTGTACAGCTTGCCGTCCACCTCCACCGTGAGGCCCGGGCTTTCCTCGTGGCCGGCCAGCATGGAGCCGATCATGACCATGGTGGCGCCAAAGCGGACCGATTTGGCAATGTCGCCGTGCTCGCGGATGCCACCGTCGGCAATGATGGGCTTGGTGGCTACCCGGGCGCACCACTTGAGCGCCGACAGCTGCCAGCCGCCAGTGCCAAAACCGGTTTTGGATTTGGTGATGCAGACCTTGCCCGGGCCAATACCCACCTTGGTCGCGTCGGCGCCCCAGTTTTCCAGGTCAATCACCGCCTCGGGCGTGGCCACGTTGCCGGCGATCACAAAGCTGCTCGGCATTTTTTCTTTCAGGTGGCCGATCATGGCTTTGACGCTATCGGCGTGGCCATGGGCGATGTCGATAGTGATGTAGTCGGGCGCCAAGCCCAGCGCCAGCATCTGCGCCACGGTGGCGTAGTCGGGCGGCTTGACGCCCAGCGAGATCGAGGCGTACAGGCCACGCGTGGCCATGCTTTGGACAAACTTGATGTTGTCAAAGTCAAACCGGTGCATCACGTAAAAATAACCGGCCTGAGCCAGCCAGACGCAAATCTCCTCGTTGACCACGGTCTTCATGTTGGCCGGCACCACCGGCAGCCGGAACCGGCGCGGCCCGAATTCCACGCTGGCATCGCACTCTGAGCGGCTCTCCACCCGGCATTTGCGTGGCAGCAGCAGGATGTTGTCGTAGTCAAAGATGTCCATGGGGCAGGCCGCCTGTCAAAAAAGTGAGCCAAAAAAAACCGGGCCTCAATGGTTTGGGCCCGGTGCTTGATTCTATCGGAGTCGGGGCGTAGCCCCGCGAACCTGCCCGATCACAAACAACGCTGCGCCAAATACGCATACAGCGGAATGCCCACCAAAATATTCAGCGGAAAGGTCAGACCCAGCGACATGCCGAAGTAGAGCGTGGGGTTGGCCTCAGGAATGGCATGGCGAATGACCGCTGGTACGGCGATGTAAGACGCGCTGGCCGCCAGCACCATCAGCAATACCCCGTTGCCGACGGGCAGGCCCAATGACCAACTCAAAAGTAGCGCGATACCGGCATGCACCAGCGGGCCGGCAATGGCATACACCAGCAGCCAGACAGACTGCCCTTTGAGCTTGCCCATGTTGCGCGCGGCCAGCAAGCCCATGTCCAGTAAAAAGAAGGCCAGCATGCCCTTGAACAGGTCCACAGAAAACGGCTTCATGGCAGCCTGACCAGATTCCCCTGTCAACACGCCAATAAGCATGGCACCAAGGAGTAGCAGTTGGGCACCATCCGTCAGGGCCTCATGAAGAATGCGTCCCAGGGGCGCATCGCCAGCCGCTACTGCGCCGGACGCTTTGACTGCGGCCCTTTGGCGTGCGTGGTTGGCGAGTACGACCGCCAGCACGATGGCGGGCGACTCCATGAGCGCCATGGCGGCCGCCATATGACCGCCAAAGCTGATGCCTTGGGTATCCAGGTATTGCACCGCCGTGATGAATGTGACCGCGCTGACTGAACCATAGGTGGCCGCAATCGCTGCCGCATCAAACCCATTGAGAAATTGCCGCAGGGTCAGGTACCCCAGCAGCGGCACCAGAATGGCCATGATCAGAGCAGCGCCCAGGCTGACTACCACCTCCGTGGTCATGCCCGACTGCGACAGGGCAAAACCACCCTTGAGCCCCAAAGCCATTAACAAATACAGCGACAGAACCCGCGCGATCTGAGGTGGTATCTCTAAATTTGACCGCAGCAAACCAACGAGGATGCCGAATACAAAAAACAGGATGGCTGGGTCAACGAAGCTCGGCATTTGAATGACTCAGCGTGAATGACTCAGCGGTCAGTCAAAAATTTCGTTAAGCCATGATTTTTTACGTTCCCTGTGGTAACGCTGCCCGCCGTAGTGGTCAGAGTCTGCAAAGTCAGCCGGCTTTTGATGCCTAGCTGCCGGCGCCAGCGGTTGCGCCGCCGCTGCAGCGCGCTCCAGCAGCTTGTCAAGCTCGCCACGGTCCAGCCAAATACCTCGGCAAGCAGGGCAATAGTCAATCTCAACACCTTGCCGATCGGACATGACGAGGGTGGTATCAGGGCAGTTGGGGCATTTCATGCAGGGCTTTCGTTATTTGGGTTGCGAGGGTTGAGGGTGGGTCATCATTGCAGCCATACCGCTGCGCTGCCCAGCAAGCTGCCACCGCCGACTGCCGCCAGCAATTTGGCATCGCGGTGGTTTTGGGCGTGATATTCATGCCATGCGCCATACAAGATGGCGTTGCCTAATGCGAGTAGGCCAAAGGCCCAGTCGGGTGCCATGATGTCATTCATGGGCGCTACCAAAACCAAACAGGCTCAACAGGCTGGTGAATAAATTGAACACCGACACATACAGGCTCACAGTCGCCATCACGTAGTTGGTCTCGCCACCGTTCACAACGCGACTGGTCTCAAACAACAGAAGACCCGCCGACAGCAAAGCCACCATGGCCGACACCGCCAGACCCAAGGCCGGGATCTGGAAAAAAATCGCAGCCACGCCGGCAATCAGCGCGATGACCATGCCCACAAACAGCATGCCGCCCATGAAGCTGTAGTCGCGACGGGTCAGCAGCACATAGCTGGAGAGCGCCAGAAAGGTGGCGCCGGTGGCCGCCAGGGCCAGTGCCACGGTCTGGGCACCACCGGGCAATGCCAGCGAATGGCTGAGGATGGGTCCCAGCGTGTAGCCCATAAAGCCGGTCAGGGCAAAGACGGCGGGTAAGGCCCAGCCGTTGTCGCGCAGCTTGTGTACCGCGTACAGAAGGCCAAAATAGCCCAGCAGTGTCACAACCAAACCTGGCGCCGGCAGTTCCAGCGTGCGCGTGATCGCAGCGACACCGGCGCTGAACAGCAGGGTCATGGCCAGCAAGGCGTAGGTATTGCGCAAGACTCGTTTGACATCGGTTGAACTGATGTGGTCCGATGAGTCGGCAGGGGCGGCGAGGGCGTCTCGGTCCTGGGTGCTCATCGGTGTACCAGCGGCTTCGCGGTACTCAATCATGGTTGGCATGGACTGGGCTCCAGGGCGTTAAAGGAGTCCCAACGATAGATGCTAAAGCGATTCTTAAAAAGCAGACAATTTCGCTGCAATACTCTTCAATAATCGAAGTGTCTGGCAAAGCCTTTGGCGATGCTTGCTATGGCCTCTGTGCCAGGTGTTTGGAGAGGCGGCGGCTGTCGCTTGCCTGACTGTCACGTCAAGGCAGGTCAGGCCGGCAGGCCGATTGCGTTGCCGCCACCAGGTGGCCTCGGCGGTCTTCCAGCCAGCCCACCACGCGCAGCCGCTCCGGGTTGGCGCCCTCGGGGATGCTCAGGGGTCGGCGCTCCAACCAGCTGATTTGCTTCTTTTTTTGTAGCAAACTATCGCCATTCCACGGGGCTTGGAGCATGTTTCTGACCAAATTCCGTTCGATGGGCGTGCCGTCGCTGCCGGCGGCAATGGTCTCCACCAGCAGCAGCACCGCGGTCAGTGGCGCTGTCGTCTGCCGGCGCTGCGCCTCGACTGACGCCTCAATCGATGCACCGATGTAGCCTCCTAGCGCGACGCCATGGGCCACCCGCACCGTGTCCCCTCGGCCGTTTGCAACCTTGGTGCTGACCGCCAGCTGCTCGCGCGGCGCAGCCCGACGCAGGGCCGCCAGCCGCGTCAGGGCATCGCGGCTGGCAGCGGCCGACAGCGGCGCGTCGTCGCCCAGGCGGCCCGGCACGATCCAGTCCAGCGTCAGCGCAGTGCCCGCGCCGTTGGGCGCTAGCGCTGCGCCAGTGTTCCAGCAACGCTCGCAATCGGCGCTCAGGAAGCGTTCCAGCAGGCGCACCGGCTGGGGCTGCCCGTCGCTGCTGCAAACCCCCTGCGCGCCCACCCCCGGCGCCAGGACGGCCAAGAGCGCCAGGCTGCCGGCGAGTTGTTTCGAAGTGGGGGAGGGCATGCGGGGTGGGCTTTCTACAATGAGGCATGTTTGCCCCAATTACACAACAGGACGACGCCAACGCCCCGCTGCTGGCCCACCTGAACCCCGAGCAGCGCGCGGCCGTGACGCTGCCGGCCGAGCACGCGCTGATCCTGGCCGGGGCCGGCTCGGGCAAGACCCGGGTGCTGACCACGCGCATTGCCTGGCTGCTGCAAACCGGCCAGGTCTCGCCGGGTGGCGTGCTGGCGGTGACCTTCACCAACAAGGCGGCGCGCGAGATGATGACGCGGCTGTCGGCCATGCTGCCGCTCAATGTGCGCGGCATGTGGATCGGAACCTTCCACGGCCTGTGCAACCGCTTTCTGCGCGCCCACGCCAAGACCGCCAACCTGCCGCAGAGTTTTCAGATTCTGGACACACAAGACCAGCTCTCAGCCATCAAGCGCTTGTACAAGCAGTTTGCGCTGGACGACGAGCGCTTTCCCCAGAAACAGATGCAGTGGTTCATCGGTGGCTGCAAGGAAGACGGGCTGCGACCCAACCAGGTCGAAGTGCGTGACGAGGAAACCCGCCGCAAGGTGGCGATTTACCAGCTGTATGAAGAGCAGTGCCAGCGCGAGGGGGTGGTGGATTTTGGGGAACTGATGCTGCGCAGTTATGAGGTGCTGCGCGACAACGACCCGATCCGCGAGCACTACCAGCGCCGTTTTCGCCACATTCTGGTCGACGAGTTTCAGGACACCAACAAGCTGCAGTACGCTTGGCTCAAGATGCTGGCCGGCACCGGGGCGGGCGGCTCGGTGGACGACGCTGCCGCCTTCAAACCCACGGGCTGTGTGCTGGCGGTGGGCGACGACGACCAGAGCATTTACGCCTTTCGCGGCGCGCGTGTAGGCAATATGGCTGACTTTGTGCGTGAATTTGGCGTGCGCCACCAGATCAAGCTGGAGGAAAACTACCGCAGCGGCAGCAACATCTTGGATAGCGCCAATGAACTGATCAGCCACAACAGCCGCCGTCTGGGCAAGAACCTGCGCACCGCGCAGGGCCCGGGCGAACCGGTGCGGGTGTTTGAGGCCACCAGCGACTTTGCCGAGGCGCAGTGGATGGTCGACGAGATGCGCCAACTGGTGCGCGACGGCCTGGCGCGGCACGAAATCGCCGTGCTGTACCGCAGCAACGCGCAAAGCCGGGTGATCGAGACCGCGCTGTTCAATGCCGGCCTGCCTTACAAGGTGTACGGCGGTCTGCGCTTTTTTGAGCGGGCCGAGATCAAGCACGCACTGGCCTACCTGCGGCTGCTGGAGAACCCGCGCGACGACACCAGCTTTTTGCGCGCGGTCAATTTCCCACCGCGCGGCATTGGCCTGCGCAGCCTGGAGCAGCTGCAGGACGCGGCCCGCGCCAGCGGCTGCGCCCTGAGTGACGCCGTGAGTGGTATGGGTGGCAAGGCCGGCACCAACCTGGGCGCCTTTCTGGCAGGCATCGACGTGCTGCGCGAGCGCACCCAGGGCCTGAACCTGCGAGAGATCGTGACCTTGACCCTGGAGCACAGC
>CALPLW020000040.1 GCA_943324505.2 Comamonas sp. lk
GCCCGGTGCCGGTGGTGCAGGGCCACCCGGCGCTGGCGGCGCACATCGCACAGTCGGTGATCCAGCAGGACTTTGACCTCACCATCGTCAACAAGATGGACGTGGACCACGGCCTGACGGTGCCGCTGAGTCTGATGTGCGGCCAACCCCAGGCCTGGCCCTGCCCGGTGATTCCCTTTGCCGTGAACGTGGTGCAGTACCCGGTGCCCAGCGGCCAGCGCTGCTTCAAGCTGGGGCAGGCCATTCGCCGCGCGGTGGAGAGTTTTGACGAAGATCTGAACGTGCACATCTGGGGCACTGGCGGCATGAGCCACCAGCTGCAGGGCCCGCGCGCCGGTTTGATCAACCGTGAATTTGACAACGCTTTCCTGGACAAGCTGATTGCCGACCCGGCTGCTGCCGCTGCCATACCGCACATTGACTATGTGCGTGAGGCCGGTTCTGAAGGCATCGAGCTGGTCATGTGGCTGATTGCCCGAGGCGCTATGAAAGATATAGCTGAAAACCCAAGCCCCATAAGGCTTAGGCACCGTTTTTATCATGTACCGGCGTCGAACACGGCAGTCGGCCACCTGATTCTGGAGAACACGTAAATGAGCAAGACCATCAAGGTAGCGCTGGCGGGTGCCGGTGCCTTCGGCATCAAGCATCTGGATGGCATCAAGAACATTGCCGGTGTGGAGGTGGTCTCTCTGATCGGCCGCGAGCTCGAAAAAACCCGTGAGGTGGCCGCCAAGTACGGCATCGGTCATGTGACCACCGAGCTGACTGAGAGCCTGGCCCTGCCTGGGCTGGATGCGGTGATTTTGTGCACCCCCACCCAGATGCACGCCGCCCAGACCGTGGCCTGCCTGCAGGCCGGCAAGCATGTGCAAGTGGAAATTCCCCTGGCCGACTCACTGGCTGGCGCGCAGGACGTGGTGGCCTGGCAGCAAAAGACCGGCTTGGTGGCCATGTGCGGCCACACCCGGCGCTTTAACCCCAGCCATCAGTATGTGAACCAAAAAATCCGCGCTGGGCAATTCAACATCCAGCAGCTGGATGTGCAGACCTATTTCTTCCGCCGCACCAACATGAACGCCTTGGGGCAGGCCCGCAGCTGGACCGACCACCTGCTGTGGCACCACGCCGCGCACACGGTGGATTTGTTTGCCTACCAGTGCGGCAGCCCGATCGTCAAGGCCAACGCGCTGCAGGGCCCGATCCACCCGACGCTCGGCATCGCCATGGACATGAGCATCCAGCTGCAGGCGGCCAATGGCGCCATCTGCACCCTGAGCCTGAGCTTCAACAACGATGGACCGTTAGGCACCTTCTTTCGCTACATCGGCGACAGTGCCACTTACCTGGCCCGCTACGACGACCTGTACACCGGCAAAGACGAAAAAATCGATGTCAGCCAGGTGGCGGTGAGCATGAACGGCATCGAGCTGCAAGACCGCGAGTTTTTTGCCGCCATCCGCGAAGGCCGCGAGCCCAACAGCAGCGTGGCCCAGGTGCTGGCCTGCTATGAGGTGCTGCAGGGGCTGGAGCGCCAGTTAGCTGGCGGCTGAGTCGGCCGGGGGCGTAGGACGTTCACCACCTCCCCCGCTCAGTCTGCCCAGGGGAAAACCGGGTGAAACAGCGTGTGTGGCGGAGGATTGCCGAAGGCGCGTTGCTGGTGGCTGGCCATCAGGGTGTTGAACTGGAGGTTGGCCTCAAGTTGTAGCGCGGGCAGGTCCACCCCCTTCACGGCAAAGTCTTCCATCACGCAGCGGCCGGCGATGTAGCTGGCGCGGCAGTCGGTACCGCGCCCGGCCAGCAGTAGGTTTTTCAGCGGGTCAAAAAACGGGCCCAGGTGCGGCTGGCTCAGGTCAAACACCACAATGTCGGCCTGAGCGCCGGGCGCAAGCCGGCCCAGGTCGTCTCGTCCCAGCGCAGCAGCGCCGCCCAGGGTGGCAGACTGGTACAGGTCGGCGATGGTGGTCTGGCTGGCGTTGCCTTCCATGACGCGCGCCAGGTACAGGCCAATCTGCATGTTGTGCAACAGGTCGGGTGGCCAGGTGTCAGTGCCCAGGCCGAGCCGGATGCCGGCCGCCTGGTATTTGCCAAACGAGTCCAGCGCCTCGCCGCTGCGTGCAAATACCGCCGGGCAGTGCGCCACTGTCACGCCGGTGCTGGTCAGGCGGGCCCAGTCGGCATCGCTCTGCGGCCTGACTTTCGGGTGCCGGCTGGTGTAGATGCCATGCGGCAGAATGGCGCGCGGCGTCAGCAGGCCGAGTTGCTCCAGCCAGCCCAGCGGTGTGGTGCCGCGCAACTGCCGCACGAGATCAAACTCATACAGCGATTGGCAGCAGTGCAGACGCACCGGTGCATTCAGCTCGCGGCTGGCGGCCGCGGTGCGTGCCAGCAGGGTCGGGGTACAGGTTTCGATGCGGTCGGGCGCCAGCATGCCGCGCACCAAGCCGCCGTGGCTACCGTCAAAATCCTCTATGAAGCGGATCGCCTGTGCCAGCCCGGTCAGGCCGCGCGGCTCGTCCCAATGCTGGGCAAGTGAGCGGTCTGGTCGCACATAGGTCATGCCGCTCATGTAGCAGGGACCCAGGTAGGCGCGCAGGCCCAGTTCGCCCGCAATGCTGGCGGCGGTGGCCATCTCGTCATAGGTTTCGGCCCAGGCGCGGTAATACATCGAGGTGATGGGCAGCGCGGTGGTGATGCCATTGCGAATCAGCTGGGTAAAGGCGTAGCGCACCTTGAAGGCCTCTTGCTCGGCGGTGTAGGCCTCACGGGGGCCCTGGCGCAGGTAATCCTCAGACCATAGCCTCCCCATCTCCAGCTTGCTGCCGTTGTCTACCGTCAACACACCCGAATCCAGGTCGCCCAGCGCGTCCAGGTCGATCAAACCGGGGCTGATCAGGGCGTGGCCGTAGTCGACGGTCTGGTCGACGTGGCCGGGAAAGTGCTGCCCAACAAACTCGATGGTGTTGCCCGAGAACACCACCTCGGCGTCGCGCCAAAGCACCTGCGCGCCAACCTGGTGGCCGACCACAAAGGCGGCCTTCAGCCGGGTGCGTGGGCCGCTCTGCACGGGGCTCAGGCCGGGTTGGTGACGAAGGCGCCGTCGCGTGCCACGATGCGGCCGTTGCTGATCACCGTACGCTGCAAGCTGCGACTCACCACCGATTCGGCCAGGTTTTCGGCCGGCAGCAGCAGCAACCGGGACTGGCAGCCAACGCCCAGCCCGTAATTGGCGATGCCCATGGCTTGCGCGCCGCCGGCGCTGGCTATGTCAAAGGCCATGGCCAGGTCTTCGTCCTTGCTCCATCCAAAGCGCAGTGCGATCAGCATGGCCCGCTCCAGCATGTCGCCGTTACCCATCGGGCTCCAGGTGTCACGGATGCCGTCAGAGCCGGAGCACACGGTCACGCCCCGGCTTCGCAACATGGCCACTGGTGGCACCGTCACCTGGGGCGGCGCACAGGTCATGATGGCAATGCCCAACTCGGCCAGCCGGTCGGCCAGACCCAGCAGGTCGCTTGGTGCAAAGGCGCCCAGGGCATAGGCATGGCTGATCATCACGCGACCTTGCAGGCCATGGGCTTGCGTCATATCGGCAATGCGCTCGATCTCCCAACGACCCAGATCACCCGGATCATGCAGGTGAATGTCGACACCACGGTCATGCCGCTGGGCCATGCCAAATATGGTTTCCAGGTGGCGTACCGGGTCGCGGTCAATCGCTGCCGGGTCAATGCCACCGACCAGGTCCACACCCAGCGCCAGCGCTTGCTCCATCAGCTCCTCCGTCCCGGGCTGAATCAGCATGCCGCCTTGGGGAAAGGCGACCAGTTGCAGATCGATCAGGTGTTGGTAGCGCTGGCGCAGCGCCAGCATGGCCTCGACATGTCGCAAGCCCCAGGCGGTCTGGACATCGACGTGGCTGCGGAAATACAGCGAACCGCGCGCGATGCAGTGCTCGATCAGCGGGCCAGCCCGCTCGGCGATGGGGATGGCAAAGTCTTTCAGCAGCACCTGCTCATTGCTGATGCGGTCGTTGCGCGTAGGGCCGGCGCTGTTCGGGCGCCAGGGCAGGGCCCACAGCGTCTTGTCCAAGTGCACATGGCTCTCCACCAGCGCTGGCAGCAGCAACTGCCCCTGACCATCGATCAAACAGGGTAGCTCCGGCGACGCGCTGCCGGCTGGCAGCACTGCTTCGATAACGGACGTGTTGATCAACACGTCCACGGCAGCTGTGCCCATGGGCCGCACATTTCTGATAACTTGGGTGTTCATGTGGCCTTGTCAGTTGATCTCGTCGATAGGGTTTGCCTCAGCGCCGACGGCGCCGGCACCCAGGGCAAAGCGGTCACGCGTGCGAATGTAATAACTGGCGCCAAAGCGCGCAACCGGAAAGTAGTTTTGCAGGCGCACTCGGTAGGTGTCGAGGTCAATCAGGTCTTCACGCGCATGCAGCCAAAGTACCTTGCCGATGAAGATGTGCCGGCTGGCGGTCTCCATTTGCTCCGACAAAGCGCACTCGAAAGCCACCGGCGCCTCTTTAATGCGCGGCGGCGCCACGGCACAGGAGGGCGCCGTACCCAGACCCACCACAGCCAGTTCGCTCACGTCAGAGGGCAATGTTTCACCACAGCGATGCATTTGTTCTGCCATCGGTTCGTCGGCGATGTGGACCACAAACTGGCCGTTTGCGAGGATGTTGGCTGCAGTGTCCTTCAGGTGCATATCCTGCAGCTTGTTGATGCTGATGAACAGGATCGGGGGGTCTTCCCCCATCATGTTGAACATGCTGAAGGGCGCGGCGTTGACCACACCTGAGGCGTTGATGGTGGTGACCAACGCGATAGGGCGCGGCACGATCAGGCTGGCCATCAGCTTGTAGCGCTGATAGGCCGACAGAGTGGCAAAGTCAATCTGCACGGAGCAGGGCGCGTGGTTTGTGCTGCCGGCTTAGTAGTGCGACACTTTCCACAGCGTGGGTGGCGGCGTCAGCAGGTGCTGCAGGCCGGTGCGTTGCAGCATGCGGTCGGTGGCGACCTGGGCCAGCTCCATCACTTCGGCCTCGTCTACGGTATTGACTTTGCCGTCTTCCATCAGGATCTTGCCATTGACGATGGTGGTGCACACGTCCGAGCCGCTGGCAAAACTGGTGATGCGGTACACAGGCATGTTGAGCGGCATCAGGTGAGGTTTGAACAGGTCAACCAGGATCACATCGGCTTTTTTGCCAGCTTCGAGTGAGCCGATCTCAGCCTCCAGCCCCAGTGCTTTGGCCGCGTCAATGGTCACCATTTCAAGCACCTTGCCGTGCGGCAAGACGCCCGAGTCACGGAAATGGCGGCGGTGGTAATGCATGGCTTGGAACATATGGCGGAACATGTCGTAGCTACGGTCAGGTGCCGTGCCGTCTGACCCCAAAGCGACCGTGACGCCGGCATCGATCAGCTCAGGCACCGGGCAACGCCCGCGAATCGACATGATGGCGCTTGGGTTGTGCACGATCTTGGTCCCGGTGGCCACGCAAGCCGCAATGTCGCCGGCGGTCAGCTCGATCGAGTGCGACATGAACGCGTTGTCTGCCAGTAGACCGAGCTCTTCATGCGCCTGCTGCAGCGTGCCGGCGCGGTGCCCATCCTGGGTGAAGCCCAGCCCATGGCTGCGAGCCAGTTCGCTGTATTGGCGGGCCTGGTCCCGAAACACCTGGGTAAAGGGCACATGACCGGCCTCATGCTGGGGCTGAAACACGGGCAGAGTGATGCAGATATTGACACGGCCGTCGGCCATGCCGTGCTGGCTGCGCACGATCTCGTCGCAGGTCTCGTACATCTGCTCAAAGGATACCTCGTGGTCTTGGCGGTGGTCGCCGTCCCAGGTAGCGTAAACACGCGGCCCCGGCGGGCGCGACGGGCCAACGGCCAGAAACGA
Source organism: Comamonas sp. lk (assembly GCA_943324505.2). Taxonomy (GTDB): domain Bacteria; phylum Pseudomonadota; class Gammaproteobacteria; order Burkholderiales; family Burkholderiaceae_C; genus Rhodoferax. The sequence continues at coordinate 5,923 of CALPLW020000040.1, forward strand.
GCGGGTGCCGGTTTCGGCGATTGCCGCACTGTGGCGCGCGGCATAGCGGGGATCGTCCACACGCATGATGCTGTCGCCGCCGCCAAACATGCACACGCCAGTGGTGGTGCCGAATTTCAGCCGCTCAAGCGCCGCCAGCTTGGCCTCGGCGTACCAAAATTCTTCGTCTGAGCCGGTGGTGTAGATCACGCGGCAGGCGTCCATCCACGCCTCAGAATCGCCACCGCCCAGGGTTTTGAGAAGGCCGTGCCCAGCATGCGCGTGGCAGTCAATCAGGCCGGGCAGCACCGCCTTGCGGTGCGCATTGATGGTCTTTCGGCCGACAAAGCGCGCCGTGACATCAGTGCTTGAGCCAACTGCCACAATGCGATCGCCATCGATGGCCAACGCGCCGTCGTCCATGACGCGACGCTCCGGGTCCATGGTGATCAAGGTGCCATGGATGATCAGCAGGTCAACCAAGCGGGGTGTGGAGGTGTCGGACATAGCAGGCTTTCAAGGAAACAGGGACACAGGAATTCGGCCTTCAGCCACTGCGTGGCAGGCGATGCGGGAGCCGTCGGGTGCATCTTGCAAGGTGGGAAGCTCTGACTGACAGCGTGCATTGGCGTGCGGGCAGCGTGGGTGAAATGCGCAGCCAGAGGGCGGCGCCAGTGGGCTGGGAATCTCACCCATGACCGGCGGCTGCTCACGCCCACGGGTGTCCAGTCGGGGCAGTGCGGCCAGCAGCATTTGGGTGTAGGGGTGCTTAGGCGCTTCGAATAGAACACGGGTGGGCGCCACCTCGACCAGCCTGCCCAGGTACATCACGCCAACATTGTGGGACACATAGTTGATCACCGCCAGGTTGTGGCTGATAAACAGGCAGGTCAGGTCCAGTTCGGCCTGCAGCTGGCGCAGTAGGTTGAGGATCTGCGCCTGCACGGATACATCCAATGCTGAGGTCGGTTCGTCGCACACCAGAAAGGTGGGGTTGCCCGCCAGCGCCCGGGCGATCGACACGCGTTGGCGCTGGCCACCGGAAAACTCATGCGGAAACTTGGCAGCGTCAGCAGCGGCCAGCCCGACCTGGCGCAACAGCTCGTGCACGCGCGGCAGCACGGCGGTTTCAGGCAGCAGCTTCTGGAAGCGGATGGGCTCCGCGATGGCTGTGCCTACCCGGTAACGCGGGTTGAGCGAGGCGTAGGGATCCTGGAAGATCATTTGAATGCGATGGCTGGTTTTCCCGGCATCGCTGAAACGCACCTGACCGCCAGTGGGCGTGTCCAAGCCAGCGACCAGGCGCGCCAGCGTGGACTTGCCGCAACCCGATTCACCCACCAGGCTGAAGGTTTGGCCGCGTTGGATGTTGAACCCAACGCCGTCGACGGCGCGCACTGACTGTGCCGTGCGACCTAAGGCGGCGCGCAGCAAACTTTGCCCCACGGGGAAGTGTCGCTGCAGGTCGCTGACCGTCAAGGCAATGTCAGTCATGCGGCCTCCTGGTTGGCTTGGTGTACCCAACACGCCACCTGGCGGCCATGGCGTGTTTCAAGGCCGGGGCTTTGAGCGCGGCATTGGGCGGTGGCTGCTTGGCAGCGGGGATGAAAGGCGCAGCCGTCTGGCCGTGCATTCAGGCGGGGCATGGCGCCGTCAATTTGGGCCAGCGGGCCAGTGACAGGGGCCAGCGAAGGAATGGCACCCATCAGCCCGCGGGTGTAGGGGTGCACCGGCGCCTTGATGACGTCTGCCACTGGTCCTGTTTCAACAATTCGGCCTGCGTACATCACAGCCACGCGGTCGGCTGTCTCGGCGATCACACCCATATCGTGGGTGACCAGCAGCATGGCGGTGCCCTGCTCGCGGCACTGTGACTTGAGCAGGTGTAACACTTGCGACTGAATGGACACGTCGAGCGCTGTGGTGGGTTCGTCGGCCACGATCAACTGGGGCTGAGCGCACAATGCCAGCGCGATCACGATGCGTTGGCGCATTCCCCCCGAGAACTGGTGCGGGTAGGCGGTGAAACGTGCTTCAGGCGCTGGGATTCCGACCGACCGCATCAGCGCCAGCGCGCGCGCTGCCGCTTGCTCGTGTGTCAGTGGCAGGTGGGTGCGAATGGACTCGATCAGCTGGTCACCAATCTGAAGCAGTGGGTTCAGGCTCATCAGCGGGTCCTGGAATACCGCGCCGATTTGCTTGCCCCGGATCAGCCGCATCTCGCGCTGTGACAGCGTGTCGATGCGCCGTTCACCCAGCCAGATTTCCCCCGATGCTACCCGCCCAGGCGGATCGAGCAGGCCGAGAATAGCCATGCCGGTCAGTGATTTGCCAGCGCCGGATTCACCGACAAAGCCGAGAATTTCGCCAGGCGCGATGGCGAATGACACGTCATCCAGTGCCAGCAGCACGCCGCGGCGGGTGGGAATTTCCACCCGCAAATGTTGGACCCGGAGCAGGGCTTGGCTGGTCATGGCGGTATCACTTGAGCTTGGGGTTGAAGACATCGCGCAACCAGTCGCCAAGCAGGTTGATGGCCAGGACCAGCACCACGAGGCACGCGCCCGGCATCACCGTGACCCACCACTCGCCTGAGAACAACACTTCATTGCCAATGCGGATCAGTGTGCCGAGAGACGGCGAGGTGGGCGGCACGCCCAGTCCCAGAAAGCTCAGCGTGGCTTCAGTCAGTATGCCGAGCCCAAGCGACAGGGTGGCGATGACCAGCACTGGCCCAAGCACATTGGGCAGCACGTGCTTGAACAAGATACGCAGAGGTCCCATGCCGATCAGGCGGGCTGCATGCACATAGTCTTTGGTTTTTTCGACCAAGGTGGCGCCGCGTACGGTACGGGCGTATTGCACCCATGTAGAGATGCCGATGGCAAACACGACCACCCACAATGCCAGTTGCTCATGCACCGACCTCGGCAGCAGTGCCCGGGACAGTCCGTCAATCAACAAGGCCACCAGAATGGTGGGGAAACTGAGTTGCATGTCTGCCAGCCGCATGATCAGGTTGTCGATACGCCCTCCGGCATAACCGCTGATCAGGCCGAGCGTGACGCCCACGGCCAGCGCGAACAGCGTTGCGCAAAAGCTCACCAGCAGTGAGATGCGAAGGCCAAACATCAACACGGACAGCAGGTCGCGCCCCTGGCCGTCTGTGCCCAGCGGAAAGCGCGCCTGCCCGCCCTCCAGCCAGGCCGGAGGAATACGTGAGTTGATCAGCTCCAGAGCGGCCGGATCAAACGGGTTTTGCGGTGCAATCCAGGGTGCCAGCAGCGCAACCAGTACGAACAGCAGCAACACGGCTGCAGCAACCATCGCCGTGGGTGACTGCCGGAAGCTGAAGACAAAATCGCTGTCAAGAAATCGGTGCCAGGCACTGGGTGCAGGAGCGAGCAAGCCGGCCGGAGTTTGGTCCATCATCCGAGCCTCACGCGGGGATCAACCCAAAAATACAGCATGTCAACCACCGCGTTGATACTGACAAACAACAGGGCAATCAATATCAAATAGGCAGCGATGACAGGGATGTCGGCGAAGGTAATGGCCTGAATGATCAGCAGGCCCAAGCCCGGCCACTGAAACACGGTCTCGGTGATGATAGAGAAGGCGATTAATGCGCCCAACTGCAAGCCAGCGACTGTAATGACCGGGATCAGCGTGTTTTTCAGGGCGTGATGGAAGTAAATAGAACGGTCTCTGATGCCGCGGGCTCTCGCAAACTTGATGTAGTCGGTACGCAGCACCTCCATCATCTCGCTGCGCACCAAGCGCATGAACAGTGTGAGCTGAAACAGGGCCAGGGTGATGGACGGCATGACCAGCGACTTCAGCCCTGTGATGGTCAACAGGCCCGTGCTCCAGTTGCTGAATTTCACGACCTCGCCTCGGCCATAGGCCGGCAACCAGTTCAGCTCTACGGAAAAAATGAGGATCAGAATGATGCCGGTCAGAAAGGATGGAATTGACACGCCAATCAAGGACACCACCTGCATGCTTTGCGCCAGCCAGGAGTTACGCTTGATACCCGCATAGACCCCCATCGGGATGCCCACCCCCAGCGCTAGTACTGCGGCACACAGGCTGAGTTCGAGCGTGGCTGGCACGCGTGACATCAACAGCCGACCCACCGGCTCCAGGTTTCGGTAAGAGATGCCAAACTCGCCTTGCAGTGCAAGGCTGATGTAGCTGTAAAAGCGAAACAGCAGCGGTTGGTCCAGCCCCAGCGCCGTGCGCATCGCGTCTTTTTGAGCACCGGTTGCAGTCTCACCCAGCAGGTTGTTGACCGGGTCGCCGATGAAGTTGAACAGCAAAAAAGAGATAAAGGACACGCCCAGCATCACCAGGGCACCGTTCCAAAGACGGGTGGATAGAAAACGCAGCATGGGCAGCTTGAGTTCGCCTGCCGTGCGGCCAGCCGCACGGCGAGGGGAGAATGAAACGGTGTGTCAGTTCAAGGGGCGGTGACCAGCCACAGACGCAGTTGGTTGTCGGGTGCCTGCCGCAGTTCCACGCCCTTCTTGGACGCCCAGGTGATGGGCTGCTGGTGCAGGGGAATGTAGGCGATGTCAGCGCGCTCGATGGCGACTGCCTCGCCGATCAGGGCCTTGCGCTTGGCCGGGTCAAGTTCGGACGCAATCTTGGGCAACATGGCGTCAAAAGCCGGGTTGGAGTAGCCGCCGGAGTTGAGTCCACCTTGCGTTTTGGAACGGGTGGCGGCAGTGTCAAACAGCACAGCATAGGCGTCGGCCATTGGCAAGCCTGCATGTCCGATCATGTAGAGGGAGACGTCCTGCGCGTTGAGGCGAATGTTCCACTTGGCCACCGGCTCAATTTGCGGCGTGATCTTGATCCCGACGCGGCCCAACATGGAAATGATGGCCAGGCAAATCTGTTCGTCATAAACATAGCGGTCGTTCGGGCATTGCAGGCCCACCGTAAAGCCGTCCGGGTAACCGGCCTCGGCCAGCAGCTTCTTGGAGGCATCCGGGTTAAACGGCAGCAGTCGGGTGTTTTGGCCCAAGGGTGCTCCGTTGAGCGCCGGTGCGACAGTCATGCCTGCCGGCCAGGACACGCCGCGCATGACAGAGCGCTTGATGCCTTCCACGTCAATAGCCTGGTAAAGGGCCTTGCGTACACGCAGGTCTTTGAACGGATTTTTGCCTTTCACGTCCGAGTAAAGTAACTCGTCGCGGAACTGGTCCATGCCCAGAAAAATGGTACGCAGCTCGGGGCCCTGCACCACGGTGAAAGTGCCAGAACTGTTGATGCGCTGCACGTCCTGCAAGGGCACGTTCACTGTGGCGTCCAGGGCGCCAGACAACAGGGATGACGTGCGGGTCGCATCGGACTTGATGGGTGTGAAATTCACCTCAGTCAGATTGTGTTTGGGCTTGTCCCACCAGGTCGGGTTGGCCACCATCACGGTTTTGACATCGATCTCACGCGACTTGAGCATGAACGGGCCGGTGCCGTTGGTGTTGCGGTTGGCGTAGTTCTCTTTTTTCTCTTTCAGGTCGCTGGCTTCCTTGGCATTGTTGGCCTCACACCAGGCCTTGCTCATGATGGTGAGGTTTAACAGTTCATTGGCCAGCAGCGGAAACGGCGCCTTGGTCTCTACGTCGACGGTGAAGGCGTCAACCTTTCGCACGTCTTTCACGTCGCCGAGGTTGAGCTTGGAGATGGATCCTGGTGACTGAACCCTTTGCCAGCTGAAGATCACGTCATCAGCCGTCATGGCCTCGCCATTGTGGAACTTCACATTGCGCCGCAGCTTGAAACGCCACACAGTGGGGCTGGTGGTTTGCCAAGATTCGGCCAGAGCTGGCTCAATTTCCATTTTTTCATTGAACCGCACCAGGCCTTCATACACGTTGTTCATGAACGAATTGGTGAACGAATTGTTGGTGGAGTAGGGGTCCATGGACAGGGCGTCTGTGGACGCCGTCCAGGTGAAGGTTTTGGCCTGGACTGCGGCTGAACCGAAGGCCATGGAGATGGCGACTCCTAGGGCTAGCAAATGTTTTTTCATGGGGTGGGTTCCTTAGTTGTCAATCGTTTTAAGAAGCAATTTGCATGCCATTGGGTCTGGATGGCATGCCTCGGGGGGACACTGGGTTCAGGGCCTGTGCCAGGTCGGTGGGCTGAGGCTCTTCATCGCTCAGATGCAACTGCCGCTCACAACCCAGCAGGTGCTCGTCCATCAGGCGCTCGGCGCCGCTGTAGTCACCGGTTTCGATCGCCTGCAGGATTTCCAGATGCTCGTGTACTGAGCAGGTGTTGGTACCGGGCACGTCGTAAAGCGCCACCATCAGAGATGTTTGAGAGACGACGCGCCTGAGATGCTGCTCCAACGCCGAATTGCGCGTGGCGGCTGCCAGGTCCAGATGGAATTTGCCCGCCAGCCGGATGTAGCGGCCAGTGTCGCCAACGCGGTTGGCTTCGCGCTCTTCACCGACTTGCCGGCGTACGTCTTCCAACCACGGGTGATGCGGCGCTTTAGCCAAACTGCGCACCACGCCGGCCTCTAGAATCCGGCGTAGGGCATAGACATCCCGAGTCAATTCGACGGACGGACGGGCTACGAACGCCCCGCGATTGGGAATCAGCTCGATCAATTGCTCAGTTGCCAGTCGATCAAGAACTTTGCGAATTACGCCGCGGGTTACGCCATAGATGCCGCACAGGTCCGCCTCGGGAAGCTTGGTGCCCGGCCGTACACGGTGCTCGTAGATCGCGTTGGCGAGGTGGGTTTGGATGCGAGACTCGTCGCTTTCTTCGCTCTGTGCCCCGGGGGCTGGCAGAGCGGACTTGGCGGGCGAGGCATCGGTCAAGAGCATGAGTCTGATGAAAATTGTTGCTATTATTTTCTCCCAATCATGATTCCTGTCAACATAAATAAAACGTATTTGAGTAAATTGTTAACAATTTGATGTGACTAAGGGCTGGGTTGGGCGCTGTCTCCCGCCTCGCGGGTAGCCGCTTGCGGATGGGTGCCGGACAATAGCGCCCTTTATTGCTAGAGGAGAATTCCCCATGCAGGTCAAAGATCAAGCGACGTCAGCCAGCTCTGACGTCAAAATGCCAACCTGGTTCGTCCCGCATGGCGGTGGCCCCTGTTTTTTTATGGACTGGAACCCGCCCCATGCCTGGGACCGCATGGCCGAGTTCCTGAAGGGCTTGGGGGCCACTTTGCCGGCGCGGCCAAGCGCCATCGTGGTGGTGTCTGCGCATTGGCTGGGGGGCGCATTCAGCGTCAGCAGCGGCGCCCGGCCTGATTTGATTTTTGACTACCACGGTTTCCCGCCGCACACCTACGCATTGCAATACCCAGCGCCAGGTGAGCCTGCGCTGGCGGCGCGCATTACCGCACTGTTGCAGGCCGCCGGCTTGCCGTCACAGCAAGATGCCAGTCGAGGCTTTGACCACGGTGTGTTTATCCCGATGCTGCTGATGTTCCCGGGCGCCGACATCCCAGTGGTGCAGTTGTCGCTCTGCACCACGCTGGACCCGGCGCTGCATCTGGCCGCTGGCCGGGCGCTGCAGGCCCTGCGTCAGGAGGGTGTGCTGATTATTGGCAGTGGCATGAGTTACCACAATATGCGCGGTTATGGTGATCCGCGGTCGGGACCCATTTCGGATGAATTTGACGCCTGGCTAACGGCTGCTGTGCAAGCCGCGCCGCCCGAGCGTCAGCAAAGCCTGATCGATTGGGCCCAGGCGCCGTCAGCCCGTCTGTCGCACCCGCCCCGCGCCGAGGAGCACCTGCTGCCGCTGATGGTGGTGGCAGGTGCTGCCGGTCAGGACCCCGGCGAGAAGGTGTTCTCTGACCGGGTGATGGAAACCACGCTGTCGGCCTTCCGGTTCGGCCCAGCGGCTGCCTGAGCCGCGACGGCTTACTTCTTGTCCTTGGCCATAGATTCCTCCATGGCCTTCATCGGGTCGTCGTCGGCCTTTTGATCGCCCTCTGCAGCAGATGCGCCACCCTCAGGGGCAGAGGCGGCTTCGCTGGCAGGCTCGGCCTGCACCTCCAGCACCACCTTGTCGAGGTCGATCTTCTCGGTCTTGTCAAGACCGCTGGAGACGATGCCGGGGAAGGCAATGATGAGGCCGACCATGATGATCTGAATGATCACAAAAGGCACCGCACCCCAATAGATCTGCATGGTGGTCACTGGCGCGATCAGTTTTTTGGTGACCTTGTCGGTGTACTCTTTGCCCGGCGCTACGCTGCGAAGATAGAACAGCGCAAAGCCAAAAGGCGGGTGCATGAACGAGGTCTGCATGTTCACAGCCAACAGCACACCAAACCAGATCAGGTCGATGCCCATCTTTTCCGCCACCGGCCCGAGCAGCGGCACGACGATGAAAGCCAGTTCAAAGAAGTCCAAAAAGAACGCCAGCAGAAAAACCAGGGTGTTGACCACAATCAAGAAGCCCAGCTGTCCGCCCGGGACCCCGCTCAGCAGATGCTCGACCCACTTCCCGCCGTCAACCCCCTGGAACACCAGGCTGAAAACCGTGGAGCCGACCAAGATGAAAACCACGAAGCTCGACAGCTTGGTGGTGGTGTTCAGCGCTTGCTTGAGTAGCGACATGTTCAGGCGGCCCCTGGCCAGTGCCATGATGAGGGCCCCCAACGCGCCCATGGCGCCGCCCTCGGTGGGGGTGGCCACGCCGAGAAAAATGGTGCCTAGCACAAGGAAAATCAGCAGCAGTGGCGGGATCAGCACAAAGGTGACACGCTCGGCCATGCGTGACAGCAGGCCCAACCGGGTCGCCTTGTTGACCGAGGCCAGCACAAAGGCCAGCATCACGCCGGCGCACATCGACACCACGATGGTTTCATCCTTGGCCACGGTGGTGACCAGTTCGCCCTTGGTCCAGGTCAGGAATTGGGCGTAGTGCTCACCAAAGTAAACGGCGACCCCGGTGGACAAGATGGTCAGGAACAACAGGGATCGAAGCCCGCTTTCGCCGTTGTCTTCGCGGATGGTGCGGGCCTCGGGTGGCAAAGCCGGCACCCAGTTGGGGCGGATGAAGGTCAGCAGGACGATATAACCCACGTACATCCCGGCCAACATGAAGCCCGGGATGAAGGCGCCTTTGTACATCTCTCCCACGCTGCGCCCAAGCTGGTCGGCCAGGATGATCAGCACCAGGGATGGCGGAATGATCTGCGCCAATGTGCCCGAGGCGGCGATCACTCCGGACGCCACCCGCCGGTCATAGCCGTAGCGCAGCATGATGGGTAATGAGATCAGGCCCATCGAGATCACCGAAGCCGCCACCACGCCGGTGGTTGCAGCCAGCAATGCGCCGACAAAGATCACGGCAAAAGCCAAGCCGCCACGCAGCGGGCCAAACAGCTGACCGATGGTGTCGAGCAGGTCCTCGGCCATGCCGCTGCGCTCCAGAATCAACCCCATCAGCGTGAAGAAGGGGATGGCCAGCAGGGTGTCGTTTTGCATGATGCCGAAGATGCGCAACGGCAAGGCCTGTAGCAAAGACTCGGGCAGGATGCCGAGTTCGACGCCGACAAAGCCAAAAAACAGTCCACAGGCGCCCAGGCTGAAGGCGACCGGAAAGCCCATGAGCAGGAAGACGATCAGTCCTGCAAACATGATGGGCGCGATGTTGTGTGTCAGAAATTCCATGGTGGTCTCCTGGATCAGGCAGCGCTGGTTTTGGCGGCTTTTTCTTCAGCCAGCCGCTGAATCGCTTCAGCGAGCTCTTCCTCAGCGGTTTTTTCGGCCTTCTTGACGGTCGGGTCCTCAATCAGGCCCATCAGAAAGGCGACGCGCTTGACCAGCTCCGACAGGCCTTGCAGCATCAGCAAGCCAAAACCCAGCGGCATCATGAGATAGACGGGCCAGCGCAGCAACCCGCCGGCGTTGGACGACACCTCACCCGAGTAGAACGCTTTTAGGAAAAATGGTATGCCAAACCAGAGAATCGCCAGACAAAAGGGCATCAGAAACAGGGTGAAGCCAATGACGTCGATCCAAATCTGCGCACGCTTGCTCAGGCGGCTGGAGATCACGTCGATCTTGACATGCTCGCCATTCAGCAAGGTATAGCCAGCGGCCAGCAAGAACGAGGCAGCAAACAGGTACCACTGCACCTCCAGGTAGGCGTTCGAACTCATGTTGAAGGCCTTGCGCACGACCGCATTGACCGCGCTGATGACAGTCGAGGCCAGGATTAACCAGATCACATAGCGGCCAACCAGGCTGTTCAGCCAGTCCACGGCCCGAGATAACTTGAGAAGCGTTTGCATGATTTCTCCATCAAAAACGGTCTATAACTCACGCGCAGGCGCGGGTGTCGCTATGGTAACCGGCCGCAATTTCTTCGCAACGCGCGTAAACCCTTCACGCTGGCTGTGGACCGTTGGGAATCCATGGATCCCCGTGTGGGCGAGGATGACGGAAGGGGCGCCTGCTCATCGGCTTATACTTGACAAATGAACCAGTTAGTACATTCTGCCAGCGACGAACCCACCAGCGCTGGCAAGCCCACCACCCGCACCAATGACCCGGCGCGTACCATGGCCGGTATTCTGGAAGTGGCCACAGCCGAATTCGCCAACAAGGGCTTGAGCGGCGCACGCATCGACGAGATTGCGGCTGCCACCCGCACCAGCAAGCGCATGATTTACTACTACTTCGGCAGCAAGGAAGGCCTTTACCTGGCCGTGCTGGAAGAGGCGTACCGGCGTATGCGCAGCATTGAGGCCGAACTGCAACTGGGCGACCTGCCGCCCGAAGCCGCCCTGCGCCGCCTGGTTGAATTCACCTTTGACCATCACTTCAGCAACCAAGACTACATTCGCCTGGTGATGTCTGAAAACATGCAGCGCGGCGAGTACCTGGCGCAAAGCAAGATCATCCAGGAACTCAATGTCACGGCCATCGACGCGATCCGCCAGTTGTATGACCGCGGCGTGGCCGAGGGCCTGTTTCGCACCGGCCTGGACGCCATCGACATCCACGCTTCAATTTCAGCGCTGACGTTCTTCAACGTCTCCAACCAGCACACCTTCGGCCTGATCTTCAAACACGACCCGGCCGCCGAGGCCGCCCGCGCCCTGCGACGCAGCAACATCGTTGAGATGATCGTGCGTTTTGTCAAGCGCTGAAAGCCGGCCACCCAAGCCATGAACAACAAGCACGTTATTTGCGTAGGCGCCGCCTGCTGGGACACGGTTTTTCAGGTGGAGCAGATTCCGGCTGCGGGTGTCAAGGCGCTGGCACTGCATGCGGTGCAGCGGGCTGCCGGCATGGCCGTCAATGCCGCCGTGGCCTTGTCCCGCTTAGGGCTGAACGTTCACATGTGGACACGCATCGGGGACGACGAAACCGGCAGGCTGTTCATGCAGGAAATGCAGCGTGAACGGATCAACGCCGACGGTGTGCGTGTGCTGGCGGGTGTGCAGACTTCGTTTTCCTCGATTCTGGTGGACCTGCAGGGCGAGCGCAGCCTGGTGCCGTTCTTCGACGCCAAGATCCCCCCGGATGCGTCCTGGCTGCCGCTGGACAAAGTGGCTGATGCGGGCGCGGTGCTGGTGGACATGCGATGGCTCGAGGGCGCAGCCGCGGCGCTCAGGCAGGCGCGCCAGTGCGGCGTGCCCGGCATTCTGGACGCTGACACTGCGCCGGCGAAGGACCTGAACGACATGATTCCCCTGGCTTCGCATGTGCTGTTTTCTGAGTCGGCGCTGAACATCGTGCGGCCCGGTATGGCACCTGAAGCGGCACTGCTTGATGTGGCCGCACACAATCCGGCAGATGTGGTGGGCGTCACGCTGGGGCCCCAAGGCGCTTTGCTCTGGACGCGGGCATCGGGCCGTGTAATGCATGTGCCGGCGCCTCGCATCCAAGCCGTGGACACGCTGGGCGCGGGCGATGTTTGGCACGGCACTTTCGCCTGGGGGCTGGTCAGGGGTTGGCCCATGCATGACATTGTTGAGTGGGCCAACCTGGCGGCGGCCATGAAGTGCGAGGTCTTCGGCGGCGTCACCGGAACGCCGACCTGGGCTCAGCTGCAAGCGCGGGCGGCCCGCGAAACGGGAACCCAAGGGTTTCCACGGATTATTTGAA
>CALPLW020000041.1 GCA_943324505.2 Comamonas sp. lk
CGGCGACAAGTCAAACTGCAGGGCCAGCAGCGGGGCCACCACAACCAACAACAAACCAGAACTCATCCAATGTGCGGCAATTTTGCCCAGGGCCAGAAAGGCCAGCGGGTGGGCGCTGATGAGCAATTGCTCCAAGGTACCATCCTGATGATCGTCGGCAAACAGCCGTGTGAGAGACAGCATGGACGACAACAGGGCTGCCACCCACACCACGCCCGGCGCCATGGTGCGCAGCAGGGCCGACTCCGGGCCAATGCCCAGCGGAAACAGGCTGACCACCATCACAAAAAAAATCATGGCGGCCAGGGTATCAGCCCGGCGGCGCAGCGCCAGCCTCAGATCACGAACAAAAATGCAGCGCACCGCCGCGAGCAAACTGACCGGAGGCGCCATTGTGGGCGCCGTGGCCTGAGACACAGCAGGCCTCACAGGCTGAGTACCTGTTGCGGCGCATCGTCGATCGCCACATCTTGATGGCTGGTCAACACCACAACGCCACCTGCTCTGACCTGGTTTCTGACCAGGCCAGCCAGCCACTGAGTAGCCAGCACATCCAGGGCGGTGAATGGCTCGTCCAGCACCCAAAGGGCGGCGTATTGGCCGTGCACCAGCCGCGCCAAGGCACTGCGCCGGCGCTGGCCCTGCGACAGCCGGCGTACTGGCGTGTTGTGATAGCCCGCCAGGCCCGCGGCAGCCAGCGCCGCCCTGGCCTGAGCTGTGTCTAGCCATTGCCCGCCCAAAGTACTGGCTGCTTGCAGATTCTCAAGGGGCGACAAATCGTCTTTCAGCGCTGCAGCATGGCCCAAATAGATCAGTTGGCGACCAAACTCCTCACGCAGCCCGGTCACGCCCTGGTCGTGCCACAGCGCCTCGCCCGAGGTCGGTTCGAGCAGGCCACAGATGATGCGCAGCAAGCTGGTCTTGCCCGCCCCATTGGCGCCCTGAACCCGCAGCAATTGACCGGCAGGAACGGTGCAGCTGACACCGCTAAACAAACGGCGACCACTGCGTGTGCAACCAAGGTCCCTCAGTGCCAGCATGCCGTGGCGCTGCCCATCATGCTGTCTATCCAAGCCCGTTTATTCAAGTAGCACCTCATCAAAGTCCATGTCTGCCGAGGTTTATATCACGCGACCCTGGGCTCATTAGCGCCAGAGTCGACCTGACCTGCACCCGGCTCGGATGCACAGGTCGAATGTCGGACTGTTATTGACTTGGCGCAAGAAAACGGGCCCCTGCAGGGCCCGTCTCGAGTGACCCCCAGCCCGAAGGCCGAGGTGCAGCGCACACTGTTACAGTTTTTGCGCCTGCATGAAGCTGTCAAAGCGCGCTTCAGTAAAGCGGAACCACAGGTTCTGGTCTTTGCGGAAGGCCGCCATGTCCTCGTAGACCTTTTTCCACTGAGGATTCTTTTCGCTGATCTCAGCGTACAGTTTCATCGACTCCTTGAAAGCCAAATCCATCACATCCTTGGGGAAGGGCAGGACCTTGGTCTTGTTACCCACCAGTTGCTTGAGCGCAGTCGGGTTTCTGGCGTCGTATTTGGCCTGCATCTCGACGTGAGCAAAAGCGGCTGCCGACTCAACAATGGCCTTGTTCTCAGCCGACAGGGCCTCGTACGCCGTTTTGTTGATGAACACATCCAGCTCAGGGCCGCCCTCCCACCAACCGGGGTAGTAGTAGAAAGGCGCCACTTTGTTGAAGCCCAGCTTCTGGTCGTCATACGGGCCCACCCACTCGGCCGCATCAATCGTGCCTTTTTCCAGGGCTTGGTAGATTTCACCGCCTGGGATGTTCTGCGGCACACCACCCATGCGCTCGATCACCTTGCCGGCAAAGCCGCCAACGCGGAACTTCAGGCCCTTGATGTCTTTGGCGCTCTTGATCTCCTTGCGGTACCAGCCGCCCATCTGGCAGCCCGTGTTACCCGCTGGGAAGTTGACGATGTTGTACTTGGCGTAAAACTCGCGCATCAACTTGCCGCCGTTGCCCTCATACATCCAGGCAGTCATCTGGCGGCTGTTCAGGCCGAAGGGGATGGCGCAGCCCAAGGCAAAGGTTTCATCCTTGCCGAAGAAATAGTAGGGCGCCGTGTGAGCGCATTCCACAGTGCCGTTTTGAACACCGTCGACCACACCGAAAGCCGGCATCAGCTCGCCCGCAGCATGGGTAGAGATCGTGAACTTGCCGCCACTCATCTCGTTGACCTTCTTGGCGAAGGTGTCAGCCGCACCAAAAATGGTGTCCAGCGACTTGGGGAAGCTAGAAGCCAGGCGCCAGCGGATAGTGGCGGCCTGCGCATGCGCTGCCGGCGCAGCGCCAGCGGCCAGCACGCCAGCAATGCCGGCGTGTTTGATGACGGAACGACGATCCATGGAAATATCTCCTGTAGATGTTGATAGAAAAAGAAACTGCTGGGACTGACACATCGCAGACCAATCAGCGTCAACCTCAATTGTAGGAATCTGCGCGACGCAAAAAGGTGGGGGTTAACCCTTGCGCCTTAACCCTTGCGCCAGCCTTCAGGCCACGGCTTTGAGCACCGGCGGGCCAAGGTTCAATTGTGCGCCGAACCGCTGCGCGACCGAGGCCTGAATGCCAGGGGCGTCCAGCCCAATCATCGACAACAGGCGAGCCGGGTCGCCATGGGCGATGAATTCGTCAGGCAAACCCAGGTGCAGCAAGGGTTTGGCAAGGCCGGCCGCCTGCAGCGCTTCGGCGACGGCACTGCCGGCCCCTCCCATGATGGCGCCCTCTTCCACCGTCACCAGCGCCTCATGGTTGCGCGCCACTTCCAGCAGCAAGTCCAGATCCAGCGGTTTGGCCCAGCGCATGTTGACGACCGTGGCATTCAACGCCTGCGCCGCCTGCAGTGCGGGGTACAACAGGCTGCCAAAAGCCAGAATCGCCACACCGGTTCCGGCACGGCGAATTTCGCCTTTGCCAAATGGCAGGGTTTCCAATCCTGGCTGGACCACGACCCCGGCGCCGGCGCCGCGCGGGTAGCGCACGGCCACAGGATGCTCCTGCGCAAATGCCGTGCTGAGCAGCTGCCGGCACTCGTTTTCATCAGCCGGGCAGGCCACGCTGACATTGGGAATGCAACGCAGGTAGGGGATATCGTACGCACCGGCGTGGGTGGCGCCATCGGCCCCCACCAGGCCGGCCCGGTCCAGAGCAAACACCACGGGCAGGTTCTGGATAGCCACGTCATGAATCAGCTGGTCGTAGGCCCGCTGCAAGAAGGTGGAGTAAATCGCCACCACTGGTTTGAGCCCCTCGCAGGCCAGCCCAGCGGCGAAAGTGACGGCATGTTGCTCGGCAATGCCGACATCAAAATAGCGCTCAGGAAAGCGGCGCTCAAACTCCACCATGCCGGAGCCCTCTCGCATGGCCGGTGTGATGCCCACCAGGCGCGGGTCATTCAGCGCCATGTCGCACAGCCACTGGCCAAACACCTGGGTGAAGGTCTGCTTGGGGGGCGTGCTCGGGCTTTGCAGGCCAATGGCAGGGTCGAACTTGCCCGGCCCGTGGTAGGCCACCGGGTCGACCTCGGCCCGCAGGTAGCCCTGACCTTTTTTGGTCACCACGTGCAGGAACTGCGGCCCCTTCAGGTGTTTGATGTTCTCGAGCGTGGGGATCAGCGAGTCAAGATCGTGCCCGTCGATGGGCCCGATGTAGTTAAAGCCAAACTTTTCAAACAGCGTGGCGGGCACCACCATGCCCTTGGCCTGCTGCTCAAAGCGTTTGGCCAGTTCCAACAACGGAGGTGCCCCTTTGAGCACAGTTTTACCCACACTCCTCGCTGCAGAATAGAAGCGCCCACTCATGAGCTGCGCCAGGTAGCGGTTGAGCGCACCGACAGGCGGACTGATGCTCATGTCGTTGTCGTTCAGGATAACCAGCAGCTTGCAGTCAGCCACGCCTGCGTTGTTGAGCGCCTCAAACGCCATGCCGGCCGTCAGCGCACCGTCACCAATCACCGCCACTGAATATCGGTCTTCGCCCTTGATGTGGGCCGCCATCGCCATGCCCAACGCCGCAGAAATGGACGTGCTGGAGTGCGCCGTACCAAAAGTGTCGTAGTCGCTCTCGGTGCGTTGCGGAAAGCCGCTCAGGCCACCCCATTGGCGCAGCGAGTCCATGCGGTCACGGCGCCCCGTCAAAATTTTGTGCGGGTAAGTCTGGTGGCCCACATCCCAAACCACGCGGTCTTGCGGGGTGTTGAATACATAGTGCAGAGCGATAGTCAGCTCGACCGTGCCGAGGTTGGAACTGAGGTGCCCGCCCGTCCTGGCCACGCTGCCCAACAAAAATGCCCGCAACTCGGCGGCCAGTTGGTCCAGCTTCGGGCGCGGCAGCCGCCGGAGATCGGCGGGGTCATTGATAGACTGCAGCAAGGGGTAGGAGGAGTTCGGCATATGCTACTTTTTTAATAGCGATGAACGCTTATTGAACGGGGGCTGGGAGACATTTTGACTAAAAACAAGAGATCTGTCCGTGCCATAGGTCAATGCAGTGGCGCCATCAGTGGGTTCGGCTCAAGACCATCTCAGCCAAGCCTTGGAGAGCCCGGGTGTCAGGCAAGCCGCTGTCTTTGAGTGCCCCCAGGGCCTGGGCCAGCAAGGCCTGGGCGTGGGCCTGAGCGGGCGCAAGCCCGAGCACCGACACGTAGGTGGGCTTATTCTGGTCGGCGTCCTTGCCGGCGGTCTTGCCCAAGGTGGCGGAGTCGGCGGTGACGTCCAAAATATCGTCCACCACCTGAAAAGCCAAGCCCAGCGCCTCGCCAAAGCGCGCCAGCGCCTGTTCGGCAGCGGCTGGCAGCGTACCGCAAGCGGCACCCATCATGACGCTGGCTTGCAACAGGGCGCCCGTCTTGAGCTGGTGCATTTCCCGCAACTGGCGCTCATTCAAGGCTAAGCCGACACTGGCCAGGTCGATCGCCTGGCCACCCGCCATGCCAGCGCAGCCGGCAGCCCTTGCCAGCAAGCGGCACAGGCGCGCCTGCCTGAAAGCAGGCACCCGGGTCTCGTCGGGGGTCAGCAACTCAAAGGCCAGTGCCTGCAAGGCGTCACCCGCAAGCAGCGCGCTAGCCTCACCAAACTTGACATGCACGGTGGGCTTACCGCGCCGCAGCACATCGTTGTCCATGCAGGGCATGTCGTCGTGCACCAGGGAATAAGCGTGAATCAGTTCGACCGCGCAGGCCGCGCGCAAGGCGCTCTCGTCCGCGACCGATGGCGTCGGGGCAGGGTAACCGGCACTGGCCGCCTCGGCAGCCGCCAGCACCAGCAGAGGGCGCAGCCGTTTGCCGCCATCCAGAACCGCATAGCGCATGGACTCGATCAGCGCAGCCGGCGGCCCGGCAGTGGCTGTGGCAACACCCGGGACGCTGACCCAACGCGCCAGTGCCTGCTCCACCACGATCTGATGAGCAGCGCTCCAGCCCGCCAAGTCGAACAGTGCGGGGAGGCTCATTCGGCCGTCCAGGTTTTGAGGGCGCCTTGGTCCAGCACCTTGATCTGGCCTTCGACCGCCTCCAGGCGTTCGCGGCAGAAGCTCAATAAGCTTGCGCCGCGTTGGTAGCCTGACAACAGTTGCTCCAAGGGCAGTTCACCCGACTCGAGCCGCGCCAATAACTGCTCTAGCTCAGCCAGGGCTGCTTCGTAGCTGGCAGGCACAGGGGGCGGGACGGTTGGGGCTTTAGCCATGGCAAAACAGATCAAACAAAAAGTCAGGCGATCATTCTAGGCCCAGGGGCTGACCAAAGCCCCACAGTCCGGTTATGCGGCAGTTTGGTCCCCAAACCGTTCCAGTAAGGCCATGAGCGTGGCGGCGGTGAATGGTTTGGCCAAGTGCTCGTCCATACCAGCCTCGAGGCAGATCAGGCGGTCTGAGGCCATGGCATTGGCGGTCATGGCAACGATGGGCGTGTGGGTCCCGGCCGGTTCCTGGCTGCGAATCAGCTGAGTGGCTTCCAGGCCGCCCATCACCGGCATTTGGACATCCATCAACACCAAGTCCCAGGGGTGTTGAACAAACAGGTCGAGCGCCTGCTGGCCGTTCTCAGCGGTCACCACGGTATGCCCCCACTTCTTGAGCATGGTGGTCGCCACCAGTTGATTGACCGGGTTGTCTTCAGCCAACAGCACTTGCAGGCTACGCATGGGGGGTCGGCTGGCCTCTGCGCCAACCTCGGGAGTTGCGGCAGAGCGGTGCGAGACAGCGACCACCTTCGCCTGAATGGCGACGTGGAAGGTACTGCCCTGGCCGGGCTGGCTTTCGAGCCAGATGCGCCCACCCATCAGGTTGGCGAGCCGGCTGCAGATGGTCAGGCCCAACCCGGTGCCACCAAAGCGCCGAGTGGTTGAGCTGTCCGCCTGGCTGAAGGCCTCAAAAATCCGCCGCTGTTTTTCCGGGTCAATGCCGATGCCACTGTCCTGCACCGACATGTGCAGGGTCCAGGCGCCCTCTTGGGCCGGCGAGCCATCGAGCCTGATCACAACCTGCCCCTTGGTTGTGAACTTGATCGCGTTGTCGCACAGATTGGTCAGGATCTGGCGCAGGCGGCCCGGGTCGGAGCGCACCTGACGCGGCAAGGTCGAGCCTAGCTCCAGAGCCAAGGACAGGCCTTTCTGCACCGCGCGCGGGCGCAGCGCCTTCAAGGTATCGGTCATCAGCCCAGCCAAATTGAAGACCACCGATTCAATATCCAGCCGGCCAGCTTCAATCTTGGAGAAATCAAGGATGTCGTTCAAGATCACCATCAAGGACTGGGCCGAGGTCTTGACAACCTCCAGGTACTCCCGTTGGACCTCGTCGAGATCAGTTTCAAGGGCCAGGTCTGTCATACCGATTACGCCGTTCATGGGCGTTCTGATTTCGTGGCTCATGTTGGCCAGAAACTCACTTTTGGCGCTGTTGGCGGCCTGGGCATGGCGGGTGGCCCGGCGCAGCGCAAGCTCCATCTCGGTGCGATCGGTGATATCGACAATGTTGGCCACCAAGCCGGTGACTTCGCCCGACGCATTGGTGATTGGCGCCTTGCGAAACAGGCCTTGACGCGTCTCGCCGGTCGGACGGTGGATAAAGCTGGCCTCAAAGGTCTGGGCCACGCCGGTCTCGAACAGCTGCCGGTCCCGTTCCGGGTCCACCATCAGGACATCATCGCCGCCCAACTCAGCCGAACTTCGGCCCACCCACTGCGATCGATCGACCCCCAGCAGCTCTTCAAAGGCCCGATTCACGCGAATGAAGCGCCCGCTGCGGTCTTTCAAGTACAGGGCGGTAGGTGTCGCTTCAAGTAGCACCTCAACAAAACGCAGCTGATCTTCAAGCTGGGCTTCGATCGCCTTGCTCTGGGTAATGTCGGTCCGAATGGCGATGTACTGCTCAGGCCGACCAGAGGGCCCAAGCAGCGGCACGATGGTGGCACTGACCCAATAGTCACCCCCATCCTTATGCCGGTTCTTGATGTCGCCACGCCAGACCTGGCCCTGCTCAATGGTCTCCCACAAGTGCTGGAAAAACGCAGGCGGGTGGTAGCTGCCGTTGATGACCCGGTGGTTAAGGCCCAGCAGCTCCTCCCGCGCGAACCCGCTGATGTCGCAGAACCGATCATTGGCGTAGGTGATGTTGCCCTGGGTGTCGGTGATGCTGACAATGGCATGCTCATCGAGCGCGAATTTCTGGTTGGTCAGTTCAAGCCGTCCCTGCTCGCGCTCACGCACCAACGCGACCACCTGGTTCACCAGTGCGTCAAGATCGTCCGGCGACGCCGCTGAGGTATGCGCCGCACCCTGGAAGGTGCTGAGCACCTGACGCAGCGACTCCAGGGCTCGCCGGCGGGTGTCGAGCTCGTCGCGCAGGCGACGATTCAATGCTTGCTGTTGGGTCACATCCCGGAAGGTCAGCACAAAGCCCGACCGATCCTGGCCAAGCTCAGGCAGCGCCGACAGGCTGGTCTCCAAAATGACCCGAGTGCCATCGGCCTGCGCCAGGCCAATCTGGTGTGCAGCCCAATCTTCCGGGGTCTGACCCACAAAAAAGGCCGCCGGCAGGAGGTCGCGGATATCCTGTCCGATGAGCGATTTGTCATGCCGCCCCAGAAGGCGCAGCGCGGCGGGGTTGGCGTAACGCACCCTGTAGTCTGCGTCGGTGGAGAGCACCCCATCGTTGATGGCGCTCAAGGTCACACTGGCTTCGGCGCGCTGGCCCGAGAGCCGGTTGGCTGCCCGATTGAGGATGTCAGAAGTACTGCGAATTTCTTCCGGCGCATCGCGGTCGAGCAGCGCGCTGACTGCGATGGCGCCGGACAGGATATCGGACTCGCGCAGACGCACCCTGTCAAAGTTGCCCAGCCAGCGTCTCAGGGGCACCTGGATAATGGCCGAGCCAATGAGCAAAAATCCCGTCGCCACCGCGAACGACAAAAGAATCAGTTGCCACAGCTCGGCAGCGATCGCATCCGTGGCGAACTTCAGGCGCAGCACGCCGTAGTCGGTGCCACCGATGCGAATCACCTCGTTCGCATCACCCAAGCGCTCCGCGACGAGATGGATCAACCATCCGGGCGCAGGAATATCGTGGTCGTGCTGATGGTCGTGGCTCACTGTGAGCTTGCCGCCGCGGACGTCGATGAACTCCGCCTTTTCCAATGTGCTGGCGTGAACGATACGCTGTAGTGTTCGGTTGATGGTGTCGTAATCACCAATGACCGCACTGTCCGCCACAGTCAGCGCCGCCACCTCCAGCATCATCCGGCTGCTCTCACGCTGGCTGTCAACCTGCTTGGCAAATTGGTAGCGGTAAAACAAGCCAAGCCCGGTCGTCAGCAACAGCAGCAGCACCAAGAAGTACAAGCCAAACACCCGCGCAACCAACGTCTTGGGTAGCAGGCGAAGAATTGGGGTCATGGGGCGCCGGCGCAAGGCGGGCTAATGCAGGGACTGGGGCGCGGTCTGGAAAAACCGGCGGTACGACGCATAGTCTGCGGCGCTGGCGGCCACAAAAATGGCATCTATTGGTAACCCGACCTCCTTGGACCCTTGGTGCAATATCTCTCGCCCGCGCGGGTCTTTGGCCATCTCGAAAAACGCGTTGGCCACCGCTTTAAGGTCTTTGTCCGGCACTTTGCTTGACGCCATCAGGGCCAGATCTTGAAATCCCTCAGAACTCCACAAAACCCGAAACTTGCGGTTTTCACGCCGGGCATAGCCCTCCAGCAACTGCGATTGACCGCCTGCAGCCGCCACCTTGCCGCTAAAGAGCTGGGCTAGAGCGGCGTCGGCATTACCCGAAAACACCACCTTCACATCAATGTTCTTGGACAGCAGGTGAGCGTAATTGACCTTGTAAATCAGAAACGCTTCGGGGCCGGCAAAGGCCACCTCCCGCCCTGAGAGCTGCGCCAAATCGGTGATGGGCGAGTCCGCCGGCACCACGATCTGGGAAAACAGCGGCGGCATCTGGCGCCGACCAAACACTTTCCAGCCCAGGCCATCACGTTCGGGGCTGAAAAGGTGGTTGCTGAATATAAAGTCAACCTCACGCGCCAGCACAAAGGCAGTGGTGTCGGCCGAGGTGCGGCTGATCTTCAGGTTCAGCTTGACGCCGCTTTTCGCGGAAACATACTCCAGAATAGGGTTCCAGTAACTGGCCGTCAGACCGATGCCATATTGCGGGACCGGTGAAAAGCTATAACTGGCCTGTTGCGCCAGCGCGGTAGATGGAGCCGCAGCAGCGCCCAGCAGGGCAAAGGCCAGTGCCCAAGGGCGTAAAAATTGCGAGATCATGGGGACAACTCCTTGACAGCCATAGGACACAAATCATGTCCAGCGCCGCGCCTGAATCAGCCGCCTTCGCTTGGTTTGTGCATCATAAGTGCAAATACTGTCAGTTGGGCGAGTATTGTCCATACTAATGCCATAACTATCCTTTTCCGCCATCATCCCGGCTGCCATGGCGGACCTTACCCGGCAGGTACAATACCTGCTCTTGTTCCGGCCCAGGCCGTTTTATTGTTACCGCGCCACGGCGCATCTCCCTGTGGGGAGTCTTTAGGTCAGGTCACCCATGTCTGATTTAAGTCTTCAACTGCAGCGGGCCACCGGCCAACTACCAGTTTCAAGCTACTTCGATGCTGCGCTCTACCAGCGTGAGCAGGAAATCCTGTTTCAGCGCGGCCCGCGTTATGTCGGCCATGCGCTGAGCGTGCCGGCAGTGGGTGACTACGCCACGCTGGCGCAAGAAGGCCACGGCCGCGCTCTGGTGCGCGCGCCTTCGGGCATTGAGCTGGTCTCCAATGTGTGTCGCCATCGCCAGGCCCTGATGTTGCAAGGGCGCGGTTCGCTGAACACCTCGCAGCCGGGATCGGCCGCTGGCAACATCGTTTGCCCCCTGCACCGCTGGACCTACAGCGGCGCCACCACCGCCCAAGCCGGCACGCTGCTGGGTGCGCCGCACTTTCCGCACGATCCCTGCCTGAATCTGAAAAATTACCCCCTGCGGGATTGGAACGGCCTGCTGTTTGAGGACAACGGGCGCGACATCGCGGCCGATCTGGCAGACATGGGCCCGCGCGCTGCGCTCGACTTCAAGGGCTTTGTGCTGGACCGGGTTGAACTGCACCAGTGCAACTACAACTGGAAAACCTTTATCGAGGTCTACTTGGAGGACTACCACGTGGGGCCCTTCCACCCCGGGCTGGGTGGCTTTGTGAGCTGCGAAGACCTGCATTGGGAGTTCAAGGAACATTATTCTGTTCAGACCGTCGGCCTGGCCCGTCCCGGAGGCCGCGCAGGCAGCCCGGTCTACCAGCGCTGGCAGGACGCGCTGCAGGCTTACCGGAGTGGTCAGCCGCCCAAACAGGGGGCGATCTGGCTCACCTATTACCCCCACATCATGGTGGAGTGGTACCCCCATGTTCTCACCGTCTCTACCCTGCACCCCATGGGCGTCGACAAAACACTGAACCAGGTTGAGTTTTATTACCCGGAAGAAATTGCCGCGTTCGAGCGTGAGTTCGTCGAAGCGCAACAGGCCGCCTACATGGAAACTTGCCTGGAAGACGACGAGATTGCCGAGCGCATGGACGCCGGCCGTCGCGCCCTGCTGCGGCGCGGCGACAACGAAGTCGGGCCCTACCAGAGCCCGATGGAAGACGGTATGCAACATTTTCATGACTGGTACCGGCGGCAGATGGCGGCGTCCATCTGATGCAGGCCTTGTGGGTGCTGTTGGCCGCTTTCTTCTTCGCCACCATGGGCGTGGGGGTCAAAATTGCAGGCGCAAATTTCAGCATCTCCGAACTGGTTTTTTACCGGGGCGCGGTCAGCGTGCTGTTCATGGCCGTTGTGGTGCGCGCTCGCGGGGTGTCGCTTCGAACCACTGTGCCGGGCATGCATGCTTGGCGCAGCCTGATCGGCACCCTATCGCTAGGTGCCTGGTTTTATGCCATCGCCCATTTGCCGCTGGCTACCGCCATGACGCTGAATTACATGAGCAGTATCTGGATCGGTGCCTTTTTCTGTGGCGGCGCCATTTTGTATGGACGCTCTTTGCGTCAGGGCCCGCTGCTCGCCACAGTGTTGGCGGGCTTCGTCGGCGTTGTCATGGTGCTGCGGCCCACCTTGGAACAGAACCAGCTGTTTGCCGGTGTGATTGGGCTGCTGTCTGGCCTGAGCGCAGCGCTGGCCTACCTGCAGGTCTCAGGGCTGGGGAAGGTCGGAGAACCCGAGTTACGCACCGTATTTTATTTTTCGGTCGGCTCCATGGTCGCGGGCCTCGCCGGCATGGCAGTCACCGAGGTCACACCGTGGTCATCGGTGCCCTGGCAAGCGGCAGCCTGGCTGGTGCCTATAGGCATCATGGCCTCGCTGGGCCAATGGTGCATGACCCGCGCCTACAGCCGCGGCTCCACCCTGCTGGTGGCCAACCTGCAGTACACGGGCATCGTGCTCGGCGCCCTGTTCGGGCTGCTGCTGTTCGGCGACCAGATTCCGCTTCTGGGCTGGGCCGGCATGGGGGTGATCATGGCCAGCGGCATCGCCGCGACCATGCTGCGCACGCGTGCCCTGGTCCAGACACCGGCCGAAGAACATTGACCCTCCCACAGAAGGACCCGCTATGCACACCACCTTGATCTCTGCCCCCGAGCTGCAAGCCCTGTTGGCCAGCGGCCAGCCCTGCCGGGTGTTTGACTGCAGCTTCGACCTGATGCAGCCGAGTGCGGGCGACCAGCAGTACCGACAGCTGCATATTGCAGGTGCGGTGCGCGCCGATCTGGACCGACACCTCAGCGCCACCAAGGGCGCGCCTGATGCCGCCTCGGGTGGGCGCCACCCCCTGCCCTCGCGCGAGCAATTTGCGGTCTGGGTGGGCAGCAGCGGCTTGACACCCGGCATGCAGGCCGTGGTGTACGACCGCCAGGGCGCCAACTACTGCGGCCGCCGGTGGTGGATGCTGAAATGGCTGGGGCATGAGGCCGTGGCCGTGCTTGATGGTGGCCTACAGGCCTGGCAAGCGCTGGGCGGCGCCATCGACAGCCTGCCTGCCGACGCCAGCCTGGCGCCAGACGCAACCCTTGATTCCAAGCCTAAATACCCTCTAGCCCCCGCCCTTACTGGGCTTATAGCTACAAAAACAATAGCGGACCAGCTTGGTCGGGCCAGCCAGTGCGTTATTGACGCGCGGGCAGCGCCCCGGTTTCGTGGCGAGATGGAGCCGCTGGACCCGGTGGCGGGCCATATTCCGGGCGCACTGAACCGGCCTTTTGGCCTCAATTTCGACAGCGAAGGCAAATTCAAATCAGCGACCGTTCTGCGCCAGGAGTTCGAGCAACTGCTGGCTGGCCGTGACCCGGCCAGTGTGGTGCACCACTGCGGCAGTGGCGTCAGCGCCGTGCCGAATGTCATTGCCATGGAAATCGCCGGCTTGGGCCGCGCTGGCTTGTACGCCGGCAGCTGGAGCGAGTGGTGCAGCGACCCCAGCCGGCCGGTGGCTCAGGGCTGAATCACCGCGCCAGCCCGGGCGCAGGCCTCAGTGACCGTGGGCCAGGCCACTCACCAAGGTCACCAGCCCCATGCCGGTAAACAGCCAGATGATCTGGGCCACAGTCTGGCGCGCACTGAGCTGCTTTTGCAATTGCGGGATCAGGTCGGCCAGCGCCACGTAAGCAAAGCTGCTGCTGGCCACCACCAGAAAGTACGGCAGGTAGTCATGCAACTGGTCGACCAGCCAGTAACCGAGCAGACCACCGAGCATGGTCACCGCGCCGGCCAGCGACACCTTGAGCAAGGCCGCCTGCCGGTTGCTGCTGCTCTGACGCAACACCATCAGGTCGCCCATGTGGTGCGGTACCTCGTGGGCCAGCACGGCCAGGGCGGCGATGGCCCCCAGGCGCAGGTCGGCTACAAAGGCTGAGGCAATCAGCACGCCATCGCCAAAGCAATGCACGCTGTCGCCGGTGAGCACCGCCCAGGTGCCAGCGAACGGGGGTTGACTATGGCTGCGGCCGTGCTCATGACCCTGGTTGTGCTCATCATGTGGGTCGTGCTGGTGGTGGTGGTGCTCATGGCCGTGGTGCCAGAGCTCAGCCTTGTCGAGCAGAAAAAAGAACACCAAACCACCCAGCAGCGTCATGAACAGGTCTTGCGCGCCAGCCTGGCTCTCGAAGGCCTCTGGCAACAGGTGCATGAATGCGGTGGCCAACAGCGCACCGGCGGCCATACTCAGCATGTGCTGGGTGTAGCGCGCCAGCACGCCAAAACTCAATAACGCGGCCAACCAAACACTGCCAATCCCGGCCAGCAGAGTACCGATCAGGATGGCAGTGAGCAGCATCTCAGGCGACGCCGTTGGCCTTGAACCAGGCCAGGCAGCGCTTCCAGCCGTCGTCGGCAGGGCCTTGCCGGTAGCTGGCCCGGTAGTCGGCATGGAAGGCGTGCCCGGTGTCCGGGTAGATCACAAACTGCGCGGCCTTGGAGGCGGCGGTGCCGGTGGCCAGGGCCGCCTTCATCTTGTCCACCGTGTCGAGCGGGATGCCGCCGTCTTTCTCGCCATACAGGCCGAGCACCGGCGCGCGCATCGAGGTCGCCAGATCGATCGGATGCTTCGGCAGCAGGTCGCTCGGGGCCCCCACCAGCCGGCCATACCAGGCCACGCCAGTGCGCACCGGGCCATAGGCGGCATACAGCCAGGTGATGCGCCCACCCCAGCAAAACCCGGTGACCGCCACCCGCGCCGTGTCGCCGCCGTTGGCACCAGCCCATTTGACCGCGCCATCCAGGTCAGCCAGCACCTGGGCATCGGGCACCTTGGAGACCACCTCACTCATCAGCTTGGCCATCTCGCCATACTTGGCAGGGTCGCCCTGGCGGGCAAAGAATTCGGGCGCTACCGCCAGGTAGCCAGCCTGGGCAAAACGGCGGCAGGTGTCGGCAATGTACTCATGCACGCCGAAAATCTCGTGCACCACCAGCACCACCGGCAAGTTGGTCTTGCCCGCTGGCGCGGCAAAAAAAGCCGGCACTTTGAAACCCGCCACCTCAAAGTTAATCTCGCCGGTGGTCAGCCCGTCAGAAGACGTCTTCACGGCGGTCTGCGCCATGATGGACCCGGCGCTGGCGGCATAGCCAACACCCAGCGCTGCTTTGAGCGCGGTGCGGCGGGAGGCTCCGGCCGCCATGGACTGGCCAGGCAAGAGGGAATTCAGGTCATTTTGAAGGTCGTGGTAGCTCACAATGGTGTCTCCGGATTAGGGGTGGATGGTACTCAGGCGAAGTTCATCGCGCGGATAGTCTAGTCTGGGGGATCGATTTTCCCCGCCACAGGGTTATCTGGCAGCAGGCTGGAACACGGCGACCGCCCGGGCCAGCCCGTCACGGCCAATTGGGACACCCTGAACCAACAATGCCCCCTCGATACCGGCCAGGCAACCCAGCATCGAGGCTGGGTTCTGGTCACCCAGATGACCAATGCGAAAGGCGCGACCCATCAGCGGCCCGAGCGCGCCAGCAAAGGCCACCTGAAACTGCTCGCGTGCCACCTGCCGGAGCGCGTCGACATCGGTACCGGCCGGCAGCAGCACGGTGGTGACCGATACCGAACGGTCGGCCGGGTCGGGCACAAAGAATTCCAGCGCACCAGCGCTGCGCCAGCCATCGACCGCCGCATGCACGGCCCGGGTCAATTGCTGGTGACGCTCAAACACCTGCGCCAGCCCCTCCCGAAACAGCAAACCCAGCGCTGCCTCGAGCCCGGCCACCAGGGTTTGCGGTGCCGTACCGCAAAACTTGTGGTACGAGCGGTCGCTTAGGCGGCGCACCCAGTCCCAGTAGTAGCGGGGCGCAGGGTTGGCTCGGGCCTGGGCCATTGCGGCAGCGTTGACCGCCACAATGCCGATGCCGGGCGGGCACATCAGCCCTTTTTGCGAGGCTCCCACCACCACATCGGCGCGCAGCGCATCCATGCCAAAAGGCGCTGCGCCCAAGGAAGCCACCACGTCCACCACCAAAAGCGCCGGGTGACCCGTGGCGTCCATGGCGGCACGCAGGGCCGCCAGATCGGTGCTCACGCCACTGGACGTGTCGGTATGAACCACAAACACCGCACGAATCTCCTGCAAAGTGTCCTGGCGCAGCGCCTGCGCCAAGGCATGGAGGTCGATGGGCCGGCCTTCTACCCAGGGCGTGCGCAGCACCCTGCGCCCCAAGGCCTCGGTCTGGACCGCCCAGGACTCTGAAAAATGTCCGGTGCCCGGCACCAGCGCCATGCCGCCCACGGGCAACAGGTTCTCCACCACCGCCTCCCAGACCCCGTGGCCATTGGACGCGTAAAGAAACACCTCGGCCGCCTCAGTCTGCAGCAGCCGGCGCAAGCCCACCTCACAGGCGGCAATGGTCTGGTCGCCACGCGGGTCGCCCAGGTCCATGGGCTGGCGACTCATGGCCCACAGCACCTCTTCGGGCACCGGCGTCGGGCCGGGGGAGTGCAGCAGTCGGCGGCCCGGAATACGGCCAGTGGCCTCAAGCGGAAGGTTCTTCAATGCGCTTTCTCCCAGTTTGGACCAACCCCGATCTCGGCCAACAGCGGCACGCGCAGTTGGGCCACGCTGGCCATCAGGCGCGGCACCTCGTGGCGCAGCCAGTCCACCTCGGTTTCGGGCACCTCAAACACCAGTTCATCGTGCACCTGCATGATCATTTTGGTGGCGCGCTGCTCGGCGTCCAGCACCTGCTGCACCTTGACCATGCTGAGCTTGATCAGGTCGGCCGCCGTGCCCTGCATGGGCGCGTTGATGGCCGCGCGCTCGGCGCCGCTTCGGCGCGGCCCATTGGGGGAATTGATCTCGGGCAAGTAGAGGCGCCGGCCAAACACGGTTTCCACATAGCCCTGCGCCTTGGCCTGCTGCCGGGTCTCGTCCATGTAGCGCTTGACGCCGGGGTAGCGCTCAAAGTAGCGCTCGATGTAGTTCTTGGCCGCCGTGTTGTCGATGCCCAGGCTGCGCGCCAGCCCGTAGGCGCTCATCCCGTAGATCAACCCGAAGTTGATCACCTTGGCATAACGCCGCTGCTCACTGGTGACCTGATCGGTGCTGACGCCAAAGACCTCCGCCGCGGTGGCGCGGTGCACATCCATCCCGTCGTGAAAGGCCAGCACCAGCGCCGCGTCGCCGCTCAGGTGGGCCATGATGCGCAGCTCGATCTGACTGTAGTCGGCGCTGGCGATCAGGCTGCCCGGTGGCGCCACAAAGGCCTCGCGCACCCGCCGGCCCTCCGCCGTGCGCACCGGGATGTTTTGCAGGTTG
Source organism: Comamonas sp. lk (assembly GCA_943324505.2). Lineage (GTDB taxonomy): Bacteria > Pseudomonadota > Gammaproteobacteria > Burkholderiales > Burkholderiaceae_C > Rhodoferax. Next base: position 16,808 of record CALPLW020000041.1, read on the forward strand.
GGGTCATTGCTGGAGAGCCGGCCGGTCACCGCCACCGCCTGCGCATAGTGGGTGTGGACCCGGCCGGTGCGGGGGTGCGCCAGCTGGGCCAGTTTGTCGGTGTAGGTGCCTTTGAGCTTGGACAGACCCCGGTGCTCCAGAATTTTGGCCGGCAGCGGGTAGTCTTCAGCCAGTTTTTCCAGCACCTCCTCGTCGGTGCTGGGGGCGCCGGTCGCGGTTTTTTTTACCACCGGCAGGCCGAGCTGGGTGAAAAAAATCTCGCCAATCTGCTTGGGGCTGCCCAAATTAAATGGCTGGCCGGCCAGGGCGTGGGCCTCTCCTTCGAGCTGCAGGATGCGCTGGCCCAGTTCGTGGCTTTGCACCGCCAGCATGGGCGCGTCGATCAGCACGCCATTGCGCTCAATGCGGTACAGGGCCTCGCTGCTGGCGATTTCCATCTGATAAATGAAGCGCAACTTATCGTCGGCTTCCAAGCTGGGCCAAAGTGTGCGGTGCACATCAAGCGTCTGGTCCGAGTCTTCGCACGAATACTCGGCCGCGCGGGCGATGCCCACCTGCGAAAACGAAATCTGTCCCACGCCCTTGCCGCACAGGTCCTCATAGCTGATGCCGCCACGCCCCAGGTGTCGCTCGGCCAGGCTGGCCAGGCCGTGGGGTTTGTGGACTTCGAGCACATAGCTCTGCAGCATGGTGTCGTGCGCATAGCCCTGCACCTCGATGCCGTGGTTGGCAAACACATGGCGGTCGTACTTGACGTGCTGGCCCAGCTTGGGTCGGCTAACGTCCTCCAGCCAAGGCTTCAACCGGGCCAGCACCTCGGCCCGGGGCAACTGGTCTGGGGCACCGGGGTA
>CALPLW020000042.1 GCA_943324505.2 Comamonas sp. lk
GGCGGGTTTAAGATTCCGACTTGGGTCGCGGGGTATCGTTTTTCAGGAGAATCGATTGGTTACTGTCAAAAAACCCAGTTTGGGCGGCAAGTTTTGGGCCGGTTTGGCGTTGGCGGGCGCGATGGCCTGTTCGGCCACTGCGGTCCTGGCGCAAGAGTCCAAGGTGCTCAACATTTACAACTGGTCGGACTACATCGCGGCTGACACCATCCAGAATTTCGAGAAGGAAACCGGCATCAAGGTCCGCTATGACACCTTTGACAACAACGAGATCCTGCACGCCAAGCTGGTGGCTGGCAAGACCGGTTACGACATTGTGGTGCCGTCGTCGAACTGGGCCCGGCTGCAGATGGACGGCGGCCTGTTGCGCAAACTCGACAAATCGCTGTTGCCCAACCTGAAAAACCTCGATCCCGATATTCAGGCCCAGATTGCCAGCCTCGACCCCGGCAACCAGTACCTCGTCAACTGGCTTTGGGGCTACACCACGGTCGGCATCAACACCGCCAAGGTGAAGGCGGCGCTGGGCAATGAGCCGCTGCCGACCAATGCCTGGGAGCTGGTGTTCAACCCCAAGTACGTGAGCAAGCTCAAGGGTTGCGGCGTGTCGGTGCTCGACAGCGCCTCTGAAATCCTGCCCGCCGCACTGCACTACCTGGGGCGAGACCCCTTCAGCAAGAATGCGGTCGATTACCAGGACGCACTCACCCTGCTCAAGTCGGTGCGCCCCTCTATCACCCTGTTCAGCTCCAGCGGCTATATCAATGACCTCGCCGGCGGCTCAATTTGTGTCTCGCTGGGCTGGAGCGGTGACATCAACATCGCCCGCCAGCGTGCCATTGACGGCAAGACCGGGCAGGACGTGCAGGCACTGATTCCCAACAACGGCGGCATCCTGTTCTTTGACATGATGGCCATCCCGGCCGACGCGCCCAATGCGCAAAACGCCCATGCCTTCATCAACTACATCCTGCGGCCTGAAGTGCACGCCTCTTTGACCAACAAGGTGTTTTACGCCAATCCCAACAAAGAGTCGCGCAAGTTCGTCAAGCCAGAGGTGGCCAACAACCCCACGGTGTTCGTGACCCCGGCGCAAATGGCCACCATGAAGCCGCCCAAGGCGCTGACCAATGACATCCGTCGCCTGGTCACCCGGGTTTACACCAGCTTCAAGTCCGGTCTGTGATGGGCAGAGACAGCCGCCCGGGAAAGGGCTGATGTGAGCTCGGTCAAACCCCCTGATACCGTGCAGGCCGGGGAGGGCGCACCCCCGTTTTTGCAGATCAAACGCATCATCAAACAGTACGACGATGTGTTTGCTGTGGATGATGTGTCGCTCAACATCCAGAAGGGTGAAATTTTTGCGCTGCTGGGCTCGTCGGGCTGCGGCAAGTCGACCCTGCTGCGCATGCTGGCGGGCTTTGAGGTGCCGACCTCGGGTCAGATTGTGCTGGAGGGTCGGGACATCGTTGGGCTGGCGCCCTACGAGCGGCCGATCAACATGATGTTCCAGAGCTACGCCCTGTTCCCCCACCTGAGTGTGTGGGACAACGTGGCCTTTGGCCTGCGGCGTGACCACCTGCCCAAGGCCGAGATCGAGGAGCGCGTGGCTCGCATGTTGGACCTGGTGCAGCTCAAGGCCTACGCCAAACGCAAGCCGCATCAGCTTTCCGGCGGCCAGCAACAGCGGGTGGCGCTGGCGCGTAGCTTGGCCAAGCGACCGCGCCTGCTGTTGCTGGACGAGCCATTGGGCGCGCTCGACAAAAAACTGCGCGAGCGCACCCAATTGGAGTTGGTCGGCATCATCGAGCAGGTGGGCGTGACCTGCGTCATGGTCACGCACGACCAGGAGGAGGCCATGACCATGGCCACCCGCATCGGCGTCATGAGCGAGGGGAAGATTTTGCAGGTGGGTAAGCCGGCCGAGATTTACGAAACGCCCAATTGCCGTTTTGTGGCTGATTTCATCGGCAGCGTGAATTCATTTCGCGGCACGATCGAGGTCGATGAACCCGATCATGTGGTGGTGCGCTCGCCCGAGTGCCAGCACTTCATCAGCCATGGCATCACGGGAACGCTGGGCATGACGGTGCATGTGGCGGTACGCCCCGAAAAAATGACGGTGCAGCTGACGCCGCCGCGCGATGACGAGCGCGAATCGCCCGAGCAGATCGGCTTCAACGTGGTGCAGGGCGTGATCGAAGACCTAGCCTACCTCGGCAGCCTGACCACCTACCATGTGCGGCTTGAGGGCGGCACGGTGGTCAAGGTGACGCACACCAATTCAGCGCGCCATGAGCAGGCGCAGCTGACCTGGGGCAGTCCGGTGTACGTCTGGTGGTGCGGCAGCGACGTGGTGGTGTTGACCCAATGAGCCGACCATGCGCCAGCTCCTGAGTTCCCTGCACGACCGCATCACCGGACCCTGGGGCAGTAAGGCCGTGATCGGCGTGCCCTTGGTCTTTTTGCTGGTGTTTTTCCTGCTGCCCTTTCTGGTGGTGATGAAGATCAGCGTGTCCGACATGGAGAACGTGGTTTTCAAGGACCTGCTGGTCTGGTCGGACGGGGTCTTGCAGCTCAAGATCAAGCTCGGCAACTACCTGTTCATTGGCGAAGACGAGCTGTACCTGTCGGCCTACCTGAGTTCGCTCAAGTTTGCCGCCATCACCACCGTGCTGTGCCTGTTCATCGCTTACCCGTTTGCTTATTTCATGGCGCGCAGCCCGGCCGACAAGCGGCCGGCCCTGCTGATGCTGGTGATGCTGCCGTTCTGGACCTCGTTCCTGCTGCGCGTCTATGCCTGGAAAATGCTGCTGGCCGACAACGGCGTGTTCAACAACCTGGCGCTGCTGGCCGGCCTGATCGACGAACCGGTCAAGATGATGAACACCCCGTTCTCGCTGGTGCTGGGCATGGTCTACACCTACCTGCCGTTCATGATCCTGCCGCTGTATGCCAACCTGGTCAAGATGGACCTGCGGCTGCTGGAGGCTGCGCTGGATTTGGGCGCCACGCCTTGGCAGGCGTTCTGGCGCATCACCGTGCCGCTGTCAAAGAGCGGCATCATCGCCGGTGCCCTGCTGGTGTTCATTCCCTGCGTTGGCGAATTCGTGATTCCCGAGTTGCTGGGCGGCCCGCAGACGCTGATGATCGGTCGCGTGCTGTGGGACGAGTTCTTCAGTAACAACGACTGGCCCATGGCCGCCAGCGTGGCGGTGGTGATGGTGTTGCTGATCATCGTGCCGATTGCCTTGTTCAACAAATACCAGGCAGAAAACACCGGGGGTAACCGGGCATGAAGTTCAACGCCGGCCGCCTGACCTCGCTCGGCTGGATGGGCGCAGTCTTTGTGTTTTTGTACCTGCCCATCGCGGCCTTGGTGATCCTCAGTTTCAACGCCAGCCCGATGGTGACCAGTTGGGGTGGCTGGTCGCTGCGCTGGTATGAGGCGCTGGCCAACGACGCCGAGATCATCAGCGGCTTTGCCTTGTCCCTTAAAATTGCTTTTTTCACCGCCTGCGCTTCGGTGGTTCTGGGAACACTGGCTGCACTGGCGCTGACACGCTTCAAACGCTTTCCCGGCCGTACGCTGTTTGCCGGCATGGTCAATTCGCCTCTGGTGATGCCCGAGGTCATCATTGGCTTGTCGCTGCTGCTGATGCTGGTGTCGGTGCAGCGAGCGCTGGGTTTCCCGGAGCGTGGCATGGTGACCATCTGGCTTGGTCACACCTTGTTGGGTATGGCCTATGCCACGGTGGTGGTGCAGTCGCGTTTGCAGGAAATGAGCCGGAGCCTGGAAGAAGCCGCGCAAGACTTGGGCTGCCGCCCCTGGCAGGTGTTCTTTTTGGTGACCCTGCCGCTGATCTCGCAAGCCATCGCCTCGGCCTGGTTGCTGACCTTCACCTTGTCGCTCGATGATGTGGTTTTGTCGGCGTTTCTGTCTGGCCCTGGCTCCACCACCATGCCCATCACCATTTTCAGCCGTGCCCGTCTGGGCTTGAGCCCCAGCGTCAACACGGTGGCAACCCTAACGGTGCTGGTGGTGGGCATCGGGGTGGTCATCGCCAGCCTGCTCATTGCGCGCAGCGAGCGCCGGCGCGCCCAGGAGATGGCCGCAGCCTACAAAGCCGGCGGCAACTAGCTGTCCAATGGCCAATCGATAACTTGTCTTGCATGATTTAGCTGAATCGGAGAACCTGATGAAACTCAACAAAAAAATTCTTGTGCTAGCCATGGCTGCAGCGCTGCCCTGCTTCAGCGCCCATGCGCAGTCGGCGGCTGAACTGCAAAAAGAGATGGAAGTACTCAAGGCACAGCTGAAAATGCTGTCCGACAAAATTGAGGCCATGGCCGCCAAGCCGGCTGCGGTGGACCCGCAGGAATTCAACCGTCTGGTGCAAAAAATTGATCTGACCGAAGAAGATGCCATCAAGGCTGGCTTTCAAGGCATGAAATTCAAAGGCGTGCTCGACGTCGGCTATTCCAACGATGAAATATCAGCTAAAACAGGGTTCGACAAGGCGCGGGGCAACGGCGGAAACGGGGCTGCCATGTTTGAAATCAGCAAGGAGCCCGACGAGGGCATTGGCTGGATGCTGCGGTTGACACCGCTGTCAAGCACCAGCATCGTGCAAGAGGCCAGCCTGTCGGTGCCTGTTGGTTCCGGCAGCACCAAGCTCATTGCCGGCTTGACGCCAGATTATTCAGGCTATGAATTGTCCTGGGGTAATGCCAACCCTTTGATCAGCAACAACCTGCTTTACACCCACTCAGCGGCGACGAATTACATGGGCGCTGGTCTGTCCTACGCCATGGGACCGTGGTCGGCCAAGTGGATGGTTGGGCAGGTCGATGGCGTGGCAACACGTAGCTTGCCTGGCCTTGCCTATCGCGCGGATTATTCGGCTAGCGAATTCAGCGGCATCGGATTTTCGGGTGTGCATGTTCGCACCAACAATGGCCCCGGCAACGTCGATTTGATGGAAGTCGACGCGTACCACAACAGGGGCGACTTGACCGTTCAGGGCCAGTTGAGCCTGGGTCGCTTGGCAGGGGGGACAAGCGGCACCGGTGCCGATGCACGGTGGTGGGGCGTGTCGGCGCTGGTCGGCTACAAAGTGACGCCTCGCCTGCAGGCCATTGCACGCGCCGATTACATCGACAACCGAGCCAATGGTGGCGGCATGTACTTCAATCCTTCCGACGTCAAAGCGACCACCGTGTTTGGTCCAGAATTGGACGAGACCGGTGTGGCCACCGATGCGACCCGTGGGGCCAACCGCTATGCCCTGACTGCCGGCGTCAATTTTGTGGTTAACGCCAATACACAGTGGAAGACCGAGATCCGCCTTGACCGATCCACTGGCTACAACTTCCTGGACAGCAACAGCCAGTACAAGCAAGGCAACACCACCGTCGGTACTGCGCTAGTGGTCTCATTCTGACGTGGCTCGACTGATCCCCGCGTTGGCGTATGGCCTGCAGCACCGTACAGACAGCTCGGAATGATGCGCCCCACCAGGGCCGCAATTGGCGGGTTTAGGCAAAACGGTGTCGATCGCGACAAGGCGCAGCCTGTTTTCGACGCCTACACTGATAGCCATACCAACTGGATACCCTTCCGCAATCCGGTGGTACCTGATTGATTGCCTGCCTTTTGGAGAACACGATATGAATGCCATCTTGAAACATCAGCACAGTCCGTCGAACGCAGATTGGCACCAGCGCCGCCTTGCCGTGACGCCACGGGGTGTCGCCGTCATGGCCGACTTCTTCATTGATCACGCCAAAAACGCTGAGTTCTGGGATATCGAGGGCCGCCGCTTTATCGATTTCGGCGGTGGTATCGCGGTCTTGAACACCGGCCACTGCCACCCCAGAATCCAGGCCGCTATTGCGGCGCAATTACAGCGCTTCACCCACACCTGTTACCAGGTCGTGCCCTATGCGGAGTATGTGGCCCTGGCCGAGAGAATTGTTGACATCACGCCGATCGACGGACCCAAAAAGGCGGCCTTTTTCTCGACCGGTGCTGAGGCCATTGAAAACGCTATCAAGATCGCCCGCTCGGCCACGGGTCGGGGTGGCGTGATTGCATTTGGCGGCGCTTTTCATGGGCGCAGCCTGTTTGCTGTTGCGTTGACTGGCAAGGTGCAGCCCTACAAGGCTGGCTTCGGTCCGTTTCCACCGGAAATTTATCACCTGCCGTTCCCTTGCCATTGCGCGTCCTTGGACGAGACCAAGCGAGCCATGGCCCACCTGTTCAAGAGTGACATCGAACCCACCCGCGTGGCTGCCATTGTGTTTGAGCCGGTTCAGGGGGAGGGTGGTTTCAATGTGATCCAAAAGGCGGCCGTGGAATGGCTGCGCGCGCTGTGCGACGAGCATGGAATTTTGCTGATTGCCGACGAGGTGCAGACCGGCTTCGCCCGGACCGGCAAGATGTTTGCCATGGAGCATTTTGGTGTTTCGCCCGACCTCATGACCATGGCCAAGAGCATGGCGGGCGGCACGACGCTGTCGGCGGTGGTTGGTCGTACCGCGATCATGGACGCGCCGGCCCCTGGCGGCCTGGGCGGCACCTACGCCGGAAACCCGCTGGCGATTGCCGCCTCACATGCTGTGCTGGACATCATGCGCGACGAACGCTTGCCGGAACGGGCCAACGTGTTGGGTGCACAACTGCTAAGCCGTCTGCAGAAATTACAACTGACCAACAAGACCATGGGTGACGTGCGGGGCCTTGGCGCCATGATTGCCTGCGAATTTGTCGACGCCCAAAGCGGTGCGCCCGATGCTGACCGCACCAAACAAATCCAGCAGGCTGCCCTGAAAAGGGGCCTGTTGCTGTTGACCTGTGGGGTTTACGGGAACGTGCTGCGCTTTCTGTTCCCGCTCACCATCGAAGACACGGTCTTCGAGGAAGCACTGGCTATCCTTGACGACGTGATTGGCGCCTGAGCCAGCCTATGAGCATCCACGCCGCCGTGGAGGCGCTGTCAGCACAGGGCATCCACAGTGTGCTGGCCCAATTTGTTGATGTGCATGGGGTCGCCAAAGGCAAATTGGTGCCCTTGAGCAAGCTGCAAGAGTGGGTTGAGACAGGCGCCGGCTTTGCCGGGCCCAGCATTTGGGGAACCGGTTTAGGTCGTTTCGGTCTGCGCAGCGAATACTACGGCCGGGTTCAGATTGAGTCTTTGCGGCCGCTGCCGTTCATGCCAGGCGTGGCCCACGCGGTCTGTGATGGTTTCGCTGGCGGCGAGGCGCTTGACACCTGTTCCCGCCAATTGCTCAAGGCTCAGTTACAACGCCTGCAACGGCGCGGCTGGACACTGTGGGTGGGCATCGAGCCAGAATTTTTTCTGCTCAAGCCAACCGACAACGGTGGTTGGCAAGCTGCCGACACTCACGACCAGTTCGATAAGCCGTCCTATGACTTGAAGGCGATCCATCGCAACCGTGATTTTCTAGAGGATATGCGCCAGAACCTCACAGCGCTGGGTTTTGATCTGCAGCAGATTGACCATGAAGACGCTTGTGGCCAATACGAAATCAACTACCGTTTTGACGAGGCGCTGGCTGCGGCTGATCGTTTCATCTTGTTCAAGATGGCGGCCCACGCGGTGGCAGAGCAGCACGGCATGGTGTTCAGTTGCATGCCCAAGCCCTTTGCAAATGCGCCTGGCAGCGGCCTTCACTTTCACCTCAGCATCACGGATGAAGCGGGTAGGGCGGTGTTTTCGGATCGCGCGGATCCCCTGTTGCTTAGCCTGGATGGCTATCGCTTTGTCGCTGGCCTATTGCACCATGCTGATGGCCTCAGTGCATTGTGCGCACCGACAGTGAACAGCTACAAGCGGCTTGCCAGCAGTGAAAGTGCCTCTGGCACCACCTGGTCGCCGGTCTGGAAAAGCTACGGTGACAACAATCGCACCTGTCTGGTGCGCGCGGTAGATGGGCGGCTGGAATGGCGTTTGCCTGACCCCTCGTGTAACGTCTATGCGGCGATTGCCGCCACGCTGGCGGCCGGTCTGAATGGCATTGAGCAAGCCATGGATTGTCCGCCCGCCTGTACGGTAGACCTGTATCAACACCAAGCAACCGGGCAGCCCATGCCTGCTCGCCTGCCGCGCGATTTACAAGCAGCCCTGCAGGCGCTGGCTGCGGACCGTTCCCTAGTGTCCGCGGTTGGACAGGCGTTTTGTGCTGAATTTATCCGCATCAAGCAGCGGGAGTGGGACGACTACAGCAAAGCCATCTCGCCGTGGGAGTTGCGGCGCTACGCCGACGCCTTCTGATGCCCGTTGAAGTCAGGTGAAGGCGGGGAGGATATTCCCTTGGGATATATTTTCGCAATATGAAATATTGTAATGCTGCATCGCCGCAAAATTTCTCATAGTGAAATATATGATTTCATATTGAAAAAAATGTGTTGTAGGTCATTGATTATCAATAATAAAATTTATGTCTTCTATAAGACATAAGATCTAACTCCAGTCTTCTACAAGACTTAAAATAAATCCATCGGCACCGAACTTGAGAGCGAGTCAATGCCATCGTTTTTTTAACCAAGGAGTGATCACATGCCCCAAGCCCTCACCGAACAATTGAGCCGAGAACAGCAAATTTCGGCACTGGAAAAAGACTGGGCCACCAACCCGCGCTGGAAGGGCATCAAACGCGGTTATTGCGCCGCCGATGTCGTGCGTTTGCGTGGATCGTTTCCCATCGAGCACACACTGGCACGCCGCGGCGCAGAAAAACTCTGGGACCTTCTGGCTACTGAACCCTATGTCAATTGCCTAGGCGCGTTGACCGGCGGTCAGGCGATGCAGCAGGTCAAGGCAGGTGTCAAGGCGATTTATCTCTCCGGCTGGCAAGTGGCTGCCGACAACAACTCCTACGCGTCGATGTACCCGGATCAGTCCCTGTACCCGGTGGACTCTGTCCCGATCGTTGTCGAGCGCATCAACAACACTTTCCGGCGTGCCGATGAGATCCAGCATTCCAAAGGTATAGACGCTGGCGACAAGGGCTACATCGACAATTTCGCACCCATCGTGGCCGATGCCGAAGCCGGTTTTGGTGGCGTTCTCAACGCGTTTGAACTGATGAAGGCCATGATCAAGGCTGGCGCGGCCGGTGTGCACTGGGAAGATCAGCTGGCGTCGGTCAAGAAGTGCGGTCACATGGGCGGCAAGGTGCTGGTGCCCACCGCAGAAGCCTGCCAGAAGTTGATTGCCGCCCGTATGGCGGCCGATGTGTGCGGTGTGCCCGTGCTGGTGATTGCCCGCACCGACGCCGAGGCGGCAGACCTGCTGACCAGCGACTACGACGACAACGACAAGCCTTTCCTGACCGGTGAGCGCACGGCTGAGGGCTTTTACAAGACCAAGAAGGGCATGGACCAGGCGATTTCGCGCGCCGTCGCCTATGCTGAGTATGCCGACCTTGTCTGGTGCGAAACCGGCACACCCGACCTCGACTTTGCCAAAAAATTTGCCGATGCGGTGCATGCCAAGCATCCCGGTAAGATGCTCGCTTACAACTGCTCACCGTCCTTCAACTGGAAGAAAAACCTGGACGATGCCACCATCGCCAAGTTTCAGCGGGAGCTCGGCGCTATGGGTTACAAGTACCAATTCATCACCCTGGCTGGTATTCACTCCATGTGGTACAACATGTTTGACTTGGCGCAGGACTACGTCAAGCGCGGCATGTCTGCCTATGTGGAGAAGGTGCAGGAGCCCGAATTCGCGGCGCGCGATCGCGGCTACACCTTCGTGTCGCACCAGCAGGAGGTCGGCACTGGTTATTTTGATGAGGTCACCACGGCAATCCAGGGCGGCAAGTCCAGCGTGACAGCCCTGACCGGCTCCACCGAAGAAGAACAGTTCCATTGATTCGGCGTCGCCCCTGACCAGCCGGGCCACTGACAAGGCCCGGCTTTTTTGTGTCCGCCCCGCGTTGACTGGGGTTAAACTAATGGTCTATGCAGGCTACAAGAGCGAGAAAGGCACCCTGGTTATGACACCGCGAACTAAGCCGCCCTCTGTCATAAGCAAATAAGGCCTTAGCCCGCGCGCCACATGGGCTACCAGCTACCAAACTCATAGTGAAAAGCGCGGACGGCACCGCGCTTTTTTGTCCCCTACCGATCCACTTCATATTCCATGATCAACATCACGCTCCCCGACGGCTCGCGACGCGAGTTCCCCGCCCCCGTCACCGTGGCTGAGGTTGCGGCGTCCATCGGTGCTGGTTTGGCCAAGGCGGCCCTGGCCGGCCGGGTGGACGGCAAGCTGGTAGATACCAGTTTCACGGTGGCAACCGACAGCGCGCTGGCCATCATCACCGCCAAGGATGCCGATGGCCTGGAGGTGATTCGCCATTCGACCGCCCATCTGCTCGCCTACGCCGTCAAGAGCCTTTTCCCGGAGGCACAGGTCACCATCGGCCCGGTGATCGAGCACGGTTTCTTTTACGATTTTTCCTACAAACGGCCGTTCACCCCTGAAGATCTGCAGACCATTGAAAAGAAAATGGGCGAACTCGCCACCCGGGATGAAGCCATCACCCGCCGCGTACTGCCGCGTGATCAGGCTGTGTCGCATTTTCGTGAAATGGGCGAGCACTACAAGGCAGAAATCATCGCCAGTATTCCGGCCAATGAGGACGTCTCCCTCTACCGCGAGGGCCAATTTGAAGACCTGTGCCGCGGCCCGCACGTGCCCAGCACCGGCAAGTTGCGGCATTTCAAGCTGATGAAACTGGCTGGCGCCTACTGGCGCGGTGACCACCGCAACGAAATGCTGCAGCGCGTCTACGGCACCGCCTGGGCCAGCAAGGACGACTTGCAGCAACACCTGACCATGCTGGAAGAAGCCGAGAAGCGCGACCACCGCAAGCTCGGCCGCGAACTCGATTTGTTTCACATCGACGACCACGCCCCCGGCCTGGTGTTCTGGCACCCCAAGGGCTGGACGCTGTGGCAGGGCGTGGAGCAGTACATGCGCCGGGTCTACCGCGACAACGGTTACCTGGAGGTCAAGGGCCCGCAGATCATTGACAAGACGCTGTGGGAAAAAACCGGCCACTGGGACAAGTACCGCGAAAACATGTTCACCACCGAGTCGGAAAAGCGCGAGTACGCACTCAAGCCGATGAACTGCCCGGGCCACATCCTGATCTTCAAGCAGGGCATCAAGAGTTACCGGGATTTGCCCTTGCGCTACGGCGAATTTGGCCAGTGCCACCGTAACGAGCCCTCCGGTGGCTTGCACGGCATCATGCGCGTACGCGGGTTCACCCAAGATGACGGTCATATTTTTTGCACCGAAGATCAGATTTTGGGCGAGTGCGTTGCTTACACCAGCTTGCTGCAGAAGGTGTACCGCGATTTCGGCTTCAAACGCATCATCTACAAAATCGCCACCCGGCCTGCGCAGCGCATCGGCTCAGACGACATCTGGGACAAGGCCGAGCACGCCCTGGTGGAAAGCCTGCGTGCTTCGGGTTGCGAGTTTGAAATCTCTCCCGGCGAGGGGGCGTTTTACGGTCCTAAAATCGAATATACCCTCAAGGATGCGATTGGCCGGCAGTGGCAGTGCGGCACCATGCAGGTTGATTTTTCCATGCCTGAGCGGCTGGACGCGGATTACGTCGGGGAGGACGGTGCGCGTCACCGGCCGGTCATGCTGCACCGGGCCATCGTCGGCAGCCTGGAACGATTTATCGGGATATTGATTGAGGAAAGTGCCGGTGCATTGCCCGCCTGGCTGGCGCCGGTGCAGGTCGCCGTTCTGAATATCACCGACGCTCAGATTGATTATTGTCGTGAAATTGCTGAAAAACTGAAAAATTCGTTGCCAAATCAAGAGCTTAGGGTGATCACTGATTTTCGCAACGAAAAGATTACGTATAAAATACGTGAGCATTCGATGCAAAAGCTGCCCTACATCCTGGTCGTTGGTGACAAAGAGAAGGCAGCAGGCACCGTCGCAGTGCGCGTCCGGGGAGGTCAAGACCTCGGTGTCATGTCCCTCGATGCATTCGTACAAATCATCGCAGGTGATCTTGCCAACAAGTCGGTTGTCTGAGCTGTGCTCCAGCTCATCTTCTGCTTATGCGCGTGGTGTGTGCGGCTGGGGCCACCGATCTTGTGGCCGAATTTATAAAGGATTGAGCCATCGCTACTGAATTTCGTGACCGTCGTCACCGCGAAGAACGCAAACACCGCCTGAACCGGGAAATCATGGCCCCGGAAGTCCGCCTCTCTGGCATTGAAAACGAACCTCTCGGGGTCGTGAGCCTGATGGAGGCCCTGCGCATGGCAGGGGACCTGGATGTGGATCTGGTTGAAATTGCAGCGACAGCGATCCCGCCGGTCTGCCGGTTGATGGACTACGGCAAGTTCAAATACCAAGAGCAAAAGAAGGCGGCCGAGGCGAAGGCCAAACAGACGGTTATTGAAATCAAGGAAATCAAGTTTCGGCCTGGCACTGACGATGGCGACTACAACATCAAGATGCGCAATATCAAGCGTTTCTTGTCAGAAGGTGATAAGTGCAAGATCACCCTGCGCTTTCGTGGTCGTGAAATCACCCACCAGGAAATCGGGATGGCCTTGCTCAATCGTATTCGTAGCGAACTGGGTGACACCATTTTGATCGAACAGTTTCCCAAGCTTGAAGGGCGGCAAATGATCATGATGATCGCGCCGGGCAAGAAGAAATCAGCGGCGAAAGCCGTGGCAGACGCGGCACCGGCGGCGGCGTCTTAGGGGATTGCAGTCACTGGGTTGAATCAACCCGGTGACTGTGACAGAGGTGAGGCGCTTCAGGGCGTCCCCTCAAAAGTGGCTCGGGGCCAACAAGGCTGCAAATTGTTTGCAGACGCCTCACGAGCACAATGAAGAAGGAGCATGAAAATGCCCAAAATGAAGACCAAAAGCGCGGCGAAGAAACGCTTCCGCGTCCGTCCTGGTGGCACCGTCAAGCGCGGTCACGCCTTCAAACGTCACATTCTGACCAAGAAGACCACCAAAAATAAACGCCAGTTGCGCGGGTCCACCGCTGTGCATGAGACCAATATGGGTCACATGGCGCAGATGTTGCCCGGCCGTGGTATTTGATTAACGACGAACAAGGAGTACTCACATGCCTCGCGTCAAACGTGGTGTAACGGCTCGCGCCCGCCACAAAAAAGTTTTAGCCCTCGCAAAAGGTTTCCGTGGTCGCCGCGGCAATGTTTTCCGCATCGCCAAAGAAGCGGTGATGAAGGCCGGGCAATATGCCTACCGTGACCGTCGCACTAAAAAGCGCGTGTTCCGTCAACTTTGGATTGCCCGTATCAATGCTGCTGCGCGTCAATGCGGCATGACCTACAGCCAGTTCGCCAATGGCCTGAAGAAAGCCAATATCGAGATCGACCGCAAGGTGCTGTCTGATATTGCTGTGCACGACATGGCCGCCTTTGCTGGCATTGTGGAGCAGGTCAAAGCCAAGCTGGCTGCTTGAGTCCGCACTGGAGTGCTACTGAATAGATAGCAATCCAGTGAGCAGCGACAAGGGCTAGCGCTTGCAAAAGCACTAGCCCTTTTTCAATGACGAGAGAATTTATGAATGAGTTGAATGCCCTTGCTGAGAGCGCCCGAGCCGCCTTCGCCCAAGCCGTCACGCCGGCTGAGCTGGAAAACGCCAAGGCTCTATTTCTGGGTAAGTCGGGCCGCATCACAGAGCTGATGAAAGCCCTGGCGGCCTTGCCTGTTGAAGAAAAGAAGTCGCGCGGGGCAGCGATCAATCTGGTCAAGCAGGCGATTGAAGCCGCGCTGCAACAGAGCCGTCAGGCCTTGGTCGACGCTGAGCTGCAAGTGCAACTCCAAGCCGAAGCGCTGGACGTTACGCTGCCTGGTCGCCGGCGCGGGCAGGGGGGTCTGCACCCGGTATCGCTCACACTGGAGCGAATCGAAGCCATTTTTGGGTCCATGGGCTTTGACGTCGCTGATGGACCGGAAATCGAGACAGATTGGTTCAATTTCACCGCCTTGAATACGCCGCAGGACCATCCGGCCAGGTCCATGCACGACACCTTTTATGTTGAAGGTGGCACCGATGAAGCCCCCCATTTGCTGCGCACCCACACCAGCCCCATGCAAATCCGGCACGCGGTACAGCATGTCAAACATCACCGTGCTGCTGATGTGGCTGCGGGGCGTCTCTCAGACGGTCTGTTCTCAGGCGATATGCCAGAAATACGGGTGATTGCGCCTGGTCGGACCTACCGGGTGGACAGCGATGCCACCCATTCGCCCATGTTTCACCAATGCGAAGGGCTGTGGGTCGGTGAAAACGTCAGCTTCAAGGACCTGAAGTTTGTTTTTACTGATTTTTGTCGAAAGTTCTTTGAGTCAGATGACCTAGTGCTGCGGTTTCGCCCCAGTTTCTTCCCCTTCACCGAGCCCAGCGCTGAGATCGACATTCAGTTCCAGACGGGGCCGTTGGCCGGCCGCTGGCTGGAAGTTGCAGGGTCGGGCCAGGTGCACCCTAATGTCATTCGCAATATGGGGCTTGATCCAGAGCGGTACATCGGCTTTGCCTTTGGCATGGGCCCTGACCGCTTGACCATGTTGCGCTATGGCGTTAGTGATTTACGCCTGTTTTTTGATGGCGATATCCGCTTTTTGTCGCAATTTGAGTAAGACCGGTCAAGCCCTATGCAATTCCCTGAATCTTGGTTGCGTGAGTTCTGCAACCCCCTGATGTCGACCGAGCAACTCGCCGAGACCCTGACCATGGCCGGGCTGGAAGTCGAGGAACTCAAGCCTGTTGCGCCGTCGTTCAACCGAATTGTCGTGGGGGAGATCGTTGAGGCGGTCCAGCATCCCAACGCCGACCGGCTACGTGTTTGCAAGGTCAACGTGGGTCAGCCCCAAACCCTCAATATCGTTTGTGGGGCGCCCAATGCCCGGGTCGGCATCCGCGTGCCATGCGCCCTGGTTGGCGCAGAGTTACCCCCCGGCGAAGATGGCAAGCCCTTTCTGATCAAGGTCGGCAAGCTTCGTGGTATCGAGAGCGAGGGCATGCTGTGCTCGGCCCGAGAGCTCAAGCTCTCGGACGACCATGGTGGGCTCCTTGAGCTTGCTGCTGATTCACCGCTGGGCCAGGATGTTCGGACCTGCCTCAACCTGGATGACACCCTGTTCACGCTGAAGCTCACGCCCAATTTGGCGCATTGCCTCAGCGTGTACGGTGTGGCTCGGGAAGTGGCGGCCTTGACGGGGGCGCCGCTCAAGACCTGTCAATTCCCGGCCATTTCGCCTGGCAGCCGAGAAACGCTGGCCGTCAAGGTCAGCGCGCCTGAGCTGTGCGGTCGTTTTTCTGGTCGGATAATTCGCAATGTCAACACCCGCGCTAACACCCCCCAGTGGATGGTGGAGCGCTTGGCGCGTTGCGGCCAGCGCAGCGTCACGGCGCTGGTGGACATTTCCAATTACGTGATGTTCGAGTTCGGGCGGCCGTCGCATATCTTTGATCTGGACAAAATTCAAGGCGGCCTGGACGTGCGTTGGGGCCGAACTGGAGAGCAGCTCAAGCTCCTTAATGGCAACACAGTCACAGTGGATGATCAAGTGGGCGTCATTGCCGATGCGCACCAGGTCGAGTCGCTGGCCGGCATCATGGGCGGCGACGCCACAGCTGTATCGGACGGCACTCAGCATATATATGTCGAAGCGGCGTTCTGGTGGCCCAAAGCCATCGTGGGGCGCTCGCGCCGCTTTAATTTCTCAACCGATGCAGGGCATCGTTTTGAGCGCGGCGTGGACCCAAGCCAAACCGTGGAACACATCGAACGCATCACGCAACTGATCATCGACATCTGTGGCACGCCCGACACGGTCTGCGGTCCAGTTGACGACCAGCAAGTTAGTCTTCCCAAGGCCTCGCCAGTACAACTTCGCGTGGCGAGGGCCGCCAAAATCATTGGCATGCCACTGACCCAGGCGCAGTGTGTGCAGGCGCTGACCCGCCTGGGCCTGCCCTTGACCGAGTCCGACGGCGTCATCACTGTGCTTCCGCCGCCCTACAGATTTGACCTGCAGATCGAGGAGGACCTGATTGAGGAGGTGGCGCGCATGGTGGGCTACAACCAGTTGCCGCAGACACCACCCTTGGCGCCCATCACAGCCAAGATCCGACCCGAGGCACAGCGCAGTTCCTTTGCCGTGAGGCGCAACCTTGCCGCTCTCGGCTACCAGGAAATCATCAATTTCAGTTTTGTTGAAGCGCGTTGGGAACATGAGTTGGCGGGCAACCCCGAGCCGATCAAACTGCTCAACCCAATCGCCAGCCAGATGAGTGTCATGCGATCCTCCTTGCTCGGCTCGCTGCTGCAGGTTTTGAAATTTAACCTGGACCGCAAGGCCCAACGGGTGCGTGTGTTTGAACTGGGCCGTGTCTTTCTGCGCGATGCTTCGGTGCCAGACAGCGATGTTTCCGTGCAAGGTTTTCATCAGCCGATGCGTGTTGCAGGTCTGGCCTGCGGCAATACCAATGTGATGCAATGGGGACAGCCGGAGCAGGGCGCCGACTTTTTCGACATCAAAGGCGATGTCGAAGCCCTGCTGGCGCCAGCCCGGCCCGTGTTCGAGGCGGCGGATCACCCCGCCATGCACCCTGGCCGCTGTGCCCGCGTGTTGCTCGGCGACCGGGCGATCGGCTTTGTGGGTGAATTGCACCCGCGTTGGCGCCAGGGCTACGATTTGGCGCAAGCACCAGTGATGTTTGAGCTGGAGCTCGACGCGGTGTTGCAGCGGCATGTACCGGTGTTCCAGGCCGTTGCCAAACACCAACCCGTGCAGCGCGACATCGCGGTTTGGGTGCAAGAGGCACAGTCCCACGCCGACCTGTTGCGTGCAGTTTGGGCGGCTCCGACTGGGGGCTTGCTGCGCGATGCTCTGCTGTTCGACATCTACCGCCCAAAATCTGCTGCGCAAGCTGAGCCGACGCTTGAGGCCCCAGCGGCTCCAAAAAGTATGGCCCTTCGATTGACGCTAAATAGTGATGATGCGACTTTGACCGAAGGGCAGATTGAAGCTGCAGTTGACGCTGTGCTGGCGACGTTGGCCGAACAGGTCGGCGCTCGACAGCGGGATTGACGCCTAACTCCAGCATAAGACATCACAAGGACGCGATGGATATTTCTGTTGACAGCTTGGAGACCCCGGCGCTGACCAAAGCTCAACTGGCAGAGCTTTTGTTTGAGCAGATCGGATTGAACAAGCGCGAGTCCAAGGACATGGTCGATGCCTTCTTTAACTTGGTGTCGGCCAGTCTGGTGGACGGGCAGGACGTCAAGATCACCGGCTTTGGTAATTTCCAGATTCGCACCAAGGCGCCGCGTCCCGGCCGAAACCCACGAACCGGCGAGGCGATACCGATCGACGCACGCAGGGTGGTCACCTTTCACGCCAGCCAAAAACTAAAAGAGCAGATTCAAGACGATGGCGCTGTGTTTGAGATGTCGGGCCCGCTTCGCTGATTGATTTTCTTGTGCGCCTCATTTGTGGCTTTACAGTTGGGCCCAGCTTAGAGTAACCTCACAGCTTTCGCCTTCACCGCATTGATTTCAATGGAGATATCTCTCCCGCCC
>CALPLW020000043.1 GCA_943324505.2 Comamonas sp. lk
GTAAGCCCCGCCAGCGTCCTTGCTCAGACGGTAATAGAGGCCCGGGTCGTAAGACACACTGGCACTGGCGCAATCGGTGCGGTTGTCGCGAAAGCACCAAATGCTGGACATGTTGCTCACACTGGTCAGGTTGATCACCCCACCGCTGACCGGATTCATCGGGCCCCGGTAGGCAGCCGCCACCGGCGATTTGGACTTGCGCCCGGCTGGCGCACTGGCGCTTGCCGCTGGCAGCGGGTAGGTGGCCAACGCCCAGGGCTGGTAGCGCACCTCTGGGTTGTAGTAGACCGTGTTGGTATCGGCCGAGCGCATGATTTTTTGCCGCCAGTTGGTGCTGCCGCGTTGGGCGGCAATCGTCCCAATGAAAAAAAAGGCCAAAGTGGCGTTGTCGCCCGGATCCATGCTGACTGACTTGGCCCCCACCGGGCTGGCCACCGAAAAGCTGCCTGCGTAAATGGTTTCCTCGGGCATGTGCTGGAACATCATGGAGCCGGAATCGTCCATGGTCAGCATGATGTTGGGCTTGACGCCCCCGCCGTCGCGGCTGAGCAGCGGTTTTTGCGATGGTGCTTGCGCCAACACAGCCGTAGCCGAGCACAGGCTGAGAGAGGTTAACAGCGTCAGCACCATACCAAAGGCGGGGCTTAAGGGCGATTTCGACATCAGGCACCTCATCGTCAATCCAACAAGATGGTGGACTGCAACCAAACCACCGATCCCGCCGTGGTGACGCCACTGACGCCATCGGCTGTGTAGCCCGGACTGAAGCCACGGGCGGTGATGACATAGGCCCAGCTGCCATCAGCGAGCCCCTGTCGCTCCACCACACACTCCGGCAATCGGCTGGGCCTGAACGCACTGTCCTGGGACTTCACCCGCTCCTCGGGCAGGGTGGTTTTGGTCGCCGTAATGCCACCCGCGCCGGTCCAACTGGCGGCCTGGCCCCAGCCGGTCAACGCATCAGCAGTCCCCGCAGGCGTGGTGCTGATGTTAAGGTCAGCCAGCGTCGCCACCCGATCGGCGTTGGCCTTGAGCATCTCGGCTTCGCAATAGCGCAATGCGGCCTCGGCATATTGCTGCGCCAGATTCTGCAACCTGATGTTGTTGGTGACCTTCTCGCCAGACGTCGCATTGCGCATGGCGGCCGCCGAAGTCAGGCCAATGATCACCAGCATGATCAGCACAATGATCAAGGACACGCCAGTCTGCAGCGTTTGCGCGGACCGTGATGTGAAACCGGCATCGAATGAGCGCGGCATAGACGTCGGGGTCAACATGATCAAAACGCCATCTTGTTGCGCAGCGTGGTGGTGCTGAAAAAAGCACGGCGCACAAAACCGTCGGCGCTGGTTTGCTGCGCTGAGTCACAGTCCAGATAGGTCACAGTGTCTTCGCTGCTGGCGAGCACCGACTCGCTGCTGCGCATCAGCAGACAGACCCGAACGCTCAGTACAAGGCCCCAGTCACTGACGGCGTTCGCTCGCACATAGCGAGCCACTGCGCGCGGGCTGGCAGCATTGGCCTCCCCGTACCAGACAGTCATGCCTTCCACGTTGTCCACCAGCGGTTGTCCTCCAGCGCCCTGCCGGCTGGCGCAATGCATCTCGGAGCGACCGCTGCTGCCGGTAGCCAGGTAATAGCGGTTGTAAGCCAGGTAGAACCCCCCGGCATCTGCCAAGCCATTGCCCAAACAATCGGTGGGCACACCGGAAGCGGTGGGCACGCTGTTGGCAGCGTCAGCCTGGTAGACCACTTCCAGGGCGTCGCTGCCGCTGAGCGCGCAGGCCACTGCACCCGTGGTGGCCGGGGCCGCGAAGCCGGTACGGCACCCAAAAACCGGCCGGCCGGCATAGGTGCGGGTAAAGCTCAGGCCGTCAGAGGCCACACCAACCGGAGCGGAAAAACCCGCCAGCAACAGATCACGAGCGATCAGTGTCAGGGCCAGTTGTGCGTTTTCATTCATCTCGGCGTACGCGGCCTGCTGACGCCCGGTGGTACCTGCAGTGATGTAACTGACCAGCACGGCGCCGACCACCACCAACCCGATCACCAATGACACCATCACTTCGACGAGGGACAGGCCCTGCATGCGCTGGTAACGGACAGCGGCATTCACAAATTGATCCTGAAGTAACTGCAGCGCATGCTGGCATCGTTGCCGCGGTTCAGGCCATCAGGGCACTCCATCGCCAGCGCTGGCGCCTCGTCGGGGGCGGCCACAGCCGGGTCGCGCCAGACCAACCACAGGTCCATGGCCGACTGGTCGGCCTGCCGCAACAGAAAAATCGAGCCCTGCGGCAACTGGTCACGCACCAGTCGCCGCCACTGCGCAAGGTCCAGGGCGGCAATGCCGTCCGGGGTGCAATTGCTCAGTGCCGTGGCACACAATTCCACCGGCAGGACCGCGCGCGTCGCCTGTCCGGCAAAGTCAGTGTTGAAGTCGTAGGCGCCTGCAAAAAAACCGGTGGCCGCCTGCGCGCCAGCAGATGGATTGCCCTTGTTGGCCCGCATACGCTCGCCCATGTCATTGGCCAGCTGGGTAGCGGTCGCGCGATATTGCGACATCTTGGTGTAACGGATCGAAGCGGCATTGACGCCGGCCAACGCCAGCAAGGCGACGGCAGAGATGACGATGGCCACCAACACCTCGATCATCGAAAAGCCACGCTGGTGCGTCAAGTGCATGACTCCGTTCCTGCAGCTCGCAGCGAAGCGCGACCCTGGATGGACACACAGACCAAGCGTGTGAGGCTACTGGCACCGTCCCCGGTCGGGGTGATGATGAAGGTCTGGGTGGCACCGCGGGCCATGCCAGTCGGTTGGTAAACAAAAAACGCTCGGTCGTTGACTGGCGAGGTACTCGCCATCGCGGCGATTGAAGTGAGGGCGTCCTGCACGCGCAGCACCTCATCGCCCTGGTCCAGACTGCCGTCACCATCGGCGTCAACGAAGATGATCCAGCCGTCCTTCCAGCTGGCACCGTCGCTGCAGACAGTGCTGGTCGTCGCGCTGCAAACACTGACCGTTCGCGACAGTTTTATCGCGGCAGAGCGGGCAAACCGCAGGTCGCTGACCAGGTTGTCCGCCGCAACCTGAGCCGACCGCTTTAGGAGCAGTGTCCCAAAAGAGGGTGCGGCGATGGCGATCAGGATCACAGACACGGTCACTGTGACCATCAGTTCGACCAAGGTGAAGCCAGCATGGTGCAGACGCATGGTGCGAGCATAACGCCGATGGGGAGCGCCGGTACGTCAGCCCAGGAGGGCAGGCCCGAACCGCCAGACGGTAGACTCGACAGCCAAAGCCACTGCCTTCTTTGCCTATCGCCCCGCCTCGCCGCGACACCCTATGATCGAACATGCCCTTGAACTGGCTCGCCAAGCGAGGCTGCTCTGCCCGCCAAACCCGGCGGTCGGCTGCGTGCTGGTGGCGCCCGACGGCCAGATCCTGGGCGAGGGGCAGACCCAACGCACCGGCGCCGCCCACGCAGAAATCATGGCGCTGAACACTGCCCAGTCTCGCGGCCTGTCGGTAACCGGAGCGACCGTTTTTGTCACTTTGGAGCCCTGCGCCCATCAGGGCCGCACCGGGCCCTGCTGCGACGCGCTAATCCGGGCTGGCGTTGGCAAAGTGGTGGCCTCTCTGGAAGACCCCAATCCGCGTGTCGCCGGTGCCGGTTTTGCCCGGTTGCGGGCAGCCGGCATCGAGGTGGTGGTCGGGCCGGGCGCTGAAGCCTCGCGGGAACTCAACATCGGGTTTTTCAGCCGCATGGTGCGTCAGCTGCCTTGGGTACGGCTGAAAGTCGCGGCCTCGCTGGACGGAAAAACCGCGCTCGACAACGGCACCAGCCAGTGGATCACTGCCGAGGCGGCACGCACTGACGGTCATGCCTGGCGCGCCCGGGCCTGCGCCGTGCTGACCGGCATTGGCACCGTGCTGGAAGACGATCCCCAGCTCGATGTGCGTCTGGTGGCGACCGAGCGCCAGCCACCGCTGGTGGTGGTGGACAGCCGACTGGAAACGCCGCTCAAAGCCCGTTTGTTCAATAGTGAGCGCAGCGTGCTGATCTACACCGCCTCAAACGACGCCGGCAAAATTCAGGCCTTGCAAGCCCGTGGCGCTACGGTGATTGCGCTGCCCGAACCAACGCCCGCTGGCCCCACCAAGGTGGACCTGGCCGCCATGCTGCGCGACTTGGCCAACCGCGAGGTCAATGAACTCCATGTGGAGGCTGGCCATAAACTCAACGGGTCCTTGGTGCGAACCGGGCTGGTCGATGAGTTCCTGGTCTACCTGGCGCCAAAATTGATCGGTCAGGGGCGGGATATGGCCAATTTTGGTCCCTTAAGCGCGTTGTCAGAGGCCTTGCCCCTGGTGTTCCACTCGACCCAAATGGTGGGGCCGGATCTGCGCATCCTGGCCCGCGTCGCCGGTCGCGACACGTTCTGAAGCGGGGAATTGCGCAGCCGCTCCGTCCGAGCGGCCTATTCCCTGCGAAAATAACGGCATGTTTACCGGAATCATCACCGGCGTGGGGCGCATCGTCGCCGTCCACGCCCTCGGCAGCTCTTCTACCCATGGCAAACGCCTGAGCATCGAAACGCCTGAGGGCTACCTCGACGACGTTGGCCTGGGCGACAGCATTGCGCTTAATGGCGCCTGCATGACCGCCACCCAGCTGGACCCGGCTGAGAGTCGCTTCACGGTTGAGGTGTCCGCCGAATCCCTGGACAAAACCGCTGGCCTGACAGACACCGGTCCGATTAACCTGGAGAAAGCCCTGCGTGCCAACGACCGTTTAGGTGGCCACTTGGTGTCAGGTCATGTCGACGGCATTGGCCAGGTGACTCACTTTGCCCAGGTGGGAGAATCTTGGGAGTTGCGGGTGCTGGCGCCAAGCACGCTGGCGCGCTACCTCGCCTACAAAGGCTCTATCACGATCAACGGGGTGAGCCTGACCGTTAACCGCATTGCCGACCAGGCAGCGGGCTGCGAAATGAGCATGAATTTGATTCCGCACACCGTGACCCATACCGCGCTAGGCAGCTTGCGCGCGGGCTCTCGTGTCAACCTGGAAATCGACCTGATCGCGCGCTACGTGGAGCGCATGCTCAGTGCGCCGGTGGCCCGGCCTGTGGCCAGCTGAGCCCAGCCACCCTCCCCTTTTTTGTGAAAGACGCTGTATGACTGCCTTGCCACCTGTGGCCATTTCCCCGATTGAAGACATCGTGGCCGACATGCGCGCCGGGCGCATGGTGATTCTTGTCGACGAAGAAGACCGTGAAAACGAAGGCGATCTGGTGATCGCCGCCCAACATGTGACGGCCGAGGCCGTCAATTTCATGGCACGGTTCGGTCGTGGCCTGATCTGCCTGACCCTCACACGCGAGCGCTGCGAACGGCTGCAACTGCCACCCATGGCTTTGCGCAATGGCGACAAAAAAGGCACGGCTTTCACCGTCTCGATCGAGGCCGCAGAAGGGGTGAGTACCGGCATTTCGGCCGCCGACCGGGCCTGCACCGTGCTGGCGGCGGTGGCGCCGAATGCCCGTCCTGACGACCTGGTCCAGCCCGGCCACATTTTCCCGCTGCAGGCAGTGGATGGCGGCGTACTGATGCGCGCCGGCCACACCGAGGCCGGCTGTGACCTCGCTCACATGGCGGGCTGCACCCCGGCTTCCATGATCTGCGAGATCATGAACGACGATGGCACCATGGCGCGCCTGCCGGACCTGCAGCTGTTTGCCGCCGAACACGGCCTGAAGATCGGTACCATTGCCGATCTGATCGAACACCGCAGCCGGGTCGAGTCACTGGTCGAGCGGGTCGGCTCGAGGGTGCTGAACACGGCTTTTGGCGAATTCACGGTACATGCCTTTCGCGACAAACCAGCCCAGGGTGTGCATATGGCGCTGGTCAAGGGCGAATGGACGCCAGACGAGGCCGTGCTGGCCCGCGTGCACGAGCCGATGTCCGTGCTAGATGCCCTGGAGGTGAATCGCGCCATGCACTCCTGGAGCCTGGACGCCAGCCTTTCGCGAATAGCTGCCGAGGGCCGGGGCGTCGCGGTGCTGCTCAATTGCGGCGAGAATGCGGCCCAACTGCTGGCCCAGTTCGACGGCACGGCGCGCGCCAGCCATGGGCCCGAGCGTGGCCGCATGGACCTGCGCAGCTATGGCATTGGCGCCCAGATCCTGCGGGACTGTGGCGTGCGCCGCATGAACCTGATGGGCAACCCGCGACGCATGCCGAGCATGGCCGGTTACGGACTCGAAATCGCCGGCTACATCACAAAATAACACAGCAAGGACCCCCATGTTTGGCAACGACAGCGCAACGCTGGATTCCACCGACCGACGAATGAATGGCCGCTCGCTGCGCATTGGCATCGTGCAGGCACGCTTCAATGAAGACGTTACCAACGCCCTGGCGCAGGCCTGCCGGGCCGAGCTGCTGGCACTGGGCGTGACCGAGAGAAATATCACGCTGGTGCAGGTGCCGGGTGCACTGGAAGTGCCGGTGGCTCTGATGGCTATGGCAGAAAAGCTGAAATACGACGCACTGGTGGCGCTGGGCTGCATCATCCGGGGCGAAACCTACCATTTCGAACTGGTAGCCAATGAGTCCGGTGCTGGTGTCAGCCGGGTGGCACTTGATTTTCAGTTGCCCATTGCCAATGCCATCCTCACCACTGAGGACCTGGCGCAAGCGGTGGCCCGGCAACACGACAAAGGACGCGACGCGGCCCGCGTCGCCGTCGAGATGGCCAATCTGCTGGACAGCATCTGATGGACAACAACAGTATCCGAAGCGCTGGCAACCGCCCGCCCCGCCAAAGCCGCACTGGCCTGACCAGCACGGGCGCGCGCAAGGCGGGCAGCAAGTCAGGCCGTACCCGGGCCCGCGAGTTTGCCTTGCAGGGGCTCTACCAAAGCCTCGTCGGGCGCAACACACTGGAAGATATTGACGCCTTCACCCGGGACCTGGCAGGTTTTGCAAAAGCCGATACCCTGCACTTTGATGCCCTGTTGCAAGGCTGCGTGACGCAGTCTGAGGCACTGGATGCGCTGATCTTGCCCCTGCTGGACCGCAAAATGGCCGAGATCTCGCCGGTTGAGCGCGCCGTGATGTGGATCGGCGTCTTTGAGTTTCAGCACTGCCTCGATGTGCCCTGGCGCGTGGTGCTCAACGAGTGCATCGAACTGGCCAAGGAGTTCGGCGGCACCGATGGTCATAAATATGTCAACGCCGTGCTCAACGGGCTGGCGGCCAAACTACGGGTGGACGAGGTCAGCGCCGAACGCCACGCCCCCGAGCGATGAGGATCTCGGGCAGGGCGCAACGGATAGAGCCCTTTTATGTGATGGAAGTGGCCAAGGCCGCCGCGGCACTGGCTCATGAGGCTGCGGGCAGCGACCGGCCGATGGTTTTCCTGAACATCGGCGAACCCGATTTCACCGCCCCGCCCCTGGTGAAGGCTGCCGCCGAGCGCGCCCTGCACGATGGCGCCACCCAGTACACCCAGGCCACCGGACTGCCGCGCCTGCGCGAACGCATCAGCGCTTGGTACTTAAGCCGCTTTGGACTGCAGGTACCGGCCAGCCGCATTGTGGTCACCGCCGGCGCATCGGCAGCCCTGCAACTGGCCTGCCTAGCCCTGATCGAAGCCGGTGACGAGGTCTTGATGCCCGACCCCAGCTACCCCTGCAACCGGCATTTTGTCAGTGCCGCTGACGGCCGCGCCGTGCTGATCCCAACCACCGCTGCCGAGCGCTTCCAGCTCAGCGCTGACAAAGTACAGGCCGCCTGGGGACCGCATACCCGCGGCGTTCTGCTGGCCTCCCCCTCCAACCCGACCGGCACCTCGATTGACCCGGCCGAGCTTCGCCGCATCCATCAGGTGGTCAGCGAACGCGGTGGCATCACGCTCATTGATGAAATCTACCTGGGCCTGAGCTTTGACGAACGTTTTGGTCAAAGTGCACTGGCACTCGATGAGAACGTCATCAGCATCAACAGCTTCAGCAAATACTTCAGCATGACGGGCTGGCGCCTGGGCTGGCTGGTGGTGCCACCACAGTTGGTGGACGTGGTTGAGCGGCTGGCACAGCACCTGTTCATCTGCCCCAGCACTCTGGCCCAACATGCGGCACTGGCCTGCTTTGAGCCCGACAGCCTGACCGAGTATGAGCGCCGTCGCGCCGAGTTCAAGGCCCGGCGCGACTACTTCATTCCGGCGCTGAATGCCCTGGGTCTGACGGTACCGGTGCTGCCGGATGGCGGTTTTTACGCCTGGGCCGACTGCACCGCATTGTGCCGCCAGTTGGGCGTGGCCGACAGCTGGGACGCATCGTTCGAGATCATGCGTCGGGCCCACCTGGCGGTCACGCCGGGGCGAGATTTCGGCGTGGCCGAGACCGGACACTTCATCCGGTTTTCCACGGCGAGTTCCATGGCCGCGTTGCAAACCGCAGTCGCCCGACTCCGTGCGCTGTCACCGTGAACCAGCGCGTACCCTTAAGCGCTGAGTTCGTCTGGCCGGTACGGGTCTATTGGGAAGACACCGACGCGGGCGGTATCGTGTTTTACGCCAACTACCTCAAGTTCTTTGAACGCGCCCGCACCGAATGGCTGCGTTCGCGCGGCATCAGTCAAGCCCAGCTGCGAGAAACCACCGGCGGCATCTTTGTGGTCAGCGACACGCAGGTGCGCTACCTCAACCCGGCCCGCCTGGACGACGAGTTGCTTGTCACAGCCCAGGCATTGGAAATTGGCCGTGCATCGCTGACAATACGCCAGCGGGCAGTGCGACACACCGCAGGTCGCCCGCTGCTGCTGTGCGAAGGCAGCATTCGAATAGGCTGGGTCGATGCCGCAAGCCATCGGCCAGCGAGAATTCCGTTAACCGTACTGGAAGCACTGACATGAACCAAGACCTCTCGATCCTGCACCTGGTGCTCAATGCCAGCCTCGTGGTTCAGCTGGTGATGCTCCTGCTGGTGGTGATCTCGGTCTCCAGCTGGGCCGCCATCTTCCGCAAACTATTTGCATTGCAACGGGTGGGCAAGCTCAACGACCACTTTGAGCGCGAATTCTGGTCAGGCACCAGCCTGAATGACCTGTTCGCAGCAGCCACCCAAAACGCGCGCGGCGCCGGCCCCATGGAGCGCATCTTTGCCAGCGGCATGCGCGAGTTTCAAAAACTGCGTGAAAAGCGCATCACCGACGCCTCGACACTGCTCGACGGTGCGCGGCGCGCGATGCGTGCGAGTTTTCAGCGCGAGATGGACGTGGTGGAAACCAACCTCTCGTTCCTGGCTTCAGTCGGTTCGGTTTCTCCCTATGTCGGCTTGTTTGGCACCGTCTGGGGCATCATGCACGCCTTCACAGGGCTGGCGGCGCTAGAGCAGGTGACGCTGGCCACCGTGGCGCCCGGCATTGCGGAAGCACTGGTTGCGACAGCGATCGGGCTGTTTGCCGCGATTCCGGCGGTGGTCGCCTACAACCGCTTTGCCCGCGACATTGACCGGGTCGCCATCAAACTGGAGACCTTCATCGAAGAGTTCTCAAACATCCTGCAACGCAACCTGGGTGCCCAGTCGGCGTCCAGTCGCTGAAAGGGGCTGCACATGCCTGCCATGGTCAGCCGCGGTCGCGGTCGCCGCACCATCAATGAGATCAATATGGTGCCCTTCATTGACGTGATGCTGGTGCTGCTGATCATTTTCATGGTCACGGCGCCACTGATTACCCCCAGCGTCATCAACCTGCCCAAAGTCGGCAAGGCTAGCAAACAGCCGGATCTCGTGGTGCAGATCGTGATCGGCGAGGGCGACGCCCTAGAGCTCAAGATCAAGGACAAAACCAGCAAACCAGCGCTTAAAGATCTGGCCGCAGCGGTGCGTCTGGCCCAGGCCGGCGCCAGCAACTCGGCCGTTGTGATCAGCGCCGATCGCAACATTAAGTACGAGTCGGTCGTCAAAGTGATGGACACGCTGCAACGCGCCGGGGTGCAACGCGTGGGCCTCTCGGTGCAACTGGTTAACTAGGTACAACACCGTGCCCGTTGCGAAGGAACGCCTGGAATTCGCGCCACCTCGGCAGCCGGACCAACTGCGCTCGTTTGGCCTGGCCGTGCTGGCGCACGTGCTTCTGCTGGCAGCGCTGACCTGGGGCGTGAGCTGGAAACGACAAAATCCCACCATCGGTGCCGACGCTGAATTGTGGGCTGCAGTGCCCAAGGAAGCAGCGCCAAAGGTGGTCGAGGCGCCGCCGCCCCCTGAGCCCGCGCCAATCCCTAAGTTTTTACCCAAAGTCACACTTCCGCCACCGCCGCCTCCACCACCTCCCCCGGCTGAGGCCGAGACGGCCAAGGCCGACATCGTTCTGGCCCAGGAGAAAGAACGCAAGCGACAGGTGCAGCTGAAGGCCTTGGAACGCCAGGAGAAACTGAAAAAAGAAAAATTGGAGAAGGAAGCGGCGGCGCTTGAGAAGAAACGGCAACTCGCAGAAGCCAAGCAGGAAGCCCAGCGCGCCGAGGCCTTGCGACTGGACCAAATGAAGCGCGCCCTGGCCCAGTCACGTGCCACCGGCGCAACCGGCGCTGCCGTCACGCCGGCACCTGTCACGCCTAAGCCAGCTGTGACACCGCCAGCCGTAACGCCTACCCCGGCTGTGACGCCTGCCCCAGCCGTGACGCCCCCAGCGGCGACGACCGTCAAGCCAAGTCCTACCCCGGCTACCGTACCTGCACCGGTCACCCCTGGCGCCACCGGCGCTGCAACTGCCACCGGCACTGCGGCGCAATCGGCCGGTCCGTCGGCAAGTTATGGTGGGCGCCTTGTGGCGCGAATTCGGCCCAACATCACCTTCCCTGGGGACGTGGCTGGCATCATGGGTAATCCTGGCGCCGAAGTTGAAGTGCGGGCTGACGCCGATGGCACCATCATCAGCCGCAAATTGCTCAAATCCAGTGGCATCAAGGCGTGGGATGAGGCAGTGCTCAAAGCCATCGACAAGACAGAAACCCTGCCGCGCGACATTGATGGGCGAGTCCCTGGTCATTTGGAGTTCACGTTCAGGCCGAAGGACTGAAACCAGGTCCGAACATTCGCCAGGGAAAACGCCGTAGTGGCCTAATTCATTCATAAACCAACTGGCAGTGTGTCGCCACCTGTTAGGGGTGTGGGACTTTGGGAGGTGTCAACCGACCTTTCAAAAATCGATGACTCCACGTCGGTAACGGCACTGCTGACTGCATCTCAACCCATTGGTGCTGGCTACAAACAGGCCATTCCAACAGCCGTTGCCCGTTGCAAAGAGGGTGATTTAGATTTCTACATCGTCTGGGGCATGTTTATTGGCAGCAGTAAGCATCCGGTGACGATGAGACTCGATTCTGATGATGCGGGTATTGAGAATTGGTCAGTGTCGACAGATCACAAAGCAACTTTTTACTCGGGTAACGTCAATGTCTTGTTTGAAGCACTGACAAAGGCCAAGAAACTTGTGGTCAGAACAACGCCTTATGGGGAAAGCCCGGTGATAACGTCGTTCGATATCTCCGGGTTCTCCAATGTACATCCTGCAATTTTGAAGGCCTGTGGGCTATAGGCACTCGCTCTGACGGGCAAGCCAAAAGCCCTTAAGCGCATGGCGAATCGCAATCAGAGGCGTTTTCTCACCAGTCAACTGCATCTTTCTCGTCGCTCCCATCCACGTCCATGTACGGGGATCTATGCAGCCCTGGATTCCCATTGGTCGTAGCCGGGAATGACGGTTTTCCGGTGCCGGTAAAGACAGCCTTCTCGCCGCCTTGGCGCTAACAGAGGTGGCATTTTTGATACCATAAGACCATGCGAGTCGTTATTGATACCAATGTATTTGTGGGCGCCTGCATGGGCGTTGGCGCTTCCAACGCAGTGGTCCGTGCCTGCCTAGAACACCGGCTGGTACCCTTAATGGGGGTGGCGCTGCTGACCGAATTCGAGGCCACACTCAGCCGCGACGAACTGTTTGCCAGGAGCCGCCTGGACGCTGCTGAGCGCAGCATGCTGCTCGACACCTTTTTAGCGCTTTGTGAATGGACCCGTGTTTATTTCTTGTGGCGCCCCAATTTGAAAGACGAATCTGACAACCACTTGATCGAACTGGCGGTCGCGGGCGACGCTGATGTCGTCGTGACACGCAATCTTCGCGATTTGCGCGGTGCGGAACTGCGCTTTGAACCATTGCGCATCCTTTCGCCCGAGGACTTTTTGAAGGAGTTATGACATGAGCGCACTGACCGTCAGACTATCTGACGACAAACACCGTCGGCTGAAACTGCTGGCCAAAAGTCGCGGCACGCCGCTGAACCGCCTGATTGACGACATGGCCACCGCGATGTTGGCGGAATTTGACGCTGAAACACGCTTTCGCCTGCGCGCTGCACGGGGCGCCGGGCAAGAGGCTCTTGGCCTGCAGTTGCTGGCCAAGGCATCATCCCTAGAGCTCCCGTCATCACCGGCATGACCTGGAATCCATGCACCCCTGGATTCCCGGTCGTGGCCGGGAATGACGAGCCGAGGAGCCCTGACCCGAAACGACAAAGAGAAACGCTACGATTTAAATAGCGATAAACCCAATAAATACGTGGCCTAGAGCCCGATTTCACTCATAAACCACGACCGCCTGCCCCTGGTCGGCCTGGGCGCGCCAGCCGGCCAGGGCGGCGTCGCTGGGGTAGATGCGGGCTTGCTCGCCCAACTGCAGGTCAACCGTGACCATCCCGGCTTGTCCCAGTCGCGAGACGACCAGGCGCATCGATAGGCCCCGCAGCAGTTCACCCTGCTCGCCCATCTCACGCTGTGGCGGGTGCGCTGCCAGCAAGCGGGCCACGTCAGGCGCATGACCGTTGAGCACGACGCGCAGGTACTTGCCAAAGCGACAACGTGCCTGCTCCAGACTCCAGAGCTGGGTCACCGTCAGTTGCATGCCGCCGGCAAAACGGTCAGGCTGCAGCTTGCCCATCACCACCACCAGTTCGTCGTCCTTGAGCAGCTGGCGGTGCGCCGCGATCAGCGCTTCGTCGGCGCGGGCGTCGACCGTGCCTGATTTGTCATCAAGCTTGAACAGGGCCAGCTTGCCCCGCTGACCGTTGATGACGCGAAAGTCGGTGATGATGCCGGCCAGCAACTGTGGCTCGCGGGTATCAATAAGGTCGGCAATCTGGCGCTTGGCAAAGCGTCGCACCTCGGTCACCGACTCGTCAAACAAATGGCCCGACAGGTAGAAGCCCACCGCGGCTTTTTCCATGCTGAGCTGCTCCCGCACGCCCCACGGCGTAGCAGACAGCAGCGGGGGCTCTTGCGTACTGGCACCATGTTCGTCGTCCCCGCCCATGTCAAACAGGCTGGTCTGGTTGGCGTTCGCCAGCATGGCCGCACCAAAGTCAAACGCCAGGTCGAGCGAGGCCAGCAGGCTGGCGCGGTTGCGCTGCAGCGTATCAAAGGCGCCAGCCTTGATCAGCGCTTCGACCGTGCGCTTGTTGATGCGGCTGCGGTCGACCCGGGCACAAAAGTCAAACAGGCTGTCAAAGGGACGCGCCTCACTGCCCATAGGGCCGGCCCCACGGCCTTCGCGCGCCGCCACAATGGCCTCAATGGCCTGCTGCCCGGTGCCCTTGATGGCGCTCAGGCCATAGCGGATCACCTGGTTGGAGACCGGCTCAAACCGGTGCGTGCCGCGGTTGACATTGGGCGGCTCAAAGCTCATGCCCATACGCAGCGCGTCTTCAAACAGCACCTTGAGCTTGTCGGTGTCGTCCATTTCCACCGTCATGTTGGCGCAGAAGAACTCGGCGGTGTAGTGCACCTTGAGCCAGCCGGTGTGGTACGCCAAAAGCGAGTAGGCAGCGGCGTGCGACTTGTTGAAGCCGTAGCCAGCAAACTTTTCCATCAAGTCAAAGATTTCGTCGGCCTTGGCCGGGTCGATGCTGTTTTTGGCCGCGCCGTCGCGGAAGATCTGGCGGTGCTTGGCCATCTCGTCAGCGTCTTTTTTGCCCATGGCCCGGCGCAGCATGTCGGCACCGCCGAGCGAGTAGCCGCCCAGGATCTGCGCCGTTTGCATCACCTGCTCTTGGTAGACCATGATGCCGTAGGTCTCAGACAGCATCTCGGCCACCAGCGGGTGCGGGTACAGCACCTCTTCGCGGCCGTGCTTGCGCGCCACAAAGCTCGGAATCAGGTCCATCGGGCCGGGCCGGTACAGCGCGTTGAGCGCGATCAGGTCCTCCAGCCGGGTCGGCTTGGCGTCCTTGAGCATGCCCTGCATGCCCCGGCTTTCAAACTGAAACACCGCCTCGGTCTTGCCCTCGGCAAACAGCTTGTAGACCCGGACATCGTCGAGCGGCAGGTCTTCAAAGGCAAAATTCTCCTGGCCGGCATGGCGTGTGCGGATCAGCTCGCGCGCCATCTCCAAAATGGTCAGCGTGGCCAGGCCCAAAAAGTCAAACTTGACCAGGCCAATGGCCTCCACGTCGTTTTTGTCGTATTGGCTCACCGCTGAGTCGCTGCCAGGCTGCTGGTACAGCGGGCAAAAATCAGTCAGCTTGCCCGGCGCAATCAGCACGCCACCGGCGTGCATGCCGACGTTGCGCGTCAGGCCCTCGAGCTTGCGCGCCAGCTCCAGCAGGGTGCGCACGTCTTCTTCGCGGCTTTCGCGCTCGGCCAGCAACGGCTCGGCCTCGGTGGCGTACACCGTCTTGTCGTCCTTTTTGCGGTCAGGCGGCGGCAGTTGCAGGCTCACACTGACGCCAGGTTTGTTCGGGATCAACTTGCTGATACCGTCGCAAAAGGTGTAGCTCATGTCCAGCACCCGACCCACATCGCGCACTGCAGCGCGCGCGGCCATGGTGCCGAAGGTGACGATCTGGCTGACTGCGTCGCGCCCATACTTGAGCTTGACGTAGTCGATCACCCGGTCGCGGTTGCCCTGGCAGAAATCGATGTCGAAGTCGGGCATAGACACCCGCTCGGGGTTCAAAAAGCGCTCAAACAGCAGCTTGTACTGCAGCGGATCCAGGTCGGTGATTTTTAGCGCATAGGCCACCAGGCTACCCGCGCCCGATCCGCGACCCGGCCCGACCGGGCAGCCGTGGGTCTTGGCCCAGTTGATGAAATCACCCACGATCAAGAAGTAGCCGGGGAAGCCCATCTTCAAAATGGTGGCAATCTCAAACTCCAGCCGTTCCACGTAGCGCGGCCGCTCAGCGTCGCGGCGGGCAGCATCGGGGTACAGATGCAGCAGCCGCGCCTCCAGCCCCGCATGAGAGGCATGGCGAAAATAGGCTTCGGGCGACAGGCGTTCGCCATTGACTTCAGGCGTCGGAAACTCGGGCAACTGGGGCTTGCCCAGCACCAGGGTCAGGTTGCAACGCCGGGCAATCTCAACGCTGTTGGCCAGGGCCGAGGGCACGTCGGCAAACAGGGCCTGCATCTGCTCGGCGGATTTGAAATACTGCTCCCGCGTGAAGCGGCGCAGGCGGCGCGGGTTGCCCAGTATTTCGCCCTCGGCAATGCAGACCCGGGCCTCATGCGCCTCAAAATCGTCAACCTCGATGAACTGCACAGGGTGAGTGGCCACCACCGGCAGGGCCATGCGCGCCGCCAAGCGGACCGCCGCCGTCACATGGGCTTCGTCATCGGCGCGGCCTGCTCGCTGTAACTCCAGGTAAAACCGGTGCGGAAACACGCTGGCGAGTTGCAGGGCCAGCTCAAAGGCACGGGCCTCGTCGCCCTGCAACAGCGCCTGGCCGACCGGCCCCGCCTGCGCCCCGGACAGCAGGATCAGGCCCTCGTGGCGCTCGCGCAGCCAGTCCAGCCGCACCACAGCCTGCGCCCGGCCACTGCTTTGGGTCCAGGCGCGGGCCAGCAGCTCTGACAGGTTGAGGTAACCCTGCTGGTTTTGCACCAGCAGCAGGACGCGCGACAGGGCCGCGGGATCCTTGCCCAGGCCTTCCAGCCAGATCTCGGCCCCGATCAGGGGTTTGACGCCGCGCTTACGCGCCTCCTTGTAGAACTTGATGGCCCCAAACAGGTTGCTGAGATCGGTGATGGCGAGCGCCGGCTGTTGGTCGCGGCTGGCGGCCTTGACGACATCGTCAATGCGGCAGGTGCCGTCAACCACGGAAAACTCGGTGTGCAAACGCAAATGGACAAACATGGTGACTATTGTGCCCGGCCAAGGCCCTTGGAAGTCAATCTGTCGCCACATGAAATTTGCGGACATTACCTAAAATGAAAAAAACGAAAAAAGGGGGTAACCATGAAAATTTTGGTGGTGGATGACCACGCGCTGGTGCGCGAAGGCCTGCGACAAGCGCTGAAGGGCCTGGACGAGCAGATCGAGGTGCTTGAAGCATCCGCCTGCGCCCGGGCGTTCGAACTGGCTGACCTGCACCCGGACCTTGATCTTGTGCTGATGGACTTCATGATGCCGGACCTGAATGGCCTGCTCGGCTTGGAGGCGTTTGGCAAGTCCCACCCCGAACTGCCGGTGGTCATGCTCACCGGCTCGGGTGATCCGCAACTCGAGGCTCATCTGCTGGCGCGCGGCGCAGCCGGTTACCTGAGCAAGGGCGGTAACAGCCACGACATGTTGCGCCTGCTGCGTCGGGTGCTGGCCGGCGAAGACCCACGACCCAGGCTCGACAAGGCCAAGCCGACACCCCACCTCACTTTGAGGCAAGAACAGGTGCTGGGCTTGCTGCTGGCGGGCGCCTCCAACAAGATCATCAGTCGTAAGCTCCATATTTCAGACGAAACCACGAGCAGCCATGTCAGCGCAATATTGCGGTTTTTTGGCGTCGAATCCCGCATCCAGGCGGTACTGGCGGCCGGACGACTGGGCTACACGGCAATACCGCCCTACTCGGACTCCACGTCCCCGCTCTGAGCCAGACCGGGTTCCAGCACCAACCGGCGCACCAGCGCGCGCAGCTTGGCCGGACGAACCGGCTTTTGCAGCAGAGTCAGACCGACGTCACGGGCAGCCTGCACCAAGGCCGGTGTGCTGGTGCCGCTTATCAAGCAAGCCGGAATCTGCCGGTTGGCTGCGGCGCGAAGTTGCCGCACGGCATCGATGCCATTCACCCAGTCGGCCAAGCGGTAGTCGGACACCAGCACGTCTGGTGGCCCATGGTCCTCAATCAATTGCAAAGCCACCGGCAAGCTGTCAGCGCTGCGCACCTCAAAACCCCAGCCGTTCAGCAGGCTGACAACGGCCTCGCGCGAGAGGCGATCATCCTCCAACACCAGTGCCACCAGACCAAGCGGAAAGGGCAATGGCAGTGGCTCAGGCGGCAGCCGCACCGGCGCGACCGTCGCACTTGGTGCCAGCGGCACATCAATGGTGAAGCGGCTGCCACAGCCCAGGTTGGAACGCAGCTGCACCGACAGGCCCAGCAGACGGGCCGTCAGGTCAACGATGTGCAAGCCCAGGCCCAGGCCTTTGCTGTTGCTTCGGGCCGGGTTGTCGACCTGAAAATAATCCTCAAACACCGAGGTATGGTGCTCGGGCGCGATGCCAACGCCACTGTCCCAGACCTGAATCCGCACCAGGCTGCCGCCCGCTAGCGGCCGGCACGAGACCAGGAC
>CALPLW020000044.1 GCA_943324505.2 Comamonas sp. lk
ATTGCCGTGGGCAAGGTGCTGTGCGCCAGCGACGTGGTGCGCCACATCAGCTTCACCGGCAGCACCGAGGTCGGCCGCATCCTGATGGCGCAGAGCGCGCCCACCGTCAAAAAAATGTCGCTGGAACTGGGCGGCAACGCGCCCTTCATCGTGTTTGACGACGCCGATATCGACTCGGCGGTCGAAGGCGCCATGCTCAGCAAGTACCGCAACGCCGGCCAGACCTGCGTCTGCGCCAACCGCTTTTATGTGCAGGAAGGCGTGTACGACCAGTTTGTGGCCAAGTTCTCGGCCAAGGTGAAAGCGCTGAAGGTCGGCAACGGATTTGAGGACGGCGTGATGCAGGGCCCGCTGATCGAAGACGCGGCGGTGGACAAGGTCAGCCGCCACGTGGCCGACGCCCTGGCCAAAGGCGGCCGGATCACAGTGGGCGGCAGCAAAATGGCCGGCCAGTTCTTTGAGCCAACCGTGATCGCCGAGGCCAGCGCCGACATGCTGTGCGCCAAAGAAGAAACCTTTGGTCCCTTTGCCCCGGTGTTCAAGTTCAAGACCGAGCAAGAGGCGATCGACGCCGCCAACGCCACCGAGTTCGGCCTAGCCAGTTATTTTTACAGCCGCGACGTGGGCCGCATCTTTCGCGTGAGCGAGGCGCTGGAGTACGGCATGGTCGGCATCAACGTCGGCATCCTGGCCACCGAGCACGTGCCCTTTGGCGGCGTCAAACAATCCGGCCTGGGCCGCGAGGGCTCTCACCACGGCATCGACGACTACGTCGAAATCAAGTACCTGTGCATCGGGGATGTGCTGAAGTAAGGGTAGCCACTGTCACTCCGCCACCGTCACTGGCAATGCCGGCGGCCGGGCCAACAGGAAGAGCACTGAGCCGCAGGCAGCTGCCATCGCCAGCACGGTGAAGCCCGATCGGTAATTGCCAGTCAGGTCGGCCAGTATGCCGGCCACCATGGGCCCGCCCATCTGCCCCAGCGCAGTCACTGCCGCGGACAGGCCCAGAATGATGCCAATGGCGTTGCGCCCGAAGTAGTCGGCCCGGATCGCCTGCATGAAGGGGCCACGCAGTCCCCATGCCATGCCGTGCAAGAGCGCAAAGCCCGCCACTTCAAACACGGTGGTGGCAAAGGTCAGCAGCAGCAGGCCCGCGGCGTGACCCAGCATGCACAGCGCCGCCACATAACGTTTCTCATACTTGTCGCCGAGCAGCAAGCCCAGGCCAACCCCGGCCAACTGGCCCACCGTCATCAGCATGATGGCCAGCGCCGCCTGTGGCACCGTATAGCCCAAGCCCTCTTTCATGTGGGTGATGCCATGCACATTAACAGCTGTGACCACCAGCAAGGCCATGGCATGACCCATCGCCAGCAACCAGAAGGCACGGGTACGCAGGGCCTGGCTGGCTGTAAATTCGGGACGTATTGAGCCACCATCAAGCGACTCGCCCACACTGACGGCAGATGCTGGCGGCAGGCCGTCGACGGTTTCGCCGTGGTCTTGTGGCCGACGTCGAATGACCGACGCCAGCGGCAGCCCTACCAGTAAAGCGATCACGCCTGATCCCATGGCCGTGTTTCGCCAGCCGAAATGGTGCATGGACCAAGCCACCAGCGGCACCAGCAGGCCCCCAAGGGCCAAACCCAGGCTGACCAGCGACAGGGCCCGGGCACGGTAGCGCTCAAACCACTGGATCAGCGCGACCGTCAGCGGGAAATAGCCGCCCAAACTGGCACCAATGGCCAGCAACACGGCACAAACATAAAAACCGCCTAGCGAATCGATCTGGCTCAGCCCGATGAAACCCAAGGCAAAGATGCCAATGCCCAACCGGATCATGCCTTGCGGCCCGAACCTGTCCAACAGATAACCCAGCACGGGGCCCATGATGGCCGACTCCACCGACTGCAAGGCCGCCGCTCCCGACAAGGCTGTCTTGCTCCAGCCTCGCTCGTCAGACAGCACAGCCACGTAAGCCCCAAAGGACTGGTTCAACAGGGCCGCCAGCATCAGCTGAATGCCACAAGCGGCGCCGGCCATGCGCCAGCCGTAGAAGATTTTCAAACGCTATTCACTCCGCAGCGCGGCCGCAAGCCAAGTCGCCAACACCAG
The DNA here is from genome assembly GCA_943324505.2 of Comamonas sp. lk. Taxonomy (GTDB): domain Bacteria; phylum Pseudomonadota; class Gammaproteobacteria; order Burkholderiales; family Burkholderiaceae_C; genus Rhodoferax. The sequence continues at coordinate 2,119 of CALPLW020000044.1, forward strand.
CACCAAGAACCCGCTTATTTGAAAATTTTGCTGAAAAATGCATGCACGCTGTCGTAGATCGAGCGGCCAGTGTCTTGCACTGCGTCCACCACCGTCGACCCAGAAGACGCCGGTTTTTGCCCGCCGCCTTGGGTGGCTGCACAACCTGTAAGCAAAACAAGCAGCAGCACCGTAAGGGTAATTTTGAATCTGTTCATGTCTTCTCTTTTGATTTAAATCCAGTTAGGCCAAGCTGGCAATCGAATGCCTCAAAGCCGAGGCATCCGGCATCTTCTGCTCCATGCAGCACAACATCTTAACCTCCTGGTCCATTGCATGATTTAGGCACGGGAACTCGAATCCCTGACGGACTGGTCGTATCTGTGCGCAATATGCCGACAGCACTCACGTATTGAAGCAAGTAAAGACCTTCTTGAGGTTTGTAGAGTCCGCGCAATGACCCGAAAGAAGATGCGCAGCACCATGCCCAGCACCGCGCCGTCGCGCCGCATGGGGTAGCGCAGCTGCTTTGGAATCCACAACACCAACTGGCGCACCGGCAGGCGGGGGAACGCGTGGTCTGTCAGGTGGGCTACCGCTTCGGCTATGTCCGGGGTGCTGCACCAGAAGCGCATACACCTGCCCTTGCAGACCATAAGCCAGGGTCCAGACGAGCCTTGTCTGGCGCTCAGTACGCTCGAATTCAAATACGCCGTTACCTAAGGGGGCACTTCGGCCAGCGTGATGTTTCGGATCAACCAGGCACCAAGGCGCGGATCTGCTGGCCCCAGGATTGAGGCCTTGCCGTCGGTACTGAACGCCAGTTCGGCCACTACGCCGGGCGCCGTGTCGACCAACTGGTCGAAGGCAGCGATCGCTTCTCCAGTTTCCGGAAGCTCGATCTGCTGGAAAGAGCCATCGCGCCGCACCACGCGCAAGGTCAGGACCTGGCGGCCGCGCGTCAGGTACTCGAATCGCACGCGGATCTTCCCTTGCACCAGTGGCGTGGCGCCCGGCTCGATCGCAAAGCGCGCCGGACCCTCAACCCAAGACCACCAGTTTTGGCCATCCGTTTCACGCTGGTGCGCGCCGCTGACGGCGCCTAGCATGGGCGTGCCCGGCTGAGCCGGCGCCACTTGGAACGGCCCAACGACGCGTGCCCCTGGCGCCAGGCTGTGCGCCGAGGCAAGCCCGACCAGGCAGCTGCCCGCCGCGGGCGACTGGTTCCTGCGGCTGGCCGGAATCCAGTCAAGGTAATTGTCGTCGCGCCAGTCTGACGTCAATGCGCGATCGTGCAGGTAAAGCGCGGTCATTTGGCGGAACTTGCTCAGATTGCCGTTCAGCGCCAGGTGAACCGGCGCGGCCGGAGGGCAAATCGCCAGCGCCGCAGCGCGCAGCTCCAGGTAAAAGCGCTCCATATCCCGTATGCCGGCATACGGTTGCATGAAATGCGAAACGCGCGTTATCGACAAGGCAATCGTGCCGACGCCCCCAGCAACGAACAACAGCACCAGGGCAGCGCCGACATGCCGGGGGAAACGCCGGCGCAGGCACGCAATCGAAAACACCGTCATGACAATCGCAAACGGATAAGCCCATCCCGCCAGTTTGGACTGGCTCCAGCTTTGTCCGATCCCTGTCGGGAAAGGCGCAGCTACTGCGTAACGGAAATAAAGGGTAGCCACGCCAAATATGCCGAGGACCGCCAGTGCCGGCAGCAGGGCCTCGCCGATGGCGGCACGCCAGAGCGCGCGCCAATTGAATGCGATCGGGGCCAGCACCAGGGCCAGCAGCAACAGACCGCCGGCGAAGGCGCTGGCGCGCGTACCGGTGCCGGCCCACTGGAAAGCGTCCCAGGCGCCGCCGTGTACGCCGAACGCGTGTGCGACGAAACCGATCAGGCTCCAGTCGACCGGCGCGCCAGCCACCACGCCGACTTGTGCGCGTAAGGCTGCGTACACGCGCAGCAGTTCGACATTGAGCAACAGCGTGGCGACGGCCAGCATCACCGCGCCATGCAGCAGGACGTTGTTCCAGGCCCTACGTTGCAGCGCAAGCAGCAACCCACTGGCGGCGAGCGCGCAGCCAATGAAAAGGCTCAACTCAGAATAGGCAAGGGTCGCACCAGCCAGCATCACGCCGCCGGGCAGTGCCGCGGTCGCCAACGCCGGCGCGCGCCGGTCAGCGTGGGTGACCCAGCCGAGCACCGGGCCGGCCATAAACAGCGCGCCGGCAGCCAGCGCCATGCCCAGCGTTTGCGGCATGAAGCCAAAATTCGCGCCGAAGGTCAGGCCGCCCAGGCCGAACGCCGGCAGCGCCAGCAGCATCAGACGCTGGCTGCGGCGCATCAGACGCAACTGGCGCGCGAGCGGGAAGCCAAGGCTCAGGCAGCAGCTTGCGACCGCCGCGATCAACAGCGCCGGATAAGCAGCATACGCCCAGCCCAGATGGAGCAGAGACTGCAGAAGCGCGAGCAGGTAGGAGCCGCCCATACGGAACCCGGCCTGCTGGTACAGCAGGATCTGAGTCTCGAAAGGGGTCACCGTTTCGGGTAGGACCGACTGGCTGAATGGATGCTGCTGTAGCCATTGCGCGTGGGCGAGGTAGGTAAAAGTGTCGTTATCGGTGTTGAAGGCGCCATAGACCAACAGCGGCGCCAGCATACCGGCACCGCAAGCGAGCGCGAAGGCGCCAGACCAAAGCGACTGGCGCACCACCAGACCGAACTCGTGCCTGCGAACCAACGCCCAAGCCGCCAGACTGGCAAAAACCAAGGGCAACAGAGCACGGTGACCCAAAGGCATATAGCGCCCGAACAGGGTCGCCATGACGGTCAATGACGCCAAGCCAAGTGCAGGCGCCAGGTAGTAGCGGGCCGGCCCCTGCAGACGCGATGGCAACAGGATGGTGCATGCGCGACCGATCGCGATCGCCACCAACAAGAGCGCGGGAACCGCCCCCAGCGTGATCCAGAAGATCATCGGTGGCGTGCTAAATGTCATGCTCGGTACTCAACACAGTGCGGAATTCAGTTCCGATTGCCATCGGTTTCCTTTTTGCTTTGTCAATCTGCTCACACAGCCATTTGGGGCCTCCAAATTGAAGCAGCTTCGTGCGCTGGCGAAGGGGCAACTTTAACGGATAAGCATTCCACCCACCTCAAGGCCAGTACGGAACTTTTGATGAACCGACAAATTGCATATGCTCAATCGTAAAATCAGGCCGCTTCCCAGGCAGGCCGCTCTGACAACAACGTGCCAATTAAGCAGCGCCCCAATTTGTTGAGGTGGCTCCAAACTTTGGGAAAATGGGGTCATGAATATAAATAGAGTCGCGTTTACCCTGAGCTGCCTGAACGGGCTGCGCGCATATGTTCAGAGTAGCGAATACCCGTTGCTGCAGACGGCCATTGATGACAAAGTGCCCAAGACCAGCTGCGTTCGCCAACCGCTGCATGAATGAGTGCATAAGCAAGAAGTTGACAACGGTCCGCGCACTAGCGTCAAAAGCAAATATCGAACTGGCAGGGCTTGAAAAGGCTTTTATGGCCGCGAGTCCGACCGAAATGCCCTGATCCACCATGCCGACAGGGGATCGGAATATGTCACACTCCTCTACACCGACCGTCTCGACCAGCCAGAGAGCCCTCGGTCGGTAGCCGGGGCGAGAGTAACGACAACGCCCAGGCTGAAACGATCAATTGGCTGTACAACGCCGAATTGACCTACCACTGCTCTCCCCAGAAAACCAAGCAATCACTGGAACCAGCCACCGTTAAATGGGTGACACAGTTCAAAATCACCAAGTGCCTGAGCCGCCTAGGTATATTCCCGCGGCAGAGGCAGAGGCAGAGGCAGAGGCAGAGGCAGAGGTAAACTGAGTTCGGGTACACGCTCAGAAGACAGAAAATCCGGTTTAACTCTGACTAACCAATCGCCATAAAGAACTGGGGTGATTGACAGGTGCTGGAATGGATCAAAAAAACCAACTCCAAATGCCCTTGACCGAAATGCTACACTCGTGAAAGCTTCAACATTCAGCTTGAGGCCCAAGCACTGTGATAGGCTCAACGCTGATGGGCAGAGTTAATTCAATTGTCAAAACAGGCCCTCCCTTCTAATCAAGTTCAAGGTCCGTTTGGAGCAGACACAGCGTATCCTATTTTCAACGGAATCTAAAGCATGAAATACTTGAACGCTCTTTTGGGTGGCCTACTTGCCCTTTCGGCGGGTGGCCTTATGGCTGCCGACAGTTACGACACCTCCAATAGCATATTGACAATCCCACAGGTTAAGGTTGGGACGACGATGTACAAAGATGTAGCGGTCCTGCTGGGGTCGGTCATCAGCTCCGGATCTACTACAGAGGTGGTTGCCGACTCATACGACACCTACGACACTTCAACTAACCGACTCAGTATTCCGGTAGTCACGGTGGGCTCGGCCACCTACTACGGGGTGGTCGTTGCACTCAGTAACGTACTCTCGGTTGGCAGTTCCTGCACCATCGCCTCGAGCTGCTCAAAGACGGGCACGCCGGAAGTAAAGGGCGTGTTGCCTGGCGATTCCAGAATTTCAGTGATGTTCAACTTTATGGGTGGGAAAATTACTGCGCTGATAGGCAGCTCCACCACCTATGTCCAGCCAACCTCCTTCACCGCAGTTTGCAAGTCAAGCGATGGCGGTGTCACTGGTAGCAGCACCCTTAGTAGTGAGTACTCCGCAACTCTGGCAAACCTGACAAACCCCTTGGTTGTGAGTGGCCTGACCAATGGCAAAACCTACACCTGCACGGTAACGGCCATTGCAAGCGGAGCAATAGCTGCGACCTCCTCCTCGTCTAGCTCGACCATACCAAACGCGGGCCCTGCCTTGGCCAGCGGCGTTTTGTCGAGCACCGTCAATACCAGCCACATCACGGCCTACCCGAGCTACAGCTCGTACTGCAATTACACCAATGAATCAGCGACCGGCCTGTCAACGCCGGCAACTGTTAGCTACTACAACACCTCAGGCGTGGTGACTACCGGTACCAGCAAGGCTACAACTACCTGCACAGGAACCAGCACGAGGACAATTACTGCCAACGCGCTACCGGACCACAAGGCATCGGATTTTTTTACTAACGGACTGACAGGCTACACAAGCACCCCCTACAACTCTGGTGTCCCTAACAGCATTGGCGAAAAGTCGGTAAGCAAGCAGGTGCCCTACAGCGGCACGATTTCCACGGCGTACACCAAGGGTGCTTCGGGTTACGACACCGCCGCCTGTTACACCTACACCAGCTCGGTGACTCCGAGTACAAGCAGCAACTACCGATGGGTGTCGGGCCCAAGCGCATCGAGCTCGGGGACTGCGCGGTGCTATTGGGTTGCCTACACGTCGTACATGAACAACGGCGTCAAAGTTGAGCCAGGGACAGCAGAGAGCTACACAGCCACAAACAAGTACAACGTTGTTGGAAAGAACTTGTACCAGGACGTCGGCCTGGATCCGAGCAACGCCCACACCCAACCCACTATGTCTAGTGGCAGTACCTTGAAGTATGGGTACTACCACGTCCATGGCGTCCCCGAGGGGCATGTCGCACGTCTGGGGAAGGGGAACAGTACGATGACCTTGCTGGGATTTGCAGTAGACGGATTCCCTTTATACGCCCGTTATGGTTACTCCAACGCAAACAGCACGACGCAGGGCGTGAAAATAATGCGGTCCAACTACCGCTTGCGCACGACAGCCGAACTCACGGCGGCTGGATACTCCGACCGGCCGTTGAGTACTGTGATTCCCTACGGCGTGTTCGAGCAAGACTGGGTATTTGATGCCACCAGCTCCAGCAGCCCCAACGGTGACCTAGACGCATGTAATGGTCGCTACGGCGTAACTCCGGAGTCTCCCACCGTGGCGATCTACCACTACTTCATTACCGACAGCTACCCCTTTATACAGCGCTGTGTATTCGGCGCGCCTGCAACCTGGGCGAACGACACAAGTGTCAACTAGTGGAGACACTGGGTTTTTCGAGCGCTGCCTGCGTACTACTTTTTCAGGCATCGTACTATCTGCGTTAGCGTTGGCAGCGCATGCGCACCTGCTCTCAGCGGGTCGTGCTTCAGTGCAGGTTTTCCCTGAAAAGGTGGTCTTGCTCATCAGCGTCCCGGTGAGCACGTTGCGGGGTGTTGACACCGACCAGGACGGCATGCTGCAGCCTGTTGAAATAAAGCAGGGCCGCTCCGAAATCATTCGGCAGCTGGAACAGGGCATTGCTCTAACCGTAGGAGGAGATGCTGGCCGTGTGCTTGACGACCAGCTTATCGTGTCGTCCCACGTAGACAATCGTTCAAGCACAACACAAGTCGAGTGGTTGCGACACCTTTTGGTTGACCAGTCGAAGCCAGGCGGCGAAATGAAGCTGCAGTTCTCGCCCCAAATGTTGGCCACCGACTACCTTGTCGAGGTCCGGCGCGGAGACCTTTTGGAGGTAGTTAAGTTCTCTGCAGGCTACCCATCGCATACTTTCTTTAAGGACGCCTGGGGTACCTTAAAGTCGTTCTGGGTCGCCGGCGTTGAGCACATTCTCTTTGGTGCGGATCACCTGGTTTTCTTGGTATTACTGTTACTCTCAGCAGTTTCAGTACGTCGCTGGCTTTGGGTGCTATCGACCTTTACTGTCGCCCATGGTCTTACATACACACTGGCGAGTTTGGAAGTAATTTACGTTAAGCCCACATTGGTAGAAGCCGTAATCGCAGCCACCATAATATTGACATCAATCCTGCATCTCGCAAAGTTCAGCCTTCCACTGAAGTGGGAGATGGCAGGAACATTTGGCTTTGGATTGTTTCACGGGTTAGGATTTGCTAGCGCCATGGGCGACATGGCAATAAATACAAGATTTCCAGTTAGCTCTGTGGCGGGTTTCAATCTAGGAATTGAATTTGGGCAATTGATTGTTGCATTTGTTACTGGGTTAATTTTCTTGTCATTAGCGCGTATCTTAAACGACACTAAACCGATCATTAGGGCGATCTCATTTGGTGGACTTTCTATTGGCTGCTACTGGTTGTTCCAGCGCCTCTAGTTTATGTTGAAGATAGTTTGAATAAACCATGCATACGCTTTTTATCTATGTCTAAAATTTTTTATATTTCTGCAGTTTTTATATCCATTTTAATGGCGACATGGTGGCAATTCTCAGTCAAAAATCAAGCTACAACTGACGCAGGAACTGATCAAAATACGCTGATAAATAGACCACAAGGAATGGCACCTATCACGCTGGAGTCCCAGAAATTACCTTCCGAAGTAATTCCCAAGGGAGCCGACCCGTTCCAAGTGCATTTGAATAAACAAAAGGATCCAGCAAATCGGTCGGCCGTGACGGTAGTCAATGAGGTACCGCCTACAGCGTCAGGTACAGACCCATTCAAAGCGCTTCTTGAAAGTCAAAACGAAAAGCAAAAGGAGTCTGGAGTATCTCCATTTGGAAGCTACACTGCCAAACCATCACGCTAAAGGATCAAGCGCGCCTTTATCTACTTGGACAGTCGGTCAAAATTTATCCTATTCTCTTAAGCCACTGCGAATAGATGAAAAGCCCAGTAGGAATTTTCAACCGTAGGGCGTGTACTCAAAACCATTGCCGATCACACTGACCAGTGAGGCCTTGTTCTCTGCGCTCTCACTTATATTGGCAAGTACATTAGCAACTGAATCTAGCTTGTTGTTCAAAACCCCAGTCCAATAGGCCGCACCGTCGGCATCTGGCGCTCTACCGAGCACATTGGTGTAGAACTTGGTCACCAACGCCTCATTCGTTGGATTCGTGCCATAAACAGATTTAAACTCATCAGATCCGATAAATCCCCCTGCGGCTGCTTTGAGACTCTCGCCCCCATCCATCACACTGATCCAGTAGCCCAACCCAGGCGAATCGGGAGTTCTAGCAAAGGCCGCTTTATAGATGCGGTAGCATTGACCACCGGTACCATCAATATCCAAAGCAACGGTAACATCTGAAAACTTCAGCCGTTCAACATTTTTTAGTGTGTCAAGGCCGTCGACACCAGAGCTTACCGTTACCGATGTCGTGTTGTTGGTGATCGTGTAAGCGCTTTTTGTACCGCTATAAATCACCGTATCTACGCCAGCGCCGGCATCAATTGTGTCACTACCCGTGGTACCAGTAACTACATCCTTGCCGGTTGAGTAAGTCAATGTTTTACCGATCGCCGCGGAGGCAGTGGAGAAAACATAGCTACTACCGCTAACAAAACTATTTCCGGATGCGTCCTTCATCAAACCACTTGCAAGCTCAACTGTGTAGCTAGTTCCAAAAGACAAATCAGCAGTCGGGTTGAGAGTTAGTGTCGAACCGACCAAACTAAGGTTGGAACTGGAAGTGATGTCATAGGTGCCCACAGTCGTTCCTGCCGCCGTCTTCAACGTCACATTCCCGGTACCCTTTACAACCGATTCGCTAAATGTGATCACAATGTTGTCGGTTACTGCGGCTACTGTCGAAGAGCTAGGCACAACGCTACTGACTGTTGGCGGAACTGCGTCTTGCAACGAAGCGACTCCGCCCGAAAGCACGTACGTTGACGCCTCCCCCTCAAAATAGAGGTACTCGACATCGGAGGAAATCATATCCGTACCGTCCGTACCTACAACTTGGTAACCCGTAAGTTGCCCTGTTAAAAAATTTTGGGTTTCGTAGAGTGCCGTAATTTTGTAACTACTGTATGCACCTGAAAATTTTGCAGTATCCGTTCCTTTTCCACCGTAAATACTATCATTCCCAGCCAAGCCGGTTATCGTGTCATTACCGTCGCCCCCAAAAATGCTTTCGGCGGCAGTAGTTCCGGCGAGCGTATCGTTCCCGGCGGTTCCATTAATTGAAGCCATATAAATATAATCCTTAGTTAGTCAATGTCAATATAAAACTAATTTTTAACCAATCGTTGGGAGAGCATTCTACTCATCAGTCTTTGATTAGCAACGCTAAACGCTTCATGCTCTAGCAACCCTAATTGATACATGTCCACATAATGCCCTGAAGCGGGGTCCAGCATGTGGCCTCGCAGCAGGCCCTCGATTCGAAATCCCAAATGGACAGTTGACTTCAAGGCGATATCGTTGTCTTTGTAAATCATTGAGACAAGCTTATGAAACTTCATGGCTCGAAAAAAAAACTGGAAAACTATAAGCATAGCCGCAGCTCCAATGCCCAAAGGAGCCTTGGGCGATAACCCTAAAAGTACTTCTGCCCGCCGATGTTGCATGGAAATATCTGTCAGGCTTAATAATCCCTGCGCCGATCCAACTTTGTCTCGAATGATCCAGTGTAACGCTTTTGATTCCCCAATAAGGGAAAGAAACTCCCCCTTCAGAATCCTTTCCAATTGTCCTCTGGGAGGCAGATCTACAGCCTGCCGATGGAATCGCCTCATAAAATTAGCATCGCTCCAAAGTGACTCAATGAAATCTGCATCAGAGCTATCTCTCCGAGTTAGAGTACACTTTCCGGCGTGAATATTGCTCCAAAAAAGGGGCTGGTGTTGCCAGACCAGTGTATCATATTCGGGAAATTTTGATAACTCACCTTTCATGATGTGAAAGCTGTACTCAAAATTGCCCTTCGATCTAGCCTGACGTGCCAGCTCAGTGGTTTGTTCAATGTTGATGGTCATAGTTAATTAACCACGCCGCCTCAAGACGCCAGTTTGTGGAGATCATGAGCCCAAAGCTGGATTGTTTCAAAACGCTGTCTTGGCTAGCCTGAAGCAGTATAGCCCCAATCGAAACCAACTCTTGCGCCATGGGCGAGCCCAACATCAATCATCAAATGGTCGGACCCCTGTCCGTTCACCAACAGCGTCCTTACGAAAGCTCCGGTTGCACTGGGCTTTTTGTCGTCCCTGAAATCAATCGTGCAAATGACAAACCTGTCTAGTTTGCTGCTGATTGGTCGGTCAAAGCTGCGTTCGCTGGGTAACACATAACGCCGGTGGCCTGTAACGGGTTGCAAACCTTGAAGCGGTGCCTCGACCTGGGGCGGCAGCGACACCAGATATGATTCTCGGTCAGACTTTTTAGCTGAGCTTCATCCTAGCCCTTAAAAATATTCCGGTTGCGGCCACCAAGTCTATTTTGGACTACTTCGTCGTCCGCAAGTTGGCTCGCCGATGGCAAAGGATGGTCGTTAATTACAGGTCCATCCTGACCACAAACCCTCCATCTTAATGCTAGATGCCCCTGATCAACGCACGCAGTCGTTGGAGGTCTAGAACGGCTGAGTAACTCTTGGAGTGATAAGGCTTGAGCATTCAAGCCCTCTGATAGGTCGGGTTGTTCGGCTTGGCCAGTGGGCGGTGGGCAAACAGGGTCATATACCTGCCCGGGAACATCGAGCGCTGGGTGGGCTTGCCTTGGAGACACCCGAGTGAAAACTGGGGCCACATGAAACCATTACAAGTTTCCCAACTTCAAGTTTTTTGCCGCGTATGGATAGAATATGTGCTCGGTGATGCAAAGAATGAACAGTGAAGCGAGAGTGTTGAGCCATGGGCCTGCTGCGGACATCATGAAATTTCTAAGGTAACAGCGCACGTGTAGCCCCACCCTGTCAAGTGTCAAAACTAGAGTTTCAGCCAAGAAAAAAGTAAAAATCGTCATAAAATCAGTTCGCTGGTCACTTAGTTACAAATCGCGGGTGTAGTTCAATGGTAGAACGGCAGCTTCCCAAGCTTCATACGAGGGTTCGATTCCCTTCACCCGCTCCATAGGGTTATCTCGGACCGAATCACGATGACCACCACAACCCTCAACATTGTCTTCCACGGCGCCAACGCCATAAATTTCCGTCAGGGCTTTGAACGACTGATGGACCCTCGGCACAAGGTCAGCGATGTCAGTGACGGCCTTGACCAGTCAGGCGAACAGACAAGCTACGTAAACGCCGATGTGATTGTTGGCGTCAAGTTCAACGCCAGTCTGCCCGTGCCGCAGCGGCTGCGTCTGTTTCATGCGCCCGCCGCAGGCACCGACGCGGTGGACCTGGCGCTGCTGCCGGCCAGCGCGGCGCTGTGCAACTGTTTCGGCCACGAGGCCGCCATCGCCGAGTACGTGATGACCGCCCTGCTGCTGCGGCATGTGCCCCTGGCCGCCGCCGACGCCGACCTGCGAGCGCAGCGCTGGACCTACTGGGCTGGCCGCCCCACGGCGCTGCGGACCGAGTTGGGCAGCCAAACCATCGGTTTGCTGGGCTTTGGCCATATTGCTCAAGCCATCGCCGCACGCGCCAAGGCCTTTGGCATGCGCGTGCATGTGGCCAACCGCAGCCCAGTGGTCAATCCGCTGGTAGACCAATATTTCAGTTTGGATGACGTGCCGGCCTTCATGGGTTCGGCCGATGCGGTCGTGGTGTCGCTGCCGCTCACGCCGCAAACCCAGGGCTTGGTGGGCCAGGCCGCACTGGCGGCGATGCGGCCCGATGCGGTGATCTTGAATGTGGGCCGAGGCCCAGTAATTGAGGAACAGGCTCTGTTTGACGCGCTGGCCACCCGCCAGATTGGCGGCGCCATCATCGACACCTGGTACCAGTACCCGACACCGGCTCAGGCCGAATGCGCGCCCTCGCTTTTGGATTTTGCCAGCCTGCCCAACCTGGTCATGACGCCGCATATGTCGGGCTGGACCAGCGGCACCGTCAGCCGTCGGCAAGCCACGCTGGCCGAGAACATCGCACGGCTGGCGGACGGCCGCGCGTTGCTGAATGTGGTCAGGCCGGCTGCGTCGCCATAAAGGCGCTGACCTGCGCGGCACGGGGTAAGGGCTCTACCGCACCATAACCCAGGGTCGAGAGGGCGGCGGCCGCTACGGCCCAGCGTGCGCTGGTAAACACATCGTCTCCGGCGGCGCGGCGCGCCAGGTAGCTGCCGTCAAAACAGTCGCCGGCACCGGTGGCGTCTACAGCGTTGACCCGGCAGGCCGCAATCCGTTCCTGGCGGCGGCCATCAGACACCAGAACGCCCTGGTCGCCCATTTTCAACAGCACGACGGGGGCGCCATGCTGATGTGCCCAGTCCACGATGGCAGCCGGCTCGGTCAATCCCGCCAGGTGCGACATATCGTCCACGCCGGGCAAGAATTCATCACACAGCGGCAGGGTCTCTTCCAGCGTGGCGCGAGCCAGCGTCAGCGGCCAAAGCAAGAGTCGCAGATTGGGGTCATAGGACACCCGGACCCCATGTGCCCGTGCGGCGGCGATGGCAGCAGCCACCGCCTGGCGCGCACTCTCGCTGATGGCCTGGCTGATGCCTGAGACGTGCAGGTACTTGGCCCGGCTCAGTAGTGGCAGGGGCAGGTCAGCCGGCGTCATGCGGCTGGCCGCCGAGCCTTTTCGGAGGTAAGAGAAGCGGTGGCCCTTGGCGTCATGGCGTACAAAGTAGATACCGGTCGGGGCATCGGGGTTCACCTGCACGCCACTGATGTCCACTCCCTCGCTGCGCCACAGGTCACAGCACAGGGTGCCGAAGTCGTCCGCACCCACGGCAGAGATGTAGGCACAGGCAGCACCTTGCCGGCTGGCTGCGATCACGGTATTGGAGGTGTCGCCGCCAAAACCCTGCAGGTAGGTCCTGCCGGTGCTGTCCCGGACTTGGTTGAACTCCACCATGGCCTCGCCCAGGGCCACAATATCAAGCGTTTTCGTCATGATGGCGTTTCTAAGTTACAGACGAGGGATTAATGCAGCGGCACGCCGGTTTTGGCCTGCAGCTCGTCGCGAGTAACGCCGGGCGCCATCTCCACCACTTTGAGACCATGCGGCGTCACGTCCAGCACCGCGAGATCTGTGATGATGCGGTCCACCACGCCCACGCCGGTCAGCGGCAAGGTGCAGTGGGGCAGGATTTTGAGGTCAATCGTGCCGTCTTTCTTTTTGGCCACGTGTTCCATCAGCACCACCACGCTTTTGACGCCGGCCACCAGGTCCATGGCGCCGCCCATGCCCTTGACCATCTTGCCCGGAATCATCCAGTTGGCCAGGTCACCTTTTTCGCTGACCTGCATCGCACCCAGAATGCTCAGGTTGATCTTGCCGCCCCGGATCATGGCAAAGCTGTCATGGCTGCCAAAAATGCTAGAGCCAGCAATGGTGGTCACCGTCTGCTTGCCGGCGTTGATCAGGTCAGCGTCCACCTCGTCTTCCGTGGGGAACGGGCCGATGCCAAGCATGCCGTTTTCGCTCTGCAGCCAAACCTCGATGTCGGGGTTGACAAAGTTGGCTACCAACGTCGGCAGGCCAATGCCCAGGTTGACATAAAAGCCATCCTGCAGTTCCTGCGCGGCCTTGGCCGCCATTTGGTCGTGTGTCCAGGCCATGATCAGACTCCTGCTTTCTCGGTGATGGTTCGTTTCTCAATGCGCTTCTCCGGGTGGGCATTGAGCACAATGCGGTGCACATAGATGCCGGGCAGGTGCACGGCATCCGGATCAAAGCTGCCGGTGTCCACGATCTCTTCCACCTCCACCACGGTGATCTTGCCGGCCATGGCCACGGCCGGGTTGAAGTTGCGGGCGGTGCGGCGGAACACCAGGTTACCGCTTTTGTCGGCCTTCCAGGCCTTGACCAGCGACACCTCGGGCACCAGGGCGCGCTCCATCACATACACGTGGCCGTCAAATTCACGCGTCTCCTTGCCTTCTGCCACCTGGGTGCCGACGCCGGTGCGGGTGTAAAACGCCGGGATGCCTGCGCCGCCGGCGCGCAGCTTTTCAGCCAGTGTGCCTTGGGGCGTGAACTCCAGTTGCAGTTCTCCGGCCAGGTATTGGCGCTCGAACTCTTTGTTTTCGCCCACGTAGCTGGAGATCATCTTGCTGATCTGCCGGGTTTCCAACAGTTTGCCCAGGCCAAAGCCGTCGACGCCCGCGTTGTTGGAGATCACGGTGAGGTCGCGCGCGCCGCTGTCGCGCAGGGCTTCGATCAAGGCTTCGGGAATGCCGCACAGGCCAAAACCGCCGACAGCCAGCAGTTGACCATCGTGGACGATGCCTTGTAAGGCCACCGCCGCACTGGGGAAAATTTTGTTCACGGGTCGATCTCCAAAAAAAGTTTGCGCTTGGCCACGATGTTACCCGTGCCAGTGCCTCGTTTTTCTTACGGGACAACCGTGATGAGTCGGGTCAATGCGGCTGGCGCACCGACCCAACGCCGGCTTTATTCGATCTTGAGGTTCTGCGTCTTGACGACAGTCACCCAGGCCCGGTAGTCGGCCTCAATGAAGGCGGCCAGCTGAGCGGGTGTGCCGACCGCCGGCTCTACGGCATCAGACTTGAAGCGTGCCAGCACGTCGGGCAGGGTCACCATCTTGCGCAAGGCGGCATTGAGCTTGTCGACCACGGCTGCCGGTGTGCCTGCTGGCGCAGAGATGGCAAAGTAGTTCAGCACATCGATACCGGCAAAGCCAGCTTCACCCATGCTCGGGACATCAGGTAAAGCGCTGGAGCGCTTGGCACTGGTCACTGCCAGGGCTTTGACCCGGCCGTCTTTGATGAAGGGGAGCAGCGCGGGAATAGTGCCGGTCACCAGCTGAATCTGGCCGGCAATCATGTCCACTGTGGCCGGCGCAACACCGCGGTAAGGGATGTGGGCGATATCGGTGGAGGTGATCGCCTTGAGTTGCTCCAGCACCAAATGGTTCACACCACCGGCACCGGCCGAGCCATAGTTCAGTGCGCCAGGCTTTTGCCGCGCCAGTTCAACCACGTCTTTCATGCTGGTAACCGGCAGGCTGACATTGGCGGCCCAGACCAGGGGGCCGGTGGCGACCAGGCCCACAGGCGCAAAGCCACGCAGGGCGTCGTAACCGGCTGTGGGCAGGGAGGCCGCTACCGTGGTAAAGGGCGAGGCTACCAGCAGCAGGGTGTAGCCGTCCGCCGGCTGCTGGGCCACGTGCTGGGTGCCGATGGCACCCGACGCACCGGCGCGGTTGTCCACCACAAAGGTGCCGCCCATGATTTCGCCCAGCTTGAGTGCCACCAGCCGGCCCATGGCGTCGGTGCCCGCACCAGGGGCGAAGGGCACCACGATGCGCACTGGCCGGTCTGGGTAGTTGGCCGCATTTTGGGCTTGGGCCGGGGACTGCGACGCGAGCAGGGTTGCGGCCGCCAAGGGCAGCAGAGCGCGACGGGTCAGGGTCTGGATGTTCATGAAGCGACGGTTAAAAGTGGAGATGAATGTGAAACGTTATTGTGCCGCGCCCAGGTGACGACTGTGTGACAGCCGCGTGACACCGCGGCCGGGCATGGGCATACCCCCGGATAATGCAAGCACCTATTTGGAGACAAACCCCATGAGCCGCTACCCCGCCCCCGAACTCGCCGATCTGCCCGACGACATTCGCGCCAAAGTGCTCGAAGTCCAGGAAAAAGCGGGCTTTGTGCCCAATGTCTTTCTGGCCCTGGCACGACGCCCGGCGG
>CALPLW020000045.1 GCA_943324505.2 Comamonas sp. lk
ATCCGTAAGGGCGACATGAAGACCAGCGCGTGGATTGCCGCCTACGAGCGCAACAACGTGCTGGTCGGCCTGGCCTGCGGCCTGCGCGGGCGGGCTCAGATCGGCAAGGGCATGTGGGCCATGCCCGACCTGATGAAGGCCATGCTGGAACAAAAAATCGGCCACCCCAAAGCCGGCGCCAACACCGCCTGGGTGCCCAGCCCCACCGGTGCCACGCTGCATGCGCTGCACTACCACCAGGTGCTGGTGTCCGACGTGCAAAAGGGCCTGGAGCAGATCAATGCGAACAAAGAGCGCGAGGCGCTGCTCACCGGCCTGCTGAGCATCCCGGTCACCGCCACACCCAACTGGAGCGCGGCCGACAAGCAGCAGGAGTTGGACAACAACGCCCAGGGCATCCTGGGCTACGTGGTGCGCTGGGTGGACCAGGGCGTGGGCTGCTCCAAGGTGCCCGACATCCACAACATCGGCCTCATGGAAGACCGCGCCACGCTGCGCATCAGCAGCCAGCACATGGCCAACTGGCTGCACCACGGCGTGGTGAGCCAAGACCAGGTGCGCGAAACCTTTGAGCGCATGGCCGCCGTGGTGGACGGCCAGAACGCCGGCGACCCCCTGTACCAGCCCATGGCCGGCCACTTCGACACCTCCAAGGCCTACCAGGCCGCCTGCGACCTGGTGTTCAAGGGCCTGGCCCAGCCAAGCGGCTACACCGAGCCGCTGCTGCACGCCTGGCGGCTGAAGGTGAAGGCGGGCTGAAGCGTTTCCCCAACCCATGCCTTGCTGGAACTCGACAACGTGATCGCCACCCCCCATTGCGCCGGCAGCTCGGCAAAATCGTCCCGTGCGTCCAAGATGATTGGCGCGTGCCTCTGTGCCGATGATGCCGCTGCGTAAGGCATCCCTGGCCGCGATCGCGCTCACGCTGGCGGCCACCTGCCTGTTCGCGATCATGGACACCACCACCAAGTACGTGGTCCAGACTGTGCCGGTGCTCATGGCCCTGTGGGCGCGCTACTTCCTGCAGGCGCTGATCTCCAGCCTGTGGCTCTGGCCGACGCATGGGCGCGCCCTGTTGCGCACCCGCCGGCCCTGGCTGCAGACGCTGCGCGGCCTGTCGCTGGTGGCGAGCACACTGTTCGCCATTCTCAGCGTGCGCTTCATGCCAGTGGGCGAATTCGTCGCGATCGTCATGCTGGTGCCGGTGATCGTGACCCTGATCTCGGCCACCTTGTTCCGGGAGCGGGTTCGGCCGACGCAATGGCTGTTCCTGCTGGTCGGCTTCGCCGGCGTGATGCTGATCATCGAGCCGGCCCAGCCGCGCTTCGGCTGGAACACACTGTTCCCGCTGGCCTGCGTGGTCGCCTCCGTCGCCTACCAACTCAGCAGCAGCCACCTGAGCCGCACAGAGCCGGCCAGCACAGTGCACTTTTGGAGCATGTGTATCGGAGCGATCGCCGCCAGCCTGCTGCTGCCCTGGGGCTGGTCGACGGTCGATTCCGGTTTCATGTGGATGCTGATGGTGGCCATGGGGGCGATGGGCGCCGTCAGCCATTTCCTGCTGGCCCTGGCCTACCAGCGCGCGCCGGCCACCGAGGTGGTGCCCTACATGTACTCGCAAGTCGGCTTCGCGGTGCTGTTTGGCTGGATCGTGTTCGGCGAGTTGCCAGGCACGCTGGCTGGCGCCGGCATCGTGCTGATCATCCTGTCGGGACTGGTGAACGCCTGGCAGCTGCGCCTGCGCCTGAACGTGCGGCAACAGAGCCAGAGCCAGCCACTTTGACGACCTCAAAGCCTAGCAGGCCGCCTGCGAGCTGGTGTTCTCAGGTCGTCGGCAAGTCGGGCTCCGGCGCACAAGTGCGATGATCCTCGTTCGTATTGCCCGGAGCGTGCCATGACCCACTTTCTGCCTACCGACTCTCCCGCCAGCCAGGGCATGTGCCCGCAGCGCCTGGAACGTGCTTCTGCCCTGCTCGCCGCCGAGGTGGCTGAGCGCCGAGTCGCCGCCGCCTCGATGCTCGTGGCCCGCAATGGGCGTGTGGTTCAGCATGTGGGTCATGGTGCCGCGCCCGATGCGGTGTACCTGCTGGCCTCGATCACCAAGCCGGTGAATGCCGTAGCGGTGATGTTGCTGGTCGAGCGTGGCCTGGTGTCGCTGGACGACCCGGTGGCACGGTATCTGCCGGAGTTTGCGGGGCCCGATCGGGCGGCCGTGCGGGTACGCGACCTGCTGAGCCACACCTCCGGCCTGCCCGACATGCTTCCAGAGAACCTGGCACTGCGACGCGCACACGCACCGCTGAGCGCCTTCGTGCAGGGCGTCTGCACAACGCCGCTGGTGTATCCGCCGGGCACCGCTTTCGATTACCAGAGCATGGGCACGCTGCTGGCCGGTGAGATCGTGCAACGGGTGTCCGGGCTGCCCCTGCGCACGTTCTACCAGCAGGAAATCTTCGAGGTGCTGGGCATGCACCAATCCTCGCTGGGACTGGGCGGACGCCCGATTGCCAACACCGTCTGGTGCCAGTACGAGAGCAGCCCGGACGTGGCGCTCTTCGGCGCCAATACGCCTTATTGGCGCGACATGGGCCACCCCTGGGGCGGCATGCACTCCACCGTGAGCGACCTTGCGCTGTTACTGCAAGCCTTCCTGAATGGTGGGGCGCTCGATGGGCGCACGCTGCTGGGCCGCGCCACGGTCCAGCGCATGGTCAGCGACCAGAATACCGCCATCGGCAAACCCTGGGGCTTGGGCTGGGGTCTGGCGACCAGCCCGGTGTGGGTCTACTGCGGCGAACTGGTGTCGCCACGAACCTTCGGCCATTCGGGCGCGACCGGCACGGTGGCCTGGGCTGACCCGGACACGCAGGTGCAGTGCGTGATCCTGACCTCCCGACCCACTGCGCATGACGATGGCCGCCTGCTGCGGGTGGTCTCCAATGCAGTGGCGGCGTCGGTGGTGGGTTGATGGAGGACCGCGCCACGCTGCTGCACGCCTGGCGGCTGAAGGTGAAGGCCGGGTGATGAGTGGGGTCTGCCGACCCACCACAATTGTCGTAACATACAAACAAAGACACTGACAGGAGGGCAACATGGCAGTCCACACCTTTTCAAGCCGGGACTTCACGCGCGACGTGTCAGCCGCCAAACGGGCGGCTGTCGATGGGCCGGTGTTCATCACAGATCGAGGGCGGCCTGCATTTGCACTGCTCAATATTGACGATTACCACCGCATGGTGGGTCAGAGTGAACCGACTCTCCTGGCGGTGATGGATGGCATTGCGGGCGGCACGGACATTGAGTTCGATCCGCCGCGTTTGAACTTCCAAAGCCAGGCCGTCAAGTTGGATTAGGGTTTAGCGATGTTTGTCCTCGACACCAATGTCGTCTCCGAGTTGCGTCATGGCAAGCCCAATCCATCGCCTGCAGTGCGCGACTGGGCCGGGGCGCAACCCGCCAGCAGGCTTTACCTGTCCGCCATCACCATTCTTGAGTTGGAACTGGGCATCCAGGCTCTGGAACGCCGCACACCACCCCAAGGCAGCGCGCTGCGCCTTTGGTTAGCCGGTGTGCGCGCCGCGTTCGCCGGTCGAATCTTGCCGTTTACCGACAACACGGCGCCTGTGTGCGCTTCGCTGCACATCCCCGATCCACGGTCCGAGCGTGACGCCATGATCGCCGCTACCGCGATGGAGCACCGCTTCACCGTTGTCACCCGCAACACGGCTGACTTTGCCGGCACCGGTGTGGCGCTTGTCAATCCTTGGGGCGTTTGACACAGGTTTTTTTCATTTTGCGTTGTGTTTAGGCCGGGGCCCTAAATCAGCCCCACGACCAACAGCAGCGCCCTGTCCACAGCCCGCATCCGGTCGTCCTCCAACCGCCCGAACGGCTCACTGACCTTGACGCGCGGCACGGTGGACAGCTTGTCCACCATCACCTGTGACAACACGCGCAGACCATTGGCCGACGTGGGCTCTACGGTTACCCGAAAAGCTGCCGTGTGCAGCTCACTGGTCACAGGGCATAACACCAAGCTGTTCAGGTCGGCCAGCAAGTCGGTCTGAACAATCAGCGCCGGGCAGGGTTTGCCATAGTCCCCTTGCAGCGATACAGCGACCAGGTCCCCGCGCTGCATCATGTCCAACCTTCAACCTGGCCGGCGGCCTCTTCGGTAAACCCAAGTGCTTCGGCCTCGCTGGCTGCGCCATTGAGCTCCAGGCATTGCCGGCGCAAATCGGCGGCGAAGCTGGCCAGCCGCGTATCAGGAACCCAAAATTGAACCGGGCGGAGGCCCGCAGCCCGCATCCGCTCGCGTGAGCGGGTCACTTTGCTGGATGGCTCGTTTGCTGTGGTCATCCGGCGCCCCCTGAAAAGCATGCAGAGTAACATGAAACCCAGCATGTGCACTCGAGACGATTCACTCATTCAGCGTGCGCTATCGCTCACCATTCGATATTGCTATTGATTAAATAGCTGCTCCGCCTTATTCCACGGGGGCTGGAGGCCGATTTTCTATAAATTCTCAGGCCTCTACCCGGATCACACCCTGCTCGGCCAAGGCGGCAATGTCTTCATCACTGACCTGCAGGGACTGCAAAATTGCCCGGGTATGCTGCCCCAGGCGCGGGGCTGCGGCCAGCGCCTGCCCCGGGTCGCCGTCAGCTTGGTACCCGCCACCAAAATCACGCATCACGCCACCGGGGTACACGGTGCGCCGCACTGGCAGCGTCATGCGCCCACCACCCATCAAATCGGGCAAGACCTGGCTCAAGGGACGCAGCAAGGCGCAAGGCACCGCCAGGCCTGCCAGCGCGGCCTCCAGCGGCGCGGCCTCGCGCTGCCCGATGGCAGCAGCTAACTGGGCGTGAATACGCTCGGGCGCCAGGCCCACCACAAAGCCGCCACTTTGCAGGGCGGCCTGGTCAATCAAGGTACCGTCTTGCGTCAGGTCGGGCAACCCCAGCACGGCACACAGGGACTGAAATTGCTGCGCCGTGTTGGCCGCGATCGAGATCCAGCCGTCAGCGCAGGCAAAGGTGGCCGCACCTGGGCTGCCCGAGAACCCCCGGTTGCCCACCCGCGAGGCGTCCTGGCCGCTCAACCCGACCTTGGACACTTCCGGCCACATCAGTTGCAAGGCGGCCTGCGCCATCGAAATATCGAGCCGCGCACCCACGCCCTGGCGCTCGCGCCGCAGCAGGGCGGCGAGGATGGCCTGGGCGGCCACCATGCCGGTGGCGCTGTCAATGACCGGGAACCCGACCTTCACCGGGTCCTGCCCAGCCTCCCCCTGCATCCAGCCCATGCCCATGGCGGACTGCACCACGTGGTCATAGGCCGGGCGCGGGGCCCACTCGCCCTCTTGGCCAAAACCAGAGATGCTGGCGTACACGATGTCGGGTTTGATGGCCCGCACCTGCTCGTAATCAAACCCCAGGCGTGCCACCGCCCCGGGGCGGTAGTTCTCAATGAACACATCGCTCTGGCGAACCAGTTCGGTCAGCCACTGCCGAGCGCTGGGATGCTTGAGATCGATGGCCAGCGACTGCTTGCCGCCATTGATCGCGGCAAAGCCCACGCTCACCCCCTGGTCGAGCCGATCTCGCGCCCAACGCAGGATGTCTCCCTTGCCAGGCGGCTCAACCTTGATCACCTCAGCCCCTTCAAGCGCCAGGTAGTGCGACGCCGTAGGGCCAGCGATCACATGCGACAGGTCCAGGACCCGAATGCCCTGCAAGGCTTGCATGCTCATGAATCAGTCTGCCTTGACACCAGCCATCTGGATCAGGCGTGCCCACTTCTGGGATTCGGCCACCATAAACCGGGCAAAGGCCTCGGGCGACTCGGACAACTCAGGCTCAGTGCCGGCCGCAATGTATTGCGCGCGCAATTCGGGATCCGCAAACGCCTTGCGCGTGGCAATGAAGATCTGCTGCACCACCGGGCCTGGCGTATTGGCCGGTGCCCACAGGCCGCCCCATGACTCTTGTATAAACAAATCATCCCCATACAGCTCCTTGAGCGTGGGCACATCCGGCAGCGAGCTCATGCGCTTGGCGCTGGTCACCGCCAGGGCACGCACCTTGCCGGCCTTGACAAAGGGCACCGAGGTCCCGGCGATCGGGAAGGCGTACTGGATTTGGTTGGACAACAGGGCCGGCACCAACTCCACCGAACCCCGGTAAGGCACATGCACCGCGTCGAGTTTCAAAACGCCAACAAAAGAGGCGCCTGCGATGTGCGCCGCAGTACCAATCCCGCCGGAACCGTAGTTGAGTTGACCCGGCTTGCTGCGAATCAGGGCCTCCAGCTCCTTGGCCGATTTGATCGGCGAGTCGGCCGGCACGATCAACACGGTGGGCGTGGTGCTGGTCTTGGTGATCGGCACAAAGGTGCCCACCGGATCAAACTTGGCCTCTGGCCTGAGCACCTTCTGCACCACTTGCGAGATTGAGCCCGCCAGCAGGGTGTAGCCGTCGGCCGGCGCCTGCGTCACCAACTCGGCGGCCAGAATGCCAGCAGCGCCCACCCGGTTCTCGACCACCACCGCGCCGCCCAGCGCCTCGGCCAGCTTGGGGCCCAGGCGCCGGGTCTCGATGTCCGGGCCACCGCCGGCAGCAAACGGCACGATGATCTTGACCGGCCGGTTGGGGTAGGACTGCGCCAGGGCCTGGAGTGCTAGCAGGCCACCCAAGGCGCCCAGCGTGGCGCGGCGAAGCATTGAAAAGGCTGGCATGGTGTGTCTCCTCGTTATAGATAAATTCGAAACCTAAGCCAATGTAAACTGGCCTGCCATATCGGTCAATTATCAAAAAAGCATGCAGCCATCACAGAATCGAATGGCTGGTGCCCACATGGCGGACGACACCACCGCACTCGGCCCGCGGCTGGAGCGACTCAAACTGCGCCACCTTCAGCTGCTGGATCAGGTGATGCAGTGCGGCTCGCTCAGCGCAGCGGCTCAGCAGCTGGGCATCAGCCAGCCGGCGGCCACCAAAATGCTGCACGAGCTCGAGGCCGCCTTTGGCCACAGCCTGGTGACCCGCACGCCGCGAGGCGCTCGCTTGACGCCCGCCGGTGAACACGCACTTGAACGCATTCGCATTGCGCTGGGCTCGCTCGCGACGGCACGCGCCACCATGGGCGAAGCACAAGACCGCCCGCTGGTTCGGCTGGGCATCCTGCCTCTGGTAGGCATCGGGGCACTGGGGCCGGTGGTCAAGGCCTTGCAGCAGCAGGGGGACATGCCCCGCCTGATCCTGCGCACCGACACCATCCAGGGACTGCTGGACCTGCTCGTGAGCGGCGAGGTCGACGCCGTGGTGGGCGGGCTCGACGGCGAATGGGTGCCAAAAAACATGCACCAGCTGGATGTGGTGACCCTCTGGCAACTGTCTCTGGCCGTGGTCGCCGCCAAAGACCACCCGCTCACCCTACACCCAAGGGTCAGCTGGGCCCAAACCCTTGATCACGAATGGGTGCTGATGCCGCACGGCAGTTCCAGCCGGCGCACTGTCGAGCGCAGCTTTCTGGCCGCCGGCCTGGCACCGCCGCCGGCGTGCATCGAGACGGCGTCATTTCACATCGGCCTCGCTCTGGCGGCCAACACGCGCCTGCTCGCGGTCGTGCCACATGAGGTCTACGAAAAAAACCGCAACCGTGTCAGCCGCCTTCCCATGAGCGACCCTTTTCCAGCCAGTGCCATCGTCTGGGTCACACTGCGCGGCGTGCCGACCCTGCCGGCCGTCAAGACCCTCGCCAACGCCTTTGCCGCATACGCAGGCCAACTGGCCACCTGAGCGATCAACCCGGCCAGCGGGCCCGGCCCGGCTGCTGGCACTGTCCAATGGCGAGTTCACTGGCCGGCGCGGCATGGTGCTGGGCGTGGACCTGACCCAGGTGCGCACCCTGGTGGTGAAAAGCCGGGGTCATTTCCGCGCCGCTTTTGACGACTTTGCGCCGCCCGGGCGTATTCTCGAAGTAGACTGCCCGGGCTTGACCACGCCTAACCTCAAGTCGTTGCCCTGGCGCCATCTGCCACGGCCGATGTACCCGATTGACGACCACACCACCTGGAGCCTCTGACCCATGGACCTGTCCCGCTTTCCCCGCCGCCGCTACACCGTTGGCGCCACGCCGCTGGAGTTTTTGCCCAATTTCACCCGGGCCCTGAGCCCGGACGGCCAAGGCCCCAACATCTGGATCAAGCGTGACGACATGCTGGGCCTGTTTCCCGGCGGCAACAAGACCCGCAAGCTCGAATTCTTGGTGGCAGACGCCCTGGCGCAGGGTGCCGACACGCTGATCACCTGTGGTGCGCCGCAGTCCAACCACTGCCGCATCACGCTGGCGGCGGCGGTCAAAGAAGGGCTGAAATGCCGCTTTGTCATTGAGGAGCGGGTACCCGGCAGCTTCCATGAAGATGCCAGTGGCAACCACTTCCTGTTCCGCCTGATGGGCGTGGAGGCGCTCACGGTGGTGCCGGCCGGCAGCAACATGGGGGCGGCGATGCAGCAGGTCGCCGACGAGCTGGTGGCACAGGGCCGCAAGGGCTACATCATTGCCGGCGGCGGCTCCAACGCACTCGGCGGACTGGGCTATGTGGCCTGCGCGCAGGAGTTGCAGCAGCAGTTTTACGAGCAGGACGTGCGCATCGACCAGGTGGTGGTGGGCTCGGGCAGCTCGGGCACCCATGGCGGTCTGGTGGCCGGCTTTATCGGCAACCACATCAACATCCCGATTGTGGGCATTGGCGTCAGCCGTGACCCGGCCGACCAGGAGCCTCTGGTTTACAAGGAAGCGCAGGCCGTGGCCGATCTGCTGGGGCTGGGACTGACCATCCCGCGCGAGGCGGTGGTCAGCGTGGGCGGTTTCTGGCAGCCCAAATATTCGATCCCGAATGAAAAGATGGTGGAAGCCGTCCAAATGCTGGCGCGCACCGAAGCCATCCTGCTCGACCCGGTCTACACCGGCAAGATCATGGCCGGCCTGATCGGGCTGGTGCGCCAAGGCTTCTTCAAGCCTGGCGAAAACGTGCTGTTCCTGCACACCGGCGGCCTGCCCTCACTGCACGCCTATGAGGCTGTGGTGCTGGGCAAGACCCCGGTGGCAGCCTGAAAAAAAGCCACCTGCTTTAGCGGGTGGCTTTTTGCAGGGCCTTGACTCGGATTATTTGAGTCCGGCCTTCTTCACATAAGCGTCGGTCACAAAGGCGGCGTAGTCAGGCTTGACCTCCTGGATACGCCCCTGCTCTTTCAGGAAAGCAGCGGTGCTGGTCATGGCCTTGGCGGCACCGCCACCGAGCCAGGTGGCACTGAGCTGCTGCGTGGCTGTGGGGAACTTGTACAAAGCCATGGCCGCCGGCACGTCTTTCGCGTCAGCCTTGGTCATCTTGGCGATGGCCTTGACCTGGGCGGTATCCGCCGTCCACTTCTTGCCGTCCTTGCGGTACTCTTCGTCGGCCTTGGCCAGCGCCTTCACCAGCGCCACCATGAAGGCTTCGTTCTCGGACGCCCACTTGGCGTTCACAGCAAAGCCGTCAAAGGTCGGGAAGCCCTTGGCGCCAATGCTGCCCGAGCTGGCAATCGACTTGCCCTTGCCCTTGATCTTGGACAGCACCGGGTCCCAGATGAAGGCGGCGTCAATGTCGCCCCGCTCCCATGCTGCCGCAATTTCGGGCGGGCGCATGTTCATGACATTGACCGAATTGGCGTCCAGGCCTTCCATTTTCATGATCGCCATCAGCTGATAGTGGGCGGTCGAGACAAAGGGCGTGGCGACCTTCTTGCCTTTGAGGTCCTTCACACTGTTGACACCCGAGCCGCTGCGGGCGATCAAGGCCTCGGCATCGGCGATGTCGTCCAGGATCCAGAACAGCTTGATGTCCTGGCCCTGGCTGGCAGCCGCCGTCAGGGGGCTGGAGCCGACCTGGCCGAGCTGCACGTCGCCCGAGGCCATGGCCTTGATCACGTCGCCACCGCCGCCAAACAGCCGGAAGTTAATTTTGTAGCCGGTGGCTTTTTCCAGCTCGCCTGAATCCATCAGCGCCTGGAACGGCACCAGCATGTCCTGGTGCGCAATCGTGACTTCTTTTTTCGCCTGGGCAAACACGCTGCCACTGGCCACCACGGCCGCCAAGGCCACACCCATCCAATGTCGTTTGTTCATCGTCATCATTTGCTCCTTAATTAAAATAACACCCTGAAAAACTTGGCATCCCAACTGCCCATTCGACCCCGGCTCTGGCATCGACATGGTGCGTTGCATCATAGAACCCGGCACTGGCGTGCTGGCCTCGTGAAAACCCTTGCGCAGCGGCTAAGGCGATCACGCCTGCGCCGCCAGCACCTGCGCCAAGCTGTCGCGCACCACCGCTGCAATCGCTTGGCAATCCGGCTCACTTAAGGTCAGCGGCAGGCGCATGTCACACAGGCCGGCCATGACCCGCTCAGCGTTAGGCAACAGCTGCGGCTCGCCAAAAAAACGCCAGTGCTGCCAGACACTGGTGAAGCCCTTGGGCTCGACCGCGCCAAACCACTTGATGTGCAGGCCGCGACCCGCACACAACGCCAAAAAGCCCTGAATGGCGGCCGGCGCCAGGCCAGGCAGCGAAAACTGCAGCGAGCTGGCCACATACTGCTCCTGCGCCGGGCGTGCCGGCACCGTCAGGCCGGGCGTGCCGGCCAAGGCTTGGCTGAGCCAGTGGTAGCGCTGGTTCCAGCGCCGGCCCCGGTCGGCCAGCAGCGGTCCGAGTTGCGGCAAGGCCAGCGCAGCGGGCAGATTGCCCATACGCAGGCTGAAATTGGGCGTGTTGTACTTCCAGCGTTCAAACACTGCCTCGTCAGGCCGGGCACCGTGCGCGGCGTAAAACATGTAACTGCCAGAGTACAGAATGGCCCGTGCGGCCAGGTCAGGGTCGCGCGTGACCAGCAGGCCGCCTTCGCCGCTGTTGGCGTGCTTGTAGCTTTGCAGGCTAAAGCACCCCGCCAGGCCCCAGGTGCCGGTGGCACGGCCGGCCCAGCCCGCACCCATGGTGTGGGCGCAGTCCTCGATCAGTGCGATGCCCTGCTCCGCACAGACCTCGCTCAGTCGCTGCATGTCGCAGATATGGCCGCGCATGTGCGACAGCAACAGGGTTTTGGCGCCGCTGCTGCGCGCCTTGCGCACCAGATCGGCCAAGTCGATGGTGTAGTCGTCGCACACATCGACCAGCACCGGCCGTGCCCCGGCATGGGCCAGCGCACCTGGCACCGGCGCCAGCGTGAAACAGTTGGACAACACCGCGTCACCCGGCATCACACCGGCGCTTTTGAGCGCAACAAACATGCTGGAGCCACAGGAATTGAGCGCCACGCAATAGGGCAGCCCCAGCTCAGCCGCAAAGGCTGCTTCGAGCGCTGACACAGGGCTGAGCTTGCCGTCGGTCTCACCGTAACGGTGCAGCTTGCCGCTCTGCATCAGAGCAAGCGCAGCAGCAACACCGTCGGGTGGGATCGGCTCCTGCTGGCTCAGGTCAATGTGAAGCTTGGGTGTTGGTGCAGCCATGGTGTCAGCCCCCATACCGCCCGAGCGCACCCAGGTCAAAGGTCTGCTCAGGGAAGTATTTGGCCAGCCGCACGTCGCCGGTTCGGGCATGGCCTTCCATGCCCTCAAGCCGCGAGATGCGCGCCGCCACCTGGCCCACGGTGCGCGAGGCGTCGCGGGTCAGACGCTGCCAGGTCACGGTCTTGATGAATTTACCCACCGACAGGCCGCCCGAGTAACGCGCCGCGCCGCGCGTTGGCAGGATGTGGTTGGGGCCGCTGCATTTGTCGCCATAGGCGACTGTGGTTTCTTCGCCCAGGAACAACGAGCCGTAGTTGCTCAAGTTGGCCAGCCACCAGTCGAGGTCCCGCGCCATCACCTGCACGTGTTCACAGGCGTACTTATCGCTGACCTGCACCGCCTCATCCCGACTGTCCACCAGCACCACCTCGGCGTGGTCACGCCAGGCCGCTTCGGCCGCCTGGCGGGCCAGTTCGGGCAGCGCCGCAATGAACGACGGTGCCAGGGCCAGCACCTGCTCGCCCAAGGCGCGCGAGCTGGTGATCAGCCAGACTGGTGAGTCCGGGCCGTGCTCGGCCTGGCCCACCAGGTCGGCGGTGACGATGGCCGGGTCGGCGCTGTCGTCGGCAATCACCGCAGACTCAGTGGGGCCGGCGATCACGTCGATGCCAACCCGGCCAAACAGCAGGCGCTTGGCTTCGGCCACAAACCGGTTGCCCGGGCCGACGATGATGTCGGCCGGTCGTCCCGTGAACAGGCCATGGGCCAGCGCCGCCACGCCCTGCACCCCACCCAGCGCCAGCACCGTGCTGACGCCGCAAAGTTGCATGGCATACAGAATAGCGGGGTGAATACCATCCTGCGCATGCGCCGGCGTAGTCGCCACGATGTGCCGCACCCCGGCCACAGAGGCCGTACCCACACTCATGATGGCGCTGGCAGCATGGGCGTAGCGGCCACCCGGCACGTAACAGCCCGCCGTCTGGCAGGGAATCAGCCGCTGGCCCACCGTCAGGCCGGGTATCAGTTCAGCGGAAAATTCCTGCATCGAATCGCGCTGGCGCCGCGCAAAGTCTTGCACCCGGTCACGCGCAAAGCGGATGTCCTGCTTGACGCCCTCGCTCAGCGCGGCCTCGGCTCGGGCAAAGGTCTCTGGGGCCACCACCACCGGTCCATGCCAGCCATCAAGCTCAGCGGCATAGGCTTGGGCCACCGGCTCGCCACCAGCGGCAATAGCGTCCAGCATGGTGCGCACCGTTTCGGCGGTGGCAGTGTCATGGGTGGCTACAGGCGGCAGGGCCCGTTTGAGATAAGTGATCGGCATGGCTGCCATAGTAAACACTGGACCGGTTTGCGCATAATGCCAGTTACCATCAATCGATAAGGCCAGAACATGCCCCGTCATTCAGCTGTTGGGGCAGAACTGGTCGCCAGACAGGGCTGACCAGCGCCCCGCCCGCAGGCTCAGGGCGCAGGCGGCTTCTTACCTTGACTCGAGTCAAAATCAATCAGGTTGTCCAGGTCCAGCGACAGATCAGCGACTGCCAGTGCTGGCTCTGTCAATGGGGCGGCACGGTCTTGCGACGGGTCGATACCGGGATGAAATGGCTCGCTCTGAAGTTCGAACGACTGAACCGACTCAGTTAGCGGCGATGCTTGGCTTGACACCGTCGCCGCACCAGCCATGGTTGGGGCCATTGACCTGTCCAGGTCGACAGCCCGGTCGTTCTGGGGACTGACCGAATGGTTCCACCAGTCGCCATGATCAGCCTGAAGGCGACGCAAACGGTTCCATAGCCAGCCGACAGCGAGCAAACAGGCGAACACCATAACCACCAGTCCGTACATGAGCCCGGATGGCCAGCGCTGGGACTCGGCTTGCTGCAGCCGGTTATTCATGTCGGTCAGGCTTGTCTCTAGACGTGCTGCGAGGGCCAGCGCTGCTTTCATGTCGCGCTCCAGCGTCTGGATTTTTTGCGCTGCCACGGCGCCTGCGTCCGCTGCAACCGGTGCGGCCGAGACCACCATGGCCGCAGACGCTGGCGCCAAAGCAGGTGTCGGCGCGACAGCAATCGGTTTGTCAGCAAGCTCAGCACCCGGCACAGCCGGGCTCAAAGTCAGCCGAGGGCCAGTTGGCGGCACGGCACGTGCAGGCAAACCGGCGACCGGGGCGGTAACCTGAGGGGGAGTTGGCGGGGTAACTGGTGCGGCAACAGGTTTTGGCTCCGCAACAACACTGGCTGGTTTGACCGCGGACACCGGCGGCAAGGCGGCCGCTAAGTCATTGGGAGCGGCGGGCCTGGGTGCGACCGTCGCAGCTGGGCTGGAAGGTGGGAGTGGCTGGCCATTCAAGGCAGCCGATGTCACATTAGACACTGGGGTAGCCGTCGCCGACGGCGTCACCGTGGCGTTAGACGAGGGGACGACGGGCGCGGATGCAACAGGCCCGACCTGTGCCACCGGTGACACCAGCGGGACCACTGGCGCAGGTACTTCGGCCGGTGGGTCGGCCAGCAGCACATAACGACGTGCGGTTTTCTGGGTGCAGCCGGCACGCAACAACACGGTGACGATCGGCTCGTCGATGGGCGTTGCGGAGACGATGCGGGCGTTGGCAATCTGACCAGCTGCAACGGCATCTAGCGTGATGCGCACCAAGCGCTGATCCTGACGGGCATCGGCATGGAACACCTCCGCATCCAGGCACAGGGCGGCGCTGTCTTCACCAGGGTCTGTCTGGACCTGTACCGAGACGTCGAGCGGGCGGCCAATCAATGCCGTGCCCTGCATACGACCCAGTCCCAAAGCCTGTGCGTCCAATATGCCTACGCACAACAGGAGCCAAAATAATGTGGCTTTGCCGTCGATGGTGACCTTCTGTGTCATTTAACATCCAATCGTGTGCACGCTTGTCAGCAAACCTATATATATGGAGAACTATTATGCCTACCTACCACATAGAAATGATGGAGGGTCGCACCATCGAGCAAAAACGCCGGCTGGTGCAAGAGATCACCCGCATCACGGTAGAGGTGCTGGGTGGATCGCCTGAATCGGTGGACATCCTGATCACTGACGTGAAGCGCGAAAATTGGGCAACGGGCGGCCAGCTCTGGACCCAGCCCCGAAGTTGAGACCCCGCAGAAAGTAATTCAACCGCCGGCACGACACCAGCACCGTACACTCCGGCTATGTGCCAACTGCTTGGGATGAACAGCCGACTGCCCGCCAGCCTGACCCTGAGCTTCACGGGTTTTTCCCAGCGCGGCGGCTGTACCGACCACCATGCCGACGGCTGGGGTATCGCCTTCTTTGAGAGCGATGGCAGCGACCCGGGCCGGGGCGTGCGCTACTTTGTAGACAAAGAGGGAGCGGCCACCTCGCCGATCGCGCAAATGCTGCGAAGCTACCCGATCAAAAGCCACAACGTGGTGGCCCATGTCCGCAAGGCCACGGTGGGCGCAGTCAACCTGGAAAACTGCCACCCCTTTGTGCGCGAGCTGTGGGGTCGCTACTGGGTGTTTGCACACAATGGCGACCTGAAAGACTATGCGCCGGCGTTGCACGGCAATTTCCACCCGGTGGGCAGCACCGACAGCGAGTTGGCATTTTGCTGGTTGCTGCAGGAGCTGGCCAAGTCCCACGCCGGCGTGCCCAGTGTCGATGAGCTGACCTTGACGCTGGCTGAGCTGGTGCCGCAGATTGCGCGGCACGGCAGCTTTAATTTCTTGCTCAGCAACGGCCAGGCGCTGTGGGCCCATGCCAGTACCAAGCTCCACTATGTGCTGCGCCAACACCCTTTCACCGAGGTGCACCTGAAGGACGACGACGTCAGCGTCGACCTGTCCGAACTCAATGGGCCTCAGGACCGGCTGGCCATTGTGGTGACCGAGCCGCTTACCACCAATGAAGACTGGGTGGCGATGGCGCCGGGTGAGCTGCGGGTATTCCTTGAAGGCAGCACCGCGTCAGACCGCACCACCGCGCCAGCAAATTTGGCGGCCTTGGCCTGATACCTCAGCGGGCCAGGGCCCGGGTCAGTGCCTGAACGAACAGCGCGGCCACATCGCAGCCGGTCTGGTCAAAGATCTCCTGAAAACAGGTCGGGCTGGTGACGTTGATCTCGGTCAGGCTGTCCCCGATGATGTCCAGACCCACCAACAACAGGCCGCGACCGTGCAACACCGGGCCCAGCGACTCGGCAATGAAACGGTCTCTTTCGCTCAAGGGCTGCGCCACACCCTTACCGCCCACAGCCAGGTTGCCACGCACTTCGCCGCCCTGCGGAATGCGCGCCAGGCAAAACGGCACTGGCTGGCCACCGATCACCAGCACCCGCTTGTCACCAAGGGCAATGTCTGGCAGGAATTTCTGCACCATCACCGTCTGCTGGCCTTCGCGGTTCAGGGTTTCGGTGATGCTTCCCAGGTTCAGGCCATCGTCTTTGACGCGAAAGATGCCGGCGCCGCCCATACCGTCGAGCGGCTTGAGGATGATGTCGCGGTGCTCGGCATGAAATCGGCGGATGTCGGCGGGGTCACGCGTCACCAATGTGGGGCCAATGAACTGCGGAAACTCAAGGATCGACAGCTTCTCGGGGTGATCGCGCAGGGCCCGCGGCTTGTTGAACACCCGTGCGCCCTCGCGCTCGGCTTGCTCCAGCAGGTGGGTAGCGTAGAAGTACTCACTGTCAAAAGGCGGGTCCTTGCGCATCACCACAGCATCAAAGTCCTTCAACGCCTGTGGCCGCTCGTCAGGGGCCTGCTGCGCGGCGCTGAACCAATGCACAGGGTCACCAGTGAGGGTGATGTCGCGCACATAGGCCGTGACTGGGCCGCCACGCTGCCACATCAGATCACGTACCTCACACACGCTGATGGCATGGCCACAGCGCTGGGCCTCTCGCATCATGGCAAAAGTGGTGTCCTTGTAGATCTTGAAGGACGACAAGGGATCAGCAACAAAAAGAAGGTTCATTGGGTTCAGGAGCGGTTTCGTCCGTACTGTTGCACAAAAAGCGTGAGCGCGCCGGCCAGTACACCCCAGAAGGCAGCGCCAACACCGGCAATCACGACACCGCTGAGTGTGACCAAAAAAGTGACCAGCGCGGCCTCGCGGTGCGCTTCCTCTCTCAGGGCGACATGCAGCGCACTGCCAATGGTGCCCAGGAGCGCCAGCCCGGCAATAGCCGCAATCAACTCTTTCGGGAAGGCGGTGAGCACAGCGACGACCGTAGCGCCAAACAATCCAATCACCACATAAATGGCGCCACAGACCACAGCGGCGGTGTAGCGCCGTTGCGGGTCCGGGTGGGCCTCCCGGCCCATGCAGATAGCAGCAGTAATAGCACTCAAATTCAAGGCAAACCCCCCAAACGGCGCCAGAAGCAAAGTGGCCACGCCCGTCAAGGTGAGGATTTTGGAGATCGGGATGCCACTACCCGGCGCCGCACCGGGCGCCTGGCCGAAGCCTGCCGCCTGGATCGCCGCCACACCGGGCAGGTTTTGCGAAGCCATGGTCACCACAAACAGCGGCAAAGCCAGACTGACGGCCGCCTCCAGCGTAAAAACGGGCGCCACGAACACCGGCGTTGTCAAGGAAAAATCGACGCTAGCTCCCGTGAATCCTTGGGTTTTAGCTACAAATACTATAGCAGCTAGCAAGGTCAGCGGCACCGCGTAGCGTGGCAGCACCCGTTTGCCGACCACGTAAGAGGCCAGCATCACCAGCACCAGCGGCAGGGCTGTTTGCGCCGCCAAAAAGCCCTGCAGGCCAAACCGGGTCAGCACGCCAGCCAGCAGGCCCGATGCAATGGCCAGCGGCAGGTGGTTCATGATGCGCTCAAACCAGCCTGTCACGCCAAACAGGGTGATGAGCGCGGCGCAGACCATGAAAGCGCCCACCGCCTCCTC
>CALPLW020000046.1 GCA_943324505.2 Comamonas sp. lk
ACACCGGCCCGATCCGCAACACCGACGGCAACCCGGCCTTTTTTCTGCACGTGTTCCTGTGGGCCTTCCTGCCCTGGGTGGCGGTCGCTGGGGCAGCGCTGGGGCAGGCCTGGCGCGGCTGGCGCCGCAATGACGGGCGCGGGCGGGGCCAGCTGGTGTACCTCGGCGCCTCCTTTGCCGTGACCTTTGGCTTGTTCAGCCTGACCAGCTTCCAGCTCGATTACTACACGGTGATCGTGTTCCCATTCGCCGCCATCCTGTGCGGCCAGTATCTGGCCCCGGTGCTGGCGCAGCCCGACGGCCGGCGCGGACTGGAATTGGCCCAACTCGGCATGGCCGCGCTGACGGCCGGGCTGGCACTGGCGCTGGCCCTGTATGTCGGCCAGCCGATGGTGACCTGCTTGGTGTTGCTGTTCTTGCTGGTCGGACTGGCGCTCGGCAAGCTGTGGCGTGCACCTTGGCGTGCCAGGGCCTTATTGTTGCTACCAATGTGGGGCGTGGCCTTGCTGTACAGCTTTATCACTGTATTGATGACCCTGACCTACCTGTCGGTCGGGCTGGCCTACAACGCGAACCGGGTGCTGGCCACGCAACCCCCAGGTGCCATTTATGTTTGGCAAATGGACCTGGTAGCCCGAGAGCTGGGGCTTTACAACCAGGCGCCCTCCGTCTCTGTCAGTGAGCGCCCGCGCTTGCCTACGGTGGGACGGCCCTACTACCTGGTAATCCGGGCGGCACAGCTGGCACAAGTGGCCCATTTGCCGGGACAAGTCGAACCCGTGGCGCAAGGCCTCTGGGTGGTCGACAAGACGGGCCTGCTGCCGCGCATGCTGCAGTTGGCCCGGGGCACGGAGCCGCCAGAAGACATCCGCATTTTGCGCATAGTCCCTGGCCTGCGCTAAGCGCTGCTGCGGTGCGGCGCTTCTTGGGGTGCGCCACCAAGCTGCAAGATGCCCCTTAGAAAATCAACATCGTCACGCTGGACACCTGTTTTGACATCCTGATGAGACAGAACTACCACCATCCCTACCGCAAGCAAATCGATGTTTTCTCTTTACCAAGCAAGCGCATAAGCCTCGCGTCTTGGGTCTGCGCCCGCGTTGAGGAGGCCGGACTTAGGGTCTCGGACTATGGCGCACACGGCCCCGCTGACACCCGGAAGTTCGGGTATGGTTTCGACATCGTGTCCTCTTTGCTTCAGTTCTTCCGCAATACCATCTGGCAGATTTTTTTCCAACAGCAGTCTGCCAGGAAAGTAGGCGTGTGGAGCGAAGGAGTCAGGAAAATTCTTGGTGCATATTCGGGGCGCTTCAATAGCCTCCTGCAACCGTTTGTCAAACTCGGTGACATTCAAAAACACTTGGAGCATGGCCTGCATTTGCACGTCTCCGCCAGGGGTGCCCCATGCCATGAAAAACTTGCCATCACGAAATGCCATGGCCGGAGCCGGCGTGAGGCGAGGTCGCTTGCCAGGAGCTACCACGCTCGGGTGGTTGGGGTCGAGCCGGCTCTGAGATCCCCGAGAAGACACAGCGAGCCCAGTGCCAGGGATCGTGGGCGTGTCGAAAGAGGTGTCGGACAGCGTTGCGGAGTAGGCATTGCCCCAGCGATCTACGGCGCATGCGTAGATGGTGTCCGGCGACATGCCCGCTGCACTGCCGCTGGCCGCAGCGGGAGGCGAAAGTGTAGGAGCGCGTGTTGGCGCGGCAGTTGGGTTTCCAGCGTCTGGCATCTTGCCGAAAGCGCGTTGCGGGTCTATGCGCGCTTGTTGAAGAGCCGCATAGTCCGCTGAGAGCAGCGCCTGGGTAGGGACCTTCACGAAAGCCGGGTCGCCCATATAGGCTTCGCGGTCTGCGAATGCAAGGTTCATCGCCTCCGCTATGGTGTGTAGGTAGTCCGCCGTGTTGTGTCCCATCGAGCGGATATTGAAACCTTCAAGTGTCTTCAAGGTCTGGGGTAGCACGATGCCTTGGCACCACACGTCACACGTATGAACGCGGTAGTCGCGATAGTCCGCATAAATACTTTCCTCTAAGGGTGTCTCGAATTCGGCAAGGTCCTGCCTTGTGACGAACCCCCCATTCTCAGCGTGGTAGTCCGCTATCGCGTTGGCGATTGAACCGCGGTAAAAATAGTCGTGCACGGCCTGTAGTTTGTTGTCCCTATCCCCTCTGCTTGCGCGTTCCGCTGCAATCATTCCCGCAATACTGCGGGCTAAGTCGTTTTGGCTAAACAAGTCGCCCACCATTGGAGCGGCTCCATTGGGCAAATAGACTTCAGCATTGGATTTCCACTGAGCATTTCGTTCAGCTACTGCCTTCAAATTGTTGGCTAACAACGGGTAGACAGGAAAGCCATCGCGGGCAAGCTCAAGGGCAGGCGTAGCCGCTTCTTCAAATGAAATAGTACCGAACCGCCTCAAGGCCAGTACGTGGGTGGCCGGTGCTGCAGGCATGACCGTGCGCAGCAAACCATCGGGCATGTGCCCGTCCATGCTAGCCTTGCGCAAAGCCTCTTGGTTGGCGGCCTTTGGCCACCAACCAAGGCCGGCCAAACTGATAATCCGATCTTCAGACTTGACGTAAATCAGCGTGGGAGCGACGCCAGCGAAACTGACGATGTCAGGCTGAACTACTGCAAGCGTCATCGCCGCCGTTACGCCTGCGTCGACTGCGTTACCACCCCTATCCAGAACGCGCATCGCTGCCAGGCTTGCCAAATAGTGTCCCGTCGATACCGCCTGATGGCGGCCGACCAATGTTGGTCGAAAACTGGTTGCTCCGGAAAGCAGGTTGGGGCTAGGAAGTGTGGCCACAAAAAAACTGCCAGTGTGAAGGGTTACTAAGGCCAGTCGATAGCAAGCTGGCCGTTCGGCTTTATCTCAGTCGAGCGGTACAGCAAGCGACTTGATAAGCTGACTCCACTTGCTTATGTCGGCCTTTATATCTATTGAGAACTCGGCCGGGGTCGTCAGCGCAAACTCAACCCCCAATCCCCCAATGCGCTGTTTGACGTCTGGCATCTGCAATATGCGGTTAAGGTCTGCATTGATTCGCGCCACGACCTGCTGTGGCGTTCCAGCTGGCGCTACCAATCCTTGCCATTGTGCGGCCTCAAAACCAGGCAAACCTCCTGCCTCTGCAACAGTCGGGATCTCAGGCGCAGCCGCCGAGCGTGTGCTTGTGGTCACTGCAAGGGCCTTGAGACGCCCGGCTTTTATTTGCGGCAGCGCAGCAGAAAGAATGGGTTGGTTCAGCGTAACCTGGCCACCGATAACATCTGTGAGAGCCTGTGACGAGATTTTGTATGGCACTTCTACAATATCTATTTTTGCCACCGCCTTCAGGTATTCGACGAACAAGTGACTAGGCGACCCCTTGCCAGATGACGAATAGCTCAGTTGACCGGGTTTGCTTTTGGCCAACTCAATGAGCTGCTTGAGGTCTGTCACAGGAAGAGACGGATTGACCACGATAACGCTGGGAATGAAGCCAATACGCCCAATTGCTACGAAATCACGCAGGGCGTCGTAGGGAGGCTTTGCATACAGGCTGGGCGCCACCGCCCAAGATGTTGCGGCGAGCAGCAAAGTATGCCCATCGGGCGCTGCGCTACCCACCGTCTGGCTGCCAAGTAAACCACCTGCACCAGTTATGTTTTCAACGACAACGGGTTGGCCCCATGTTTCCGAGAACTTCACGCTAAGCGTGCGCGCAAAAATATCCGCCCCAGTACCAGCAGCAAACGGTACAACAATCCGCACCGTCTTGCTCGGGAAACTTTGCGCAGCAGCCGGAAGATGAGCAAATACGGTTGCCAAAGAGCACAGAACCAGCGCCACATAACTGAAGGTTTTCCAAGCCATTTTTCTTGAAGCTATTAGCATGAGAATTCTCTGTAGTTGGACGGATAGTAAATTCAACTGGGTTGTGTCAAGTATGGCAGGTTCTGTGGTTCCGGCGCAATACTGTAGTGTCCGAACTCGCGCAAAAAGCAGGCAGTTACGTCACCGCAGTAACTCTTATTTATCCACTGCACGCTACCAGAGCCGCATCGCCTGGACTTTGGAGCGCACCAGTCAGCGCACGTGCCACTCCTGCGTCAGAGGCTTGGCGCCGATCAGCTCAGCGTAACCCACGCCCGTCGTGCCGCTCGGGTGGGCACCGAAGTATCGCTCGTCCAAGGGCAGGTCCGCCGGTTGCCAGCGCACGTCGCAGGACAGGCGCACCCGCTGGAGCGGGGAATGGTTTTCCAGCGATCCGTGCAGTATGTACATGCCGAAAATGACCACATCGCCGGCTTCGAAATTGCGCGTCATCAAGCGGGTGCCGCGCTCGCGCGCCAGGGTCAGAGCGTCCTGCGCCAGCGTAGCTTTGCGTGTGGTGTCCCGCGCCACGTCAAAGCCGATCATCGGATCGATCAGATCGCGGAAGTGGTGGGAGCCCTCCACCATAATGAGCGGGCCATCACACACCGGCACGTCACCGATCGGCAGCCACACCGTGTAGACCTGGTCGTGTGCGCGGGTGAAGAATGGGTAATCGAAATGTAGCCCGGTTGCACGGCCGACAGCTCCGGCACGGAGAAACATGTAGTCCTGTGGCCGCGCCGGCACTCCCAACAGGCTCGCCATGATGCCGTGCAACGCTTCACCATGACTCAGTGCGCGCAGCCTGGGGCCCTCGCACACAGACTGCCAAAACTTCCCGCGGTCGGCAATCAGTTCGTCGCGCCGGCTGGTGCCAGTGGCAATGCCCGCGCTGGCGGGCTCGGCCACCTCGCCAACCGCCACCAAGTTTTCGAAGACCTCCTGGCGCGCGGCTGCCACCAGGGCTTTGTCCAGCACGTTCTTCAAATAGACAAATCCGTCGGCAGCCATGCGCTCGCGCAAGGCCTGCGGACGCTCGAGCAAGGCTGCGCTATCGGGCAGCTCACCGACCATGTTGTCGGGCACTTCCTGCCCTTGTACTCTGCAGCCTTGCATAGGTGTCTCCTTGTCTGAAATAGCGAAGTGCGCTGGCCGGTTACATCGCTGCCGTGAAACCGCCGTCCACCGTCATGACCAGGCCGTTGACATAGGCGGCCTCGTCCGACGCCAGAAACACGGCGGCCGGCCCGATCTCCCTCGGGTCGCCCCAGCGCCCAGCCGGTGTGCGTTTGCAGACCCAGTCGTTGAACTCCTGGTTGCCCAGCAAGGGTGTATTGAGCTCCGTCGCGAAGTAACCCGGCGCGATGCAGTTGACCGTAACACCTGCAGGCGCCAGCTCGACTGCGAGTTGCCGGGTCAGCGCATGCACGGCGCCCTTACTCGCCACATAGGCCGAGACAGTGGGCCGCGCGGCAAAAGCGGTGATCGACCCCGTGACGATGATGCGCCCACGCCGGTGTGGCACCATCTGGCCGGCGGCAGCCTTGCACAACACCCAGACCGCTGTGAGGTTCGTGGCCAGTACTCGCTGGAAATCTGCCAGCGCAAACTCGCCGATCGGCGCCCGGTGGTTGATGCCGGCGTTGGCGACCAAGATATCGAAGCGGCCGTGCCGTCCGGCGATGTCAGCCACAGCGTGTTCCGCCGCGGTGGTGTCGCTGACGTCGAAAGCCAATGCCTCGCCGGACAGGCCCTGTGCCTGCAATTCGGCAACCCGCGCTGCCAGTGCGGCACCGTCCCGCGAGTTCAGCACCACATGGGCACCCGCCCGCGCCAGTGATTCGGCCATGGCCCAACCGAGCCCGCGCGAGGCTCCTGTCACAAGCGCCACCTTGCCGGTCAGGTCGAACATAGGCTTGTACTCCTCGCTGGGGCAGGTTCGACTGGCCGTGTCGAGTTCATTCCGGCTGCCCGTCGATCTGCCGTACCAGGCCGGCGAACGCCTGTTGCAGTAACCCGTTGTCCGTGCCGGCGGCGATCATGGTGTAACCCATGTCCTGAGCCCGCCGCACCCAGGCAGGGTCCGTGGCCATAAAGCCCGGCACCTTGCCATGGCGCCGGCAGGCCTCGACCACCTTGCGCATCGCGGCGTCGAAACGTGGATCGTCGAAGCGCCCCGGTATGCCCATGAAATTGGACAAGTCGAAATGGCCCACCCACAACACGTCGATGCCGTCCACGGCAGCGATCTCCTCCACGTTGGCCAGCCCATGTTCGGTCTCGATCTGCGCGATGACCAGGGTGCGCTCGTGGGCGATGCGGATCTTCTCGTCAACGTCACCCCCCAGGTAGTCGCACTGTGCAAAGCCGAAGGCCGCGCCACGCCGCCCGACGGGTGGATAGCGGCAGGCCTGGACGATGGACTCGGCATGCGCGCGAGATTCGACCATCGGAATCATGACGCC
This sequence comes from Comamonas sp. lk, assembly GCA_943324505.2. GTDB lineage: Bacteria > Pseudomonadota > Gammaproteobacteria > Burkholderiales > Burkholderiaceae_C > Rhodoferax. The sequence goes on from CALPLW020000046.1 coordinate 6,334, forward strand.
GGTGGCGCCAAGATCGAGCGCCCGCGCCAGCCACGTGTATTCGCCACGCGGAACCCGCACCATGGGCTCGATCGGCAAGCCGCGGCAGGTGGAGAACAACCACTTGAGCGTCTCGAAACCCAGGCCCGCGTGCTCCATGTCATACAGCACGAAGCGGCAGCCGGCGTTGGCGAGAATTGCGCTCATGCCGGGCGAGAAGAATTCGAACACCATCGCGCCAGCAACCGTCTGGCCGCCAAGCAGTTGTGTCTTGATCGTATTGGGTTTCATGGCTGAGCCTCGGCGTGGGCAGCCGGGGCGCGCACCTGGCTGCCGTCTTCATCCTCGAGCTTCTGCCAGAGGGCGCGCACCATACGCATCAGCATTTGGGCTTCTTCCCATCGATCGGAAAGTTCGTAGCCATCGGCGCCCGTCATCGCGTACTCGCGCGGCCCGAGCTCGCACAGGAAGGTCAGTACTGCATCCTGGGGTGCGCGCCGGCGCCAACTGCGAAAGCCGTACTCCCACCAGCCCATGAAAAGGTCGAGCCAGTCCTTCTGGTGGGCGAAGCTGATCTGCACCTGGACCTGCTCGCGGCTGGCCACCCTTCCGTGGAAGCCCCAGCAGTTGTCGAGGATGCGGTGCATCAGGCGGTGGTTCTCCTCGGAGATCGGCCAGGCGAATTCGCGCCCCACAACGTAGTGCGACAGGTCGCCGGTCAATCGCATGTCCGGAAAACGATCGAGCAGGCGCAGCGTAAAGAATAGGTCCGTGGTCATGCGGTCGCGGTGAGTCTCCAGGTGCAGGGCCACTCCTGCCCGAGCGGCCATTGCTCGCCAGCCGTCGATCAACGGGATGCATTCGGCCACCGTATGCGGACGCACATCGGCCTGTAGATTAAGATGGTCGGCACCGAATTCGGCAACATTCGCCAGGATAGGCGCCAAGTCGTCGACCGTCCTGGGGTAACACTGTGCCTGCCAGGTCAAGCCCCAGTCACGCAGCTGCCCGGTGACCTCACGCACGTAGTCGCGATCGAAGAAACGCACCCCCGCTCCGTCGAAGCCGGCGGCGTGGATCATGTCGAGCTTGGTCGCCAGCGACCACTCTTCGCCGTCGGGGCGCCGCCGCTCCATGGCCCACATTGATTGGTACACCCGAAGTTGCTGCATCAGGATGCTTTGGTCGCGATTTCGCCGGCGTCCTTGAAGAAGCGCGTGCCCAGGTCACGCTGGTTCTCGTAGATCGACCCTTGTTTAGGCGCCGCCGGGTAGGGCAGGCGCACCGGCACAGCGGCCATGCGCGGCTCCACCGTCTCGGCGCCGCTCACCAGCAATTCCCCCCATGCCTTCCAGTCTGTGGGCGGATGGACCAGCGGCCAGGCATCCGCCGCGCGGTATTGGTGCAGCAGGAAGCGGCGCGGCTTGCCCGAGGTGTTGGCGGACGACCCATGCAGCAGGCGCACGTGGTGCACGGTGATCGAGCCCGCACGGCCCGTGCACATGACTGCTTTCGAAAAGTCGATCCCGCTGGTAGCGGGATCGATGCCACCGACAAAATGGCCGTTGGCGTTGTGGTCGTAAATCTTGCCCTTGTGACTGCCGGGGATCACGAGCATCGAGCCATTGTCAGCCGTGAAGTCATCAATCATGATGCCCACCGCGGCCAGGTCATCATTGGTGTGCGGGTAGAAGGCCCAGTCCTGGTGCCACTCGATCGGGGACCCGAAGCCCGCCGCCTTCAGGTTGAGCTTGGAAATGTCAAAGCGGACGTTCTGGCCCCAAAGCTTGTTTAGCACGGCCACGATGCCAGGGTGGCGGACCATGCGCTCATACACCGGATGGTGCTGGTGCGGGGTCTTGATGCGGCGCAGGCGCGGCTGCTCAGCGTTGTGGCCCGGTTCGAGGTCAAACACATCGGTGTGCTGCTGGGTGCTGCGGGAGCGCTCCACGAACTCATCGGTAACACGCCGCAAATCGGCGATGTCCTGCGCCGACAGCACGTCGGGCACGACGATGTAACCATCGCGCTCATAGCGCGCGACATCCTGGTCTGTGATCATTTTGTCTCCTCGGCGGCGTGCCAGTTCAGTGAGTTACAGCATGGGCAATCTCAATTGACCCATCGATAACATTGTATTATTATGTTATCAGCTTGCCGCCTTAGCAATGCTTGGTGATAAAGCGTAACTACAAGAGCCGAACTACAACAACCGTTGGCGATTGCCGACACACAGGAGACACCATGGCGATATCTAGACGTGCCGTTTTAGCTTATGGCGCTGGCGCAGCCAGCTTCATTGCCTCTCCGGCAATCACCCGGGCGCAAGGCGCCCCGATCCGTTTGGTTTTTTCGCACCACCTCCCGACCACCCACCTGGGGCACAAGATCACCGAGACCTTTGCCTCGCGTGTCAAGGATGCCACCGGCGGGCAGGTCACGATCGACATCCGGCCGGCATCGCAGTTGTTCAACCTGCGCACCTCGGCAGAGGCACTACAACTCGGCACACTCGACATGTGCTGGAGCGACCTGGGCACACTGGCCAACTGGCAACCGCAACTGGGTTTCATCTCGCTGCCTTTCCTGTTCAACGATTTCGACCACGTTAAGCGCGTCATGTACGGCCCAACGGGGCGGCAGGTCACCGATATGGCCAAGGAGTCGCTAGGTGTCGAGATCCTCTCTCTTGGCGCATCGGGCTTTCGGGTGTTCCTGTCGCGCAAGCCGATCAATAAGGCCGACGACGTGCGTGGCATCAAGCTACGGGTTCCGGAGATCCCCACCTGGGTCGCCATGGCCAAGGCGATGGGCGCCAACCCCACGCCGATCCCGGCCGGCGAGATGTACACCGCACTGCAAACTGGTGTTATTGACGCCATCGAGGTGCCGGCCGACTACATCGTCTCCGCCAAAATCTACGAGGTGGCCGGTTTTGCCACCAAGACCCACCACATCTTCACCGAAGTATCGATGATGGCCAGCGCCAAACGCATGGCAACACTGCCTGCCAATGTGCAGAAGGTGATCCGTGATGAATCCGTGCGGGCGGTCCAGAAGGACATGTGGGATGCCAACATCGCAGAGCAGACTGCCGCCTGGAACGAACTGGCAGGCCGAGTGAAGGCCAACGCCACACCTGACATTGACAGCTTCCGTTCCAAGATGGGGCCCGTACTGACCGACTTCGTCGCCAAGACAGGCCCCAAGGGCAAGGCACTGGTCGATGCGACCGTAGCCGCCGCCAAGGGCTGACGCGGTAATGCCGGGTCCCCACATGGTGGACGCGCGCGAGGAACCTGTCCACCGCTCGGCGGTGCTGGACCGGCTGGACCGGCTGACGGGTGGCCTTGCCGCGACGTTGAAGGCGCTGTCGGTGGCATTTCTGGCGAGTTATTTCGTTCTCGTTTTGCTGCAGGTTTTCTTCCGCTACGTGATCAACGAGTCTCTGTTTTGGGCCGAGGAGCTGGTGCGTGGCATGATGGTCTGGGGAGTCATGATCAGCTCTGCCCTGGTGGCCGGGTCGCGAGGCCACATCCGGGTTGAGGTGCTCGAGCTGATGCTACCGCCCCTGGGCCGCCGGATCGTGGTCTGGATCACGGATGCGCTCTGCATTGCCTTCAGCGTCTTGCTGCTTTGGGCCGCCATCGAACTCATGAGTCGCTCCTGGCTCCAGCGTTCTCCACTGCTGGAGATCCCCAAATGGTCGGTTTACATGGCCCTGGCGGTCGGTGCCAGCTGTGAAGCCCTGCTGGTGTTGCTCACTTGGAACCGACCGCTGGCGACTGAGCATACGGTGGACCCCACTCTTTGAATACAGCCCCATGAAGGTTTGCGCATGACGATTTCCCTCATGTTGGGGCTATTCTGCATCTTCATGGTGCTGGGCCTGCCCATTGGCTACTGCATGGGGCTGGCGGCCATCCTTGCCATCCTCTACGATGGTCAGTTGCCGGTGCTGATACTGGCCCAGCAGTTTTACGAGGCACTCGACAATTTTTCCCTGCTGGCTGTGCCCTTGTTTGTGCTGGCCGGCGAACTGATGAGCGTCGCCGGCATCACCGAGCGGCTGGTGAACATGTCGCGGGCACTCATCGGACATTTCCGCGGTGGCCTTGCGCAGGCCAACATCATGACCAACATGTTCATGGGGGCTATATCAGGCTCTGCGCTGGCCGACCTCACCGCCATCGGATCCATCATGATTCCCGCCATGAAGCGCGAAGGTTACAAGCCAGCGTTCGCTGTGGCCGTCACGGCCTGTGCCTCCATGATGGCGCCCATCATTCCGCCCAGTGTGATCGCCGTCATCTATGGCTCGGTCACCGGCGTCTCGGTCGGCGCCTTGTTCCTGGGCGGTGTGTTCCCTGGCATCCTCGCCGGCGTGTCAATGTTGATGCTGGCCTGGTACATGGCACCGGGCGCGGGCGCCCACCCGTCGCCGCGCGTCGGATGGAGTGAGCGCGGCACGGCGACCTTGCGGGCGGCGCCCGCAATGCTGATGCCGGTGATCATCATCGGCGGCATCCTGTCGGGCGCCTTCACCCCCACGGAGGCCGGTGCCATTGCTGCCTTGTATGCCTTGTTGTTTGGCTTGGCGGGGCGCCGCCACGGGTTTGCCTCGCTCTACCGCAACTTTGCCGCAGCTGCCGCCATGACGGCTGGCGCCCTCGTCACGCTGGCGGGTGCCGGGCTGTTCAGCTGGGTGCTGAGCCGCGCCGGTGTCGGCCAAACCACCCTGCAGCTGATGTTGTCCATCACAAGCGACCCAAAGCTGGCAATGCTGGTCCTGATCGTCTTCTTCTTCCTGCTCGGCACCTTCCTGGAGCCGGTGCCGGCGCTGATCATCGTGGTGCCGATCATGGGTCCGCTGATCGCCCACTTAGGCTATGACCCGGTCCACTTTGGCATAGTCACCATCATGCTGCTGGTGCTGGGTTCGGTGACACCGCCGGTGGGAGTCTTGGCGATGGTGGCCTGCAAAATCGCGGGTATCAGCTACAACCAGTCGCTCCGCATGTTGCTGCCCTTCACGGCAGCCTGGCTGGCCGTGATTCTTTTGGTGGCCTTCGTGCCTGAACTGGTATTGTGGTTACCGCGCATCATGAAGGGCGCGAACTGACGCGCCAGCAGGCGCTTGCAAGGAGACGGAATGGAGAAGTTTCTGGTCGGCATCACCAGCGATGTGCTGATGTCGGATGGCGTGCCGATTTTTGGCACCGAAGTGTTGCGCATGCTGGACGTGCCGGCTTTGCAATGGGAATACATGGGCCAGGACTCCGGCAGCATCACGCCGGCGCATGCTGCGCGTTACGACGCCATCTGTGCCATGACAACCCGGCTGACGCCGCAAAGCCTGTCCGGTTCCGACCACCGCTTGAAGTTGATTGCACGTTTCGGCGTTGGTTACGACAGCATCGACGTGCCGGCATGTACCGCAGCCGGGGTGTTACTCACAATAGCACCCGACGGCGTGCGCCGCCCGGTGGCCAGTTCGGCCCTGACACTGGTACTGATGCTGGCGCACAAGGTGCTGATCAAGGACCGCTTAACCCGCGCCGGCCGTTGGGCCGAGAAAATGGACCATATTGGCACCGGCCTGACCGGCCGCACACTGGGCTCGATTGGCATGGGCAACATCGGCGCAGAATTGTTTCGCATCGCCAGACCGCTGGACATGCACCACATCGCGCACGATCCGGTGGCCGATCCAGCCCTGGCAGCAGCGATCGGTGTGCGGCTGGTCGATATGGACACACTGTTCCGCGAGTCGGATTTCCTGACAGTCAACTGTCCACTGAACGATCGGACGCTCGGACTGGTCAATTCACGTCTCATCGGCCTCATGAAGCCCAGCGCCTACCTGATCAACACCGCCCGCGGGCCAATCGTCGACGAAGCTGCGCTGGTGGCCGCGCTGCAAGGCGGCCATATCGCCGGCGCCGGGCTGGACGTCTTCGAGCAGGAACCGACACCGCCAACCAACCCGCTGCTGGCGATGGACAACGTGGTCGTCACGCCCCATGGGATCTGTTTTACCGACGAGTGCATGCACGGATTGGCAGAAAGTGCATTCCGTGCCGTGCTCGAGGTGGCGGCTGGGCGAACGCCACCCTTTGTCGTCAACCCTGACGCCCTGAGCCGGCGCCGCTGAGCATCAGGCATGGGCGTGGTACCTGCACCCACATCGGCCAATGAGCCAGGTGTGCTGGTCGTGACCGGGGCATCGCGCGGCATCGGAGCAGCCTGTGCAGTCCTTGGCGCACGCGCTGGCTACCGTGTGGTGGTCAACTATGCGCGCAGCCACGACGCAGCCATGGAGGTGGTTGCCGCCATCGAGCGCGCCGGCGGCAGCGCCATCGCCGTACGCGGAGATGTTTCCAAACCTGCCGATGTGGATGAACTGTTTATGCAGACCGACCGCCATTTCGGCCGCGTGACTGCGCTGATCAACAATGCCGGAATCGGTGGCGCAATTCGTCCTATCGAAGACCATACCGAGGAAACGTTGAACGAGCTGTTCCGCACCAACATCTACAGTTGCATCTACTGCGCAGGCGCGGCCATCCGGCGCATGTCGCCCCGGCATGGGGGATCGGGGGGCGTTATTGTCAACATCTCCTCTGCAGCGGCACGGCTCGGTGGCATCCAGGGCATGGTCGCCTACGCGGCGAGCAAAGGTGCGGTGGACAGCTTCACAACCGGCCTTGGCAAGGAGGTCGGCAAGGATGGGATCCGCGTCGTGGGCATCCGGCCCGGAATGATCGCCACGGACATACTTGAGCCTATCGGCGGTGTGACCCTGATGCAGGCGACTGCCCCGACGATCCCGCTTGGTAGGGTGGGTCAGGCGGAGGAGATCGCTCAGGCGGCAATCTGGCTGTTGAGTCCGGCGGCGTCTTATGTGCATGGAACCACGATCGACGTCTCTGGCGGACGCTGACCGACGGCGCGGCGACACATAATGCCGGCCTTGGGCGGTCGAAGTGGTGAGGTTTCGTACGGGGCCGACGGGCAACGCTGTCAGGGCATGACACTACCGCCATTGACTTCGATCGTCTGCCCGGTGATGTAGCTGGAGAGCTTCTCGCTGGCCAGGAAAAGCATGGCGCCAGAACACTCATCGGCCCGGCCCAGGCGCCCCATGGGGATCGTGGCGCTCAGCTGGGCCAGCAATTCAGAGCTGGTGTGGGCATCGTGGATCGGTGTGGCGATCACGCCGGGTGCGACTGCGTTGACGCGAATACCGTCGCCGACCAACTCCTTGGCCAGGGCGCGGGTCAGCGTCGAAATGTAGGCCTTGCTCGACGAATACAGCCCCGCGCCCATGCTGCCGCCACTGCGCGCCGCCTGCGACGTCAGGTTGATGATGCAGCCGCCACCCTGCTGGCGCATGTGCGGTACGACATAGCGGCACAGCGCAATCATGGAGCGCGCGTTGAGGTGGAACACCTCGTCGATCAGCGCGTCACTGGCTTCGACCAGGGGTGTCCGCCTGACGAATCCCCCCGCGTTATTGACCAGCACGTCGATGCGGCCAAAGTGCCGATGCACCTCTGCGGCCAGCCGTTCGAGCTGCGCAGTGTCGGACACATCTGCGCGGAACACCGCGCCGCCGCCGCCGGCGGCCTGCACACGGGCCAGGACGGCGTTAGCCTGCTCAGGGTGCGAATGGCAATGCACGGCGATGCGGGCGCCCTGCGCTGCGAAATCTACAGCCGCCGCGGCACCGATCCCAGAACTCGCACCGGTGATCAACACCACTTTGTTCTTCAAGTCATCCATACTTGAAACCGGTGTCAGTGGCTGTGGGGCCGGTGCAGCTTGCACTCCGGATTGAGCCGCACACCGAATCCTGGCTGGTCCAGTGCCGAGGCCTTCATCCGGCCACCTTGCGGCACCGGCTCGTCCAGAAGCAGCGGGTTGAACATCGGCACAACCTGATCGGCCTTGGGCGCCATCATCAGGAATTCAGCGAATGGGCTGTTATGGCGGGTGATGACGAAATGGTAGCTGTAGACAGATGACCCATGTGGTACCACCATGCTGCCGTGGGCGTCGGCGAGCGCCGAAATTTTGATGAGCTCGGTCATCCCACCGCACCAGCCGACATCCGGCTGGATCAGGTCGCAGCAACCCATCTCGAGCAACAGTCGGAATCCCCAGCGTGTGGCCTCGTGCTCCCCGGTGGTGACCATCATGCCGGCTGGCACTTGGCGGCGCAGTTGCGCATAACCCCAGTAGTCGTCCGGCGGCAGTGCTTCTTCGATCCACTTCAGGCCATGCGGATGTGCGGCCTGCGCCAGTCGGGTGGCGTAGTTGATGTCGAGGCTCATCCAGCAGTCGTACATGAGCCAGAAATCCTTGCCGACACGCTCGCGCATGTCGGCAAGTTTCTCGATATTCTTGTGCAGGCCTTCTTCACCTTCCGCCGGACCATGCTGCAGCGGCATCTTGCCGCCAATGAAGCCCATCTGTTGGGCCAGGTCAGGGCGGGCCCCAGTGGCGTAGAACACCAGTTCGTCGCGCACCGGGCCGCCCAGCAACTGGTGAACCGGCTCCTTGCGCACCTTGGCCAACAGGTCCCACAAGGCCAGGTCGACACCCGATATGGCATTGATCACCACCCCCTTGCGCCCATAGTAGAGCGTGGCGAAATACATCTGGTCCCACATCTTCTCGATGTCGGTGACGCGTTGGCCCTCGAGAAAACGTGCCAGGTGTTTTTCGACGATGAATGCTCCGATCTCGCCACCGGTCGTAACGGCAAAACCAACCGTTCCGTCACTGGCCTCGATCTCCACCACCAAGGTGCCCAGCACATTGATCCCAAAGGACTGGCGGCTCTGTCGGTATTCGGGGTAACGCGCCATCGGCGTGGCGATGTGGTCGTCTATCCAGTGATCCTTGCCCTGGTCGTGGTAATCGGCGCCACCACCCCGGACGGTGAAGGCGCGCACATGCCGGATGGTGGGAGTACCCATGGGTTTGTCTCGCTAGTTGTCAGGTCAATAGGATTCAGAACACGCACGCACTTGTGTGAGCGGGCAGGCAGGCAGATCCAGTTTAGCAAGTTTGGCGCGTGGCCAGCAACAGGCTGATTGTCCCTGCCGAGACCGAGCCCTCACTACGTCATCTTGGCACCCACTGCGGCCAAACCGGCGCGATCCAATTCCGGGTCTTCGTTGCCAGAGCCTGAACTGCGATGTAATGACTCTTTAGCTAGCGCTGCTGGTGGTACTGTCATCACAAGCTTTTGGTGTGTTTACATCGCCAAGCGCTACTTCTTAAAGTGCGAAACAACGTGCTTCCAGATCACATCTCTTTCGGTGTTGAAAGGCGTGTTAGCCGAGTACTCCTGATCTCGTGCAGCCGTTATCACCATCACAATTTTGGAAACAGGATCAACAAAAATTGATTGGCCTCTTACACCGAGCAAAGAAATTTGCTCGGTATCCTTACCTCTTAGCCAAATATGGTATCCATAACCCGAAGGCCTCCACGCCTGTGCCTCTGCTAAGTATTTAGAGGAAATAATTTGCTTTCCTTCGACTACCCCGCGATTAGCCAATAGCAATCCAAGGCGTCCCCAGTCACGAAGCGTTGCATTAAAACCTACAAAACCCGACTCGGTTCCAGCTGCGTCGGTCATCCAAAAAGCGGGGCTTTCTGCTCCGATAGGCTTCCATAGTTTTTCGGACATGTACTCGGACAGCGATTTACCAGTTGCAGCGATCAGCACTAGTGTCAATACTTGGGTGTCTACCGAGTTGTAGTTAAATTGCTGCCCTTGGGCAAATGCGCGTTGCCGAAGATATTTCACAGATTCGAGTTCACGACTCACCATTGATTGCCCAGCAGTTCGGCGCCATAACTCTGCGTTGTCCCGAGACTCCACAAATGACATACCACTGGTCATCGTTAGCAATGATCGGATCGTAGTAGTGCCATATGGGTGACCCTTGAGTCTTGGCTCGTACTTCTCTGCGAGATCATCAATCGACCCAATGGATTTTTCATCAAGAGCGATGCCAACCAACATTCCAACAATGCTCTTGGACATTGAGTTGCCCAGCATCTTGTCTTGTGCCGAGCGGTCGTATTGATACCGCTCCAAAAGTACTGTGTTGCCCTTCAATACGAGCAAGCCAGTGACTGGTTGGGATGCCATCCACTGTTCTACCGTCATTTTTCTAAACAATGAGAAAGAGATCGGCGGAATTTCCTGACGAGACTCTATAAAGTTTGATACCTCGGTATTTTTAGCAACCGGCCTGGTTGTAAATATTTGATCGGCTCTGCTGTGAAAAGCAATAAGGTTGTCAAGCCTAGCCTCAACAACCCCGTTAGTTATTGACCATAAGTCTCGTTTACTTGAAGGGACCGCATAGTTGTTTGCACGGTAATCTTCGAGGCGGTACTCCGCAACTAGCTTAGTAGGCGTGCCTATCGAAACGGAAATTAGGATGGCAAGTCGAATCCAATATCTATTGACTAGCACCATACAAATATTCATTTCTGATCTTATTGGTTTCGAATCGAGGCCCGCGTCGTAATCAAGCCAACTAGACGTAGATTTTATGCGGTGTCCGGAATAATGTGGGTCCGTTCTGGTGGAGTCGCAGCGGGCGTCGATCCTGGTCAACGGCCGCCAATTGCCTAGCAAGCCGGTCCCGCGCGAACAGGCTGGCATCCAAACTACCACCGCATTCTTGTACTCCGCAGAGTCCTGGCTGAGCGCCTAATTCACTGCAGGTGCGGGGCCTTTGGGCACAAACACTGTCATAAAATACCAGTCCTCAGGCAAAGCCGCCTCGCATCCCACCTCGCTTGGTATCATTGATTCGTGACTGCTTTCGCTGCGTCCAACGCCGTCTTTGCCGGGCAACCCTTTACTGACGCTTCAGCGGTTGGCAAAATCAGCCCCCGCCTTGGCTGCGGCGGATGCTTTTCCCGCGCCGTGGTCAGGCAAGGTTTTGGCCGCTAGCCCTTTGCCAGCATAACTTTTGTGCTACGAATATGATAGCGTAATGATGACTACGAGTGACCGCAAGCCTTTTGAAATTGCGCGCGATGCGTTGAAGCAGATCTCGGCGCGCAAAATGCTACCCACGCCAGCCAACTACCAGGCGATTTACAACGAG
>CALPLW020000047.1 GCA_943324505.2 Comamonas sp. lk
AACCAGTTCAGCGACGGCTACCCGCTGCTGGTACTCAGCCAGGCCTCGCTGGAGGGGCTGAACCAGCGGCTGCTGGAGGCCGGCCAGGCGCCGGTGGCGATGGCACGTTTTCGGCCCAATATCGTGCTGTCGGGCTTGCAGGCGCATGACGAAGACCGGCTGACCTGGTTGAGTTTGGCAACCCCCAGCGGGCCAGTGCGCCTGAAATTGGTCAAGCCCTGCGCGCGTTGCCCTATCCCCAACATTGATCCGACCACCGCCGTGAGCCACCCGGCGGTGGGCGATGCACTTCAGGCCTACCGGCCCGATGCGCGGGTGGGCGGCGCTGTCACCTTTGGCATGAACGCCATCGTCTGCGAGGGCGATGGCGTAGCGCTCAGCGTGGGCCAAAGTTTGCAGGGCGAAATAGACTTTGGCTGAGCTGGACTTGTTTGAAGGGCGGGCAATTTCACTTCAATTCAAAGTTGGTTGCGCCATCCCAATCTGGCGCTGGAGGGTAGTCCAGAAATTGGCTGATTCGCTTTTGATACAAAGCGTACAGCGCGCTTTCAGGGTGGGCGCTTAGCAAGCTCTCCAGCAAATTCTGCGCCAGCAGCCAGCGCTGAGAGCGATAGGCAGACAAAGCTTGATGCCATTGTTGTAATTCCTGGTCAAGCGCATCTGACGCCACGCCCACAGGGCACAAGGGCTCATAAATTGCTATGGGCTTGTTTTTGCCTTTCACCCTCACAGAATCAACTTCCCGGCTAACCCAAGCACGCAGGAGATTGTGTGTGTTCTCACCCATCAAAATGTCAACGCCGTATATTTTTGTCAAGCCCTCCAATCGAGCGCCGAGGTTGACTTCATCGCCCATGGCTGTGTAGGCTTTTCTGATGTTCGAGCCCATGTCACCGACGCGCATTTGTCCAGAGTTAAGGCCAATGCCAATCCGCAATTCAGGCCAGCCCTTTGTCAGAAATTCCTCGCGTAGTCGCTGAGCAACTTGCTGCATTTGCAGCGCTGCGAGCACAGCGTTTTCAGCATGAGCGGCGTCGGTAACGGGTGCGCCCCAAAAGGCCATGATGGCGTCGCCTATGTATTTGTCAAGGGTGCCATGGTGTTCTTCTCTAATCACTTGACTCATGGCAGACAAATAGGCGTTGATCAAGTCCGCTAGATCGTGCGGGCTTAGTTTTTCTGCAATCGATGTAAATCCGCGCACATCGGAGAAAAGAACGGTCATCTCGCGCTGCAATGGCGCCATGCTGAAAGCACCCGGATTTTCCGCCATCTTTTGAACCAATTCAGGCGGCACATAATAAGAAAATAGGTTGGAAATTTGCCGTCTGCCTCTGGATTCAATGAAATAGCCGTAAACCATTTGACACACAAAGACACTCATCAAACATACTGCTGGTGCTGCCAAAGGCAGCATCATGTGTTTGATTTGCAGCAGCGCAATGTTCGTTGCAATGAGACCTAGCAATGCCAACAGACCGAGCAACAAAGCTTGGAATGGCCTGAGCCAAGTTCCCGCAAATACCATGAGCAGACCCAGGGTCAGCAGGCATAGCATTTCAGCGCCTTGAGCGTAGGCCGGCGTGAGTACGATGCGGCCGTCGAGCATACCGGTGATCAAGTTAGCATGGACTTCGACGCCGGGGAAACTCACGCCCAAAGGTGTGGTTACCAAATCAGACAAACCGGTAGCGGAAGTGCCAACCAAAACAATGCGGTTTTGCAAAACCTCCTTCGGGGTTCGACCTTGCAAAATATCTGCAGCAGAAACATACTTGAAACTGCGCGCTGCGCCCTGGAAGGGCACCCACGCATTGAGGGCCGCATCAACCGGTATTTCAACCGGACCCACGGTCAGGGCTTCAACGCGCAGTTGGTTGTTCCCGTAGGACGATGTGACAGCGCCCAATTGTGGAATGCCCATGACAGCCTGTATGACTGCCAAGGACAGTGATGGGTAATACCGGCCCTGGTTCTCGACCAACATGGGCACTCGGCGCGTGACGCCGTCAGGGTCACGCAGCGGGTTCAAATGCCCCAGGCCGGCGGCTTGTTTTTGGAACTCAGGCAACGGCGCAATGAAGGAGGGGTAAGACTGCGCGCGCATCTGTGGCAACCCCAGGGTCGTGGGATCTATACCCCGCGGCAAGGGCGTGTGGGTTGAAGCTTCATCATTGTGAAAAGCAAACCCCAAAATCACCGTGCCTGTCTGAAGGGACTGCGCAAAAAGCTGGTCATACGACAGGCGTGCACGCAAAGGCTGCAGGGCTAGCGAGAATTCGGGAATATGCTTTAGCTCTTTCTCCGCCAAGCCCTCTAAAACCTGTAAGCCTGAAGACTCGTCTTTTTCAGAAAGAAGCAAATCCATGGCCACCAAAGAGACTTGGTATTTGTGAAATAGATCGGTCACCAGCAACGCCAAGCGGTCCCGAGGCCAGGGCCAGTGTCCCTCTCCGCCTCGGGCTTTTTCACGAAGGCTTTTCTCGTCGATGTCAACGATCACAATGCGATCGTCTGCGACATAAGGCGTAACGGCCCGAATTCGCACATCCACCAAGATCGCTTCAAGCTCAGACAGTAAGGGCAGTCGGTACCAAGCGGCTGCATGCCCCGCAAAAATGGCGACGAGCACGAGCCCAAATAAAATTCGCCCTGATTTTTTCAGCATGAAGGCGATGCTCAGCGCTGTATCTCTTGAACCCTGAGGTAGATCTTGCTGTCATTGGCGACGGCACTTCGTGATGAGGTCGTGACGCTGCTGTTGCCTGAACTCCAGGGCCCTCGCCCGCTGACTTCGGTCCAGACATCCATGGGCACACTCAGCGTCGTGTCGACGATGTTGGATTGGCTGCCTCGGGCACTGGCGGTTTGGTTTCTCGAAAAAAACTGTACCAATGCGGTCTGGCCATTGATTTTGGCCACCAATTCAATCATGGTCGCGGTCTCGACAGGGACGCCTGAGCTGCCTGGTCGGCGCACGCCCGTGCTTTGGCGAAGGGTGACTGTTGCGCGTTCGCCCTCGGTGGCCTGCACCCTTTGCTCAGCGTTGTTGTTACCAGAAGAGCTTGTGGATACCACCGCGCTAGAGTCTTCGTCGCCGTAGCGTACTGAGATCAGCAATTGTTTGGGTGCAGCCGCGACGACCGGCTCTCTACGTGTTTCAGCAGTAGGCGCGGAAGCGGAGGGTGCTCTCAGGCTGGCTGTCGAGTTGCCGCTGGTATTTAAAAATTCAGGGATGTTCGGCAAGACTCTGGGCGGGTTTGAGGCTTGTTCACCCATAAAACCGGCCTCGTCTTTATTCAAATTGATCTGTCCGGCTCGCCCCTGCAAAGAAGTACCGCCCATATAAACACGGTTGTAAGTGCCGGGCGCAGTTTGGAGATCAGCGGCAATTTGTGCTGTTGCATACACCGCATCGAACTCGGTGCCGCGGATGCCAATCGTGGCGTTGGGGGTGCTAAGTTTGTAGTCGCCGGGATTGGCTTTGCCAATCATCCCCGTGACGGAGCGCATGCTGCCCGCCAGCAAGCGCAATGCTGCCTCATTTTTAGGATCGCCGTGCTCGGTTGATCTGTACTTGGTAATTTTGAATTCAGTGGTGGGGCGAAGCCAAATAATGGCCTCGTCAACCATGCGAATCTGGACATTGGAGTTGGCACCAGTGGCCACCGAATCGCCTTCGTACAAATTATCGCCTTTGATGGCGGCATAGACTTGCCCTGTGTGCTTGGCTACTCGGGCGGTACCAATGATGTTTTCAATCTTTCCAGCGATGGCCCAAGCGCCTTGAGCGCTGAACAAAATCACCGCACAGAGCATGCCCAAAATCATCGGGCGTAAATTTAAATAGCGCAACATTTTTCCCCTGTCGAATAACGATAGCGTCTTGTAATTTGGCATCAAGGTTGCCTTGTATAACTCGTCCACTAGCACGGCTCTGCGATCCCATATCGCACATGTGGGGGTATTTAAATCCCTGCAGCTATCAATGTGTGCCACGTCATCCTTAGGATCGACAGCAGGCGCAAAAACTTGAGCTGCGACCTGTTCGTCGCGAGCGCCTGCACTTAGTGGCGCATAAGTTGACTTATTAGTTATTCTATATACATATTGGTTTTTCTTTGGGCGATATGGTTGCCTTCGTCACTGGCTGGTTACTTAATAAAGGTCAAAAAATCACGATTTTCGATTGTGTTGCTATTGCAATCGTCGTACATTGAATTGTGGGGAAAAGAATGGTACATAAAGTATTTTGTAAATTATCTTAAAAGCCAAATCGGAGGGTGTCGAATCGTTTTCAGAAATGAAAGCGCGGGGGATATTTTTGCTAAACAAAAATACCTCGTTATTGTCTGTCCGCTTCCCCTGGACCAAAGGTGTTATTCATTGTTATTCACCGAATAGGAGAACGTAGCTATGTTACAACCGAATCTAAAACCAATTAATGGTCGAAGAGGGTTCATGAAGGCGCTTGGAACCGCAGGCGCTACCGCAGCCTTCGTTGCCACGGCCTTGCCAAAGACCGCGCAAGCCGCCGAGGCGAGCAGACCTGACCTTTTGGCAGGCATTACCGGGGGTAAGTGGGACAAAACTGTGACCTTATCCACAGAAGGCCCTGGCGGCAACCCGAACTGGAAGCCAGGCGACTCGATGAAGTTTCTTCCACCTGCGAAGATTCCTCTCGGTTTAGCGACACAACAACTCTCGCAGTTGCCCAAAGACAAATTGCTGAAAATGTACGCGCAAATGCAGCGTATCCGTCGGTGGGAAACCAAGTTCAAGGACCTGTTTGTGGGCGGCGAAGACGACCTTTATGGTGCCTTCCACACCTACATCGGGGAAGAAGCCATTGCTGTGGGCGTCATGGGTTCGCTCAATGACGACGACTACATCGCCAGTACCCACCGCGGGCACGGGCATTTGATTGCCAAAGGTGGCGATCTCAACAAGATGTCGGCAGAAATCTTTTTCAAAGAGACGGGCTATAACAAGGGTTATGGTGGTTCCATGCACATCACCGATATGTCCAAGGGCATTTTGGGGATGAACGGTATTGTCGGTGCCGGGCCTTATCTGGCTTCTGGGGCGGCGCTGGCTTCACAAGTGCGCGGTACGAAACAGGTTGCGGTGTGCTTCCAAGGGGATGGTGCCTCTAACTCGCCGTATTTCTTCAGTGCTGCGCGCAGTGCTGTGAACTACAAACTCCCCGTAATCTATGTCATCGAAAACAACTTTCAGATGATCGGGGTGGCGATGTCGACGGTGACGCCAACCAAGTATGTCTCTGACTACGTCAAGGGCTTGGGCCTACCTACCTGGGTGGTAGATGGTAATGACATTGCGGCGGTTCATTCGGTGACGGCCGAAGCAGTTGCAAGGGCACGGGCTGGCGGGGGTCCCAGCGTGATTGAGGCGATCACCTTCCGTTGGTTTGACCATTCCGGGTTTGCCGGCGCCAAAGTTGGTATCGACGGCGCAGCGGGTTTGCCCTACCGCTCGAACGAAGAAGTTCAGGCGTGGATGTCACGGGACCCGATCCTTCGTTACAAAAACCTGATGCTGGATCTGTCCCTGGTCAGTGCCGGTGATTTGCTCGCGATTGACGCCAGCACGCAAAAAGAAGTGGATGACTCCATCGCGTTTGCACGCAGTGGCAAGAGCCCTGACCCAGCGACAACGGCTTTTCATGTGTATGCCACAGGCAAAGTTGTTGCAAGTCAATTTTTTAACCGCCAAGGCTTCTCAGCCTAAGGTCAAAGGAGAAAAAACATGTCACTAAAACCCTATGCCTACGCACAGCTTGAGGGCGTAGCCCAAGAGATGCGTAAAAATAAACACCTCACCTACTATTGGGAGTATGCGATACCGGTCGCAACCAAACCCAACGGCGAAATCATCAATATTCCCAAAGAATTTGGTGGTATGCCACGCACCTCGGGTGGTGGATGGGCCATCGACGAGCAGTGGATTGTTGGTGCCGCAACGGGGGTTGCTGCAGCCGGATTACCGTGTATTTGCCAGATTCCCTCGATGGCACAGATCTACCCGATCGAGTACATCTATAACCAGGCGGCAAAACTTCGGCACATGACGGGTGGCCAAGCCACCATGCCTTTGGTGATCTGGGTTGACGGTGGCAGCCGCACCCGAGGTATGGCCGGTCAGCACACTGAGACCGGTTATGAAAGCCTATATACGCATCTGCCTGGCATCAAAGTGGTGGTGCCAAGCAATGCCTACGATGCCAAGGGCCTCATTGTTGCCGCCATCAATGACCCTGATCCCGTGATTTATTACGACTACCCTGAAGTCAAATCGGGCGTCATCATGGATGTGCCCGATGAGTCGTATCGGGTAGAAATCGGCAAGGGCATCATTCGCCAAGAAGGAACGGACATCACCTTGGTGTCCTGGGCGCCTGCCACTGTTGATGTCACCAAGGCGCTGCCAGGCCTCAAGGCGGCCGGGATCAGTGTTGAAGTCATCGATCCCAGGACGCTGAAGCCCTTGGATCTGGACATGATCCTGAAATCGGTCAAGAAAACTGGCAAGTTGCTGGTGGTTGACCATGCCAACTGGACCAACGGTTTTGGGTCTCACATCATTGCCGAAGTGGTACAGGCGCTGCCCGGCATTAAGGCCCGAAGAATCAGTTTCCCTGATGCACCCGGCCCAGGTGCCGGCAACATGATGGCCTGGGCGCGTCCTGACGCTCCCAAGATCATTGACGCTGCTAAGGGCTTGATGCGCGTTTAAGGCCAGACACGTGCGCACCTTTGGGTGCGCACGCATTTGCTGGGCAGACAACTCTCCCAGTCTCTCAATTCATTAATTTTGAAAAAATGACGGACCAAACTACATCAGCGCCTATTGAATGCCCCAAATGCTCGACCCCTATGCGTGAAGCATTGGTAAAAAGCACCATTTGGATCGGCGAACACTTGCATATTGTTGAGGATATTCCGGCACAGTTTTGTGATGAGTGCATGGAACAGTTTTACGACGAAGATGTCACGGACGCAGTCAGACGCCTGACGGAGCTTGGATTTCCTGCCGAAGAGGCGAAAAGTCAGATGACCGTGCCTGTTTTTTCCATCACTGGACGGATTAAGAGGCGCAGGCCGGCGACCGAAGAAGAGTTATTGGCCGATTATTAAGATGCTCAGGCATTTCATTTTTTGAAAAAAACAAAATGATCCAACGATTTTTCCAATTTATTTTTATCGCTTTAGTCGCTGGTGGTTCGATGCTGGTAGCGTCCCAAGCGTACGCAGCTGGTGTAGCAGCACGCCCAATTCTGCTGGCGCAGGCAAAAAGTCCAACCTTAATGGACATTCTTCCTGCAGGTAAAGGGCTGCCATTGCTGCTGGAAAACTGTGGCTCATGCCATTCGACAGTGTGTGCCGTAAAGGGACAGCGCACCAAAGGCCGGTGGTCAAGTTTAAGGCGCGATCACCAAGAAAGGGTTGCTGGGATGAGCGACGAAGAGTTTGCCACGCTGTTCAGCTACCTCTCTGAAAATTTCAGCGACAGCAAGCCCGAGCCAAATTTGACGCCAGAAATGGCAGCTATGGCCACGTGCACGCCGTTTTAAACAAAATGACCGACAGCTCACTGGGGTTCCAATGAATACAACTCGGGGCATATGGGGTGGCAGACTCACCCGGCTGTTTGCGGCAGCCATGATGGGCTTGGCCATGGGGGCGGTTATGGCCCAAGCGCCTGCGGGGCGGTCGCCAAGACTCGACATGGACAAGATTTTCCCGCCGACAGGGCCGGGTAGAAACCTGGTGCTGAACAACTGTGCCAATTGCCACACCATCACCCCCATTGTGGTGATTCAAATGACGAGACCCGCGCGGGAGCGCTGGGCTAGAGACCACCGAGACCGGGTAGGGGCGCTGACTGATCAAGAGTTCAAAGTGATCACGGAGTACCTCATCAAGCACTTCAGTCCGGGGCAGCCCATCCCGCAACTGCCCCAAGAGCTCTTGGACACGTGGACAAACTATTGAAGGCTTGGCGTCCATATCGCCGGCATCGATAGACATCGCAGCGATGTCGTGACCCAGGCAGAACGATGATGCTCTTCAATTCTTTTTCGTTTTTGCTGTTCTTCGCCGCGGTAGTCCTTGTCTACTACGTGATCGACCACCGGTATCGGTGGGTCTTGCTGCTGGCGTCCAGCCTGTATTTCTACGCGACGTTCAATCTGGAGTACGTCGTTTTATTGATGGTATCCACCATCGTTATTTACTTTGCAGGCGTCTTGATGGGCGCAGCGCTGACTCAGGCCAAAAAGAAGGCGCTCTTGGTCGGCGGGGTGGTGCTTTCTTTCCTGCCATTGATTGTCTTCAAGTACCTGGACTTCTTCGGTGAATCACTGAGTTTGGCGATGGGGCGTGATGACCCCATGCTTCCCCAACTCAACTGGGCGCTGCCGGCCGGATTGTCTTTCTACACGTTTTCTTGCGTGAGCTATGTGGTGGACGTTTACCGTGGGCAGTTGGCGCCGGAGAGGCACTTTGGCCGATTGGCCTTGTACGTGTCGTTTTTCCCTAAATTGTTGGCTGGCCCGATCAACCGGGCCACCACTTTTTTGCCACAACTGAGCCGCCCGGTTAGTTTTAACCCGGACGCCGTCCAACAAGGCCTGCAACTCATTCTGTGGGGGCTGTTCAAGAAGGTCGTCATCGCCGATCGACTGGGCATTTACGTCGACGCTGCGTACAAGAACCCCGAATTCGCATCACCGGTGGCCTTGCTGATTGCCACTTATTTCTTTGCCTTCCAAATTTATTGCGACTTCTCGGGCTATGCGGACATCGCCATCGGCACTTCACGGGTGCTGGGCATCGACCTGATGGCAAATTTTCGCCGACCCTATCTGTCGACCTCGGTGACTGAATTTTGGGGAAAAGACAGGTGGCACATCTCCCTGAGCCGATGGTTTCGTGATTACCTCTACATCCCTATGGGGGGCAGCAAGGGGCGCACAACAAGGGTCTATGCCAACCAGATGGCTGTATTTTTGGTCAGTGGGCTGTGGCATGGCGCCAACTGGACCTTTGTCATATGGGGTGCGCTCAATGGTCTTTATCAAATCTTGACGCTGTTGAGCACCGGGTGGCGAACCAGACT
This sequence comes from Comamonas sp. lk, assembly GCA_943324505.2. Lineage (GTDB taxonomy): Bacteria > Pseudomonadota > Gammaproteobacteria > Burkholderiales > Burkholderiaceae_C > Rhodoferax. Next base: position 9,142 of record CALPLW020000047.1, read on the forward strand.
TCACAAACTAGTTCCGCTGCCACCCGCACTTGGCGCGGTATTGGCTTGTTTGTTGACATTCCACCTGGTGCTGATTTCATGGGTCTTTTTCCGGGCCTCATCGGTCGCTGATGCGGTCACGGTGCTGACCAGGCTTGGGCAGACCCTGCCTCAGCTGCCGGGCTTGCTGGGCAGCTATGCCTACACCGGGGAGCTCCTGCTTTGTGCCGTGTTGATTCTTTTTCTGCTGGGTGTCGAAATCGTTGACGAAAAAAAAGGCGTGTGGGGCAGGCTCGCCGTCGCACCGGTCTACGTGCGTTGGGGTGTCTATTACGCCTTGCTCATGGCTTTGCTTGTGATGGGCAAATGGAACCTCAAGCAATTTATCTACATGCAGTTTTGATGCGACCGAGAGTGCCCACTTGATGTCTACAAGTCCTAACAGCCCACCTCCCCCAAATGGTGGCGTCAGACCGTTCCTCATGCAGGCAGTATGGTTTTTGCTGATTGGCTTGGTCTTGTATGGCCTCGTCTACTGGGCGGCAGAACTGATGTCTGCGCATTACGCCGTGCGTAACCGTTTTCACGTGGTCAAGACCGCGCCCCAAGTGCAGTACGACTACGCCATTCTGGGCGCATCGCACGCTGCGGCCTTTGACTATGAAGACATGAACGCTCAATTGGAGGGCATGACCCATAAAAAAATCATCAACTTGTCCAACGTGGGCGCTGGTATTACCGTTAACCAGGTGATGCTGGACTATTTTCTAGTCGCTCACCGGACCAAGAATGTGGTCTACGTCATTGATTCCTTTGGTTTTTATGCCAACGACTGGAATGAGGCCAGGCTTCAGGATGTCCGGCTCTTCTCTCGGGCGCCGTTTGATCTGGCACTGGTCCCGATATTGCTTCGACACGGGTCGGGCGTTCCTGTCGCGCTGGATTATTTGACGGGCTTCTCAAAGATCAACAACTCCGATCGGTTCAAGCCGGACATCAGCGAGGATGAATCGGTCAAGTTTAAAAAGACCTACCGACCGGTTAAGCAGATCGACACCCAGCGTATCGGGTTTTTGTACCCAAAAAAAACTGACCCCCAAGCCCTGGCCCATTACCTGGAGAAGTTGGAAGCCCTGGTGAAGACCTTGCAGCAAGAAAAAATCAATATGATTGTGGTGAAGCCGCCGATTCCAGCGCGGGTCTACCAGATGCTTCCCAACGAGAGTCAGTTTGACACTGCTTTGAAACTGCTTCTGGACAAGCATCACATTGAGTTCCATGATTTTTCTCTGACCAGCAATGACGAAAAATACTTCTTCAACACGGACCACTTGAACCGCATGGGCGTCCTCAATTTCTTTGAACTTGACCTCAAGGCTATTCTGGCGAAGTGAAAATCCTGCGGATGCGGACGCTTTTGAATCGCGACAGCCCCGCCCGGCACCCGGTACGCCGGTCAGTACAATCGGGCTCAGTTTCCCTTAAGCAAAAAGAGGGCGCATCCCTCTGAAACCCGTGCGCTGATGCACGGTTTTGTATTTTGCGGCCCGGTCTTGCATGGTGCGGATCAGGCGCTTAGACGACCCCCACCGTGGGTTCTTGGGTGCAGGCGGGATCTTGATTCAAAAGGACAATTTTCATGAGTTTGAAGTGTGGCATCGTAGGCCTGCCCAACGTCGGTAAATCGACCCTGTTCAACGCGCTGACCAAGGCCGGTATTGCGGCGGAGAATTACCCGTTTTGTACCATCGAACCCAATGTGGGCATCGTCGAGGTGCCTGACCCGCGCCTGCAGCAACTGGCCGCCATCATCACCCCCGAACGTATCGTGCCGGCCATTGTGGAATTTGTGGATATCGCAGGCCTGGTAGCTGGCGCCAGCACCGGAGAGGGCCTGGGCAACAAGTTTTTGGCGCATATCCGCGAGACCGACGCCATCATCAATGTGGTGCGCTGTTTTGAAGACGACAACGTGATCCACGTGGCCGGCAAGGTGGACCCAATTTCTGACATCGAGGTCATCCAGACCGAGCTCTGCCTGGCTGATCTGTCGGCTGTGGAGAAGGCGCTGCACCGCGTCACCAAGACCGCCCGCTCGGGCGACAAGGAGTCGATCAAGCTGGTGGCTATCTTGGAGAAATGCCAGGCCGCCCTGAACGAGGCCAAGCCGGTACGCACGCTGGACTTCAGCAAAGAAGAGTTGCCCCTGCTCAAGCAGTTCTTTTTGATCACCGCCAAACCGGCCATGTTTGTGGCCAACGTGGCCGAAGACGGCTTTGTCAACAACCCGCTGTTGGACCGTCTCCAGGCCTTTGCCGCCGCCCAGAATGCGCCAGTAGTGGCGATTTGCGCCAAGCTGGAGGCTGAAATGAGCGAGATGAGCGACGAAGACCGCCAGATGTTCCTGGAAGAACTGGGTCAGAGCGAGCCTGGCCTGAACCGCCTGATCCGCGCCGCTTTTGGCCTGCTGGGCCTGCAAACCTACTTTACTGCCGGCGTGAAAGAAGTGCGCGCCTGGACCATCCACGTCGGAGACACCGGGCCACAGGCGGCGGGCGTCATCCACACCGATTTTGAGAAGGGCTACATCCGTGCCCAGACCATCGCCTTTGATGACTTCATCAACTTTAAGGGGGAGCAGGGCGCCAAAGACGCCGGCAAGATGCGCGCCGAGGGCAAGGACTACGTCGTCAAAGACGGTGATGTGATGAACTTCCTGTTCAGCTCCTGAACCCACCGGCCGTTGCCAGAGTCTGAATTGGCCCATGGCATGAACCCGCTGCAAACTGAGATCCAGCGCCTGTATGCGGCACCTGAAGGCCAGGTGCGCGCCCTGGTGGTGGAATTGGCCCGACCGGCCGACTGGGGCTTGCTGGCGCCGCTTTGGCGCGGGCTGCAGGCCGACTTGGCCTTGCCGGCACCCGCCATCGCAGTCTCTGGCGTGGATGGCTACCAACTGTGGTTGTCACTGGCGGAGCCGATGCCCGTGGCCGAGGCTGCCGTGTTTTTGGAGGCGCTGCGGCAGCATTACCTGGGTGCAGTGGCGCCAAAGCGCATCAGGCTCATGCCGTCGCTGGCAGACCCTGTGGCACAACCATTGCCTGTACCCAGTCAGCAGCCGGCCAACGGCTACTGGTCAGCCTTTGTGGCGCCAGATCTGGCCCCCATTTTTGCCGATGAGCCCTGGCTAGACCAGGCCCCCAGTCCTGACGCCCAGGCTCATGTGCTGGCGCGGCTGCAGCCTATCAAGCCCACCGCCTTGGCGGCCGCCCTGGCCCGCCTGCAGCCGGCTGCCATGCCCGTGCCGCTAACCGAGATGCCGAGCTCTTTGCGGACTTACTCGCCCGCCTACGCGCCCGATCCCAGCGGCCAAGCACTGACGCCCAAGGCCTTTTTGTTGGCGGTGATGCATGACCCAGCGGTCGAACTGGCCCTGCGCATTGAGGCGGCCAAGGCCTTGCTGCCGAGCTCTAGTTCGTAGCCGGCGTCCGGCTTGCAAATTGACAATGGCTTGGCCCGTAATGAGCGGGAAACATGGTGCCAGCGGCCTGGCGTTATCCATCGTGCGAAAGTCGGCCGAGATCATGGGTGACGCGATTGCCTGCGAACCCATCGCGAGATTTGCCATGACTTTGTCGTTAAGCTTGGCATATGCGCCATGATGCTGTTACGCCCCCTTACCTGATCGATGCTGCGCCCATCACCTGCAATGAACTCGCTGCGTTGGCGCGCAGCGAGACCCGGTTTGCGTTTTCTCCGGCCGCGCTGCAGCGCTTGCAGGCCGACCGCGAGGTGGTTCAGCGGCACATTGACAACGGCGCTCCAGTCTACGGCCTGAACACGGGCCTGGGTGGCAATCTGGCCTACCGCGTCGATGCCAGCGAGGTGGAGGCTTTTCAGGAGCAAGTGATCCTGGGCCGGATGATCGGCATGGGCCCAGCCTTGCCACTGGATGTGGTCCGCGCTGCGCAACTCGCACGCGTGATCGGCATCGCGCGTGGGGGCGCGGGGGTCAGTCTTGAAGCGGCACAAGCGGTGATCCAACTGCTGGATCGGGGCGTGACGCCGGTGGTGCCGATGTTTGGCTCGATCGGCGCGGGTGATTTGGGCCTGTCAGCGCATCTGGCCGCGCCCGTCATCGGGCAGGGCGAGGCATTTTTTCAGGGCCATCGTTACCCAGGCGCTGCTGCGCTGCAATCGGCCGGTCTCACGCCAGTGCGTCTGCAGGCCAAGGACGGCCTGGGCTTGATCAATGCCAGCCCGGTCACTGCCGGGTACGCGGCCCTGGTGGCATCAGACCTTGCTGAATTGCTTTTGGTGGCCGCTGCAGTCGCCGCCCTGGCTGATGAGGCTTATGCGGCCAACCTGAGTGTGTTCGACCCACGCATTGCGGCGGCCCGACCGGCGGGCGCGCAGGTGGCGGCAGCGGCCCTGTTTCGGGCGCTGCTGGCTGGCAGCAGCCTTTACGCCGAACCACCACGCTCGATCCAGGACGCCTTGTCCTTTCGGACCATGGCGCAGTTGTTTGGCTCCACGCATGCCGCACTGGCCATGCTCAGCGACGCGGTGGAGTCCGAGATCAACGGTATCTCAGACAGCCCGCTGGTTCTTGCGGCCGAGGGTGAGATGCTGTCGTCGCCCAATTTTCATCCGCCGATGATCGCGCTGGCTTTTGACAGTATGGCGATCGCGCTCACCCACCTGGCAACGGCATCGGTGCAGCGGGTGATCAAGCTGCAGAATCCGACCTTGAGTGGCTTGCCGAAGTACCTGTCGCCAGTGGGTGGCGCCAGCGTGGGTTTCAATGCCCTGCAAAAGACCGCTGCCGCCCTGCACGCCGAGATACGCCTCAAGGCCACGCCGGCCAGCTTGGACGCGGTGGTGGTGTCTGACACAGTCGAGGACCATGCCACCCACGCCCTGTTGTGCGTGCGTAAACTCGACGAACAGATGCGTTTGCTGCGCCATCTGGTGGCTGTCGAGGCGCTGGTGGCGGCTCAAGCGATTGGGTTGCGGGGCCCCCTCACGCTGGGCGTCGGCACGCAGGTGGTGTTTGATGCGGTGCGATCCGCCGTTGCACCCCTGCAGGCAGATCGCCCCTGCGGCCCGGATGCGATGGCCGCGCAGCACGCCTTGTTTGCAGACAGTGTGGTCTGGGAACTGCGCGCTGAGGTGCGGGTTGCCATGGCCGGTCACAAACTGCGCGGGGCCTGATCTGAACCTATGACAGGCGCAAGCCTGCCGAACTGAAACCTGGACCATCATGAACCCCATCCACATCACCTACCTCAACGGCCCCGACATCGAAGCCCTGGCGCTCACGGACCACGAGATCCTTCAGGCCATCGAGTCCAGCCTGGCGTCCCAGGGCCGCGGTGAATGTGTCATCGAGCCGCGCATGCACCTGGCGCCTAAGGCTGGCGTGGACGGTCACTTCAATGTCTTGCGCGGCGCCATTGGGGCGCCGATCAACCTGGCTGGTGTGAAGGTGGTGGGCGACTTTGTCGACAATTACAAGCAGGACTTGCCCTCTGAACTAGGGGTGCTCAACTTGTTTGACCCACGCACCGGCGTCCCGGTCGCCATCATCGATGCCTCTGCTATCACAGACATGCGCACCGGCGCAGTGACAGCCATTGGCGCCAAGTACCTGGCCCGCAAGAACAGCAAGGTGCTGGGTCATATCGGTGCCCGTGGCACTGCTTACTGGAACGTGCGACTGCTCGACAAGCTGTTTGACTTTGACGAGATCCGCGTGCATTCAGCGCGACCCGAGAGCCGCAACGCATTCGGCGAGCGCCTCTCCAAAGACCTGGGCAAACCGGTTCGGGTGTGCGACAACTGGCACGACACCGTGGCGGGCGCCGACATTGTGGTTGAGGCCTCTCGGTTGCGCGAGCCCACACCGCTGCTGAAAACTGAATGGATCAAGCCTGGCGCTTTGGTGGTGCCTTACGGGACCATGAGCGCGGTGGAGTTGAGCCTGACCGACATCATGTCCAAACTCGTGGTGGACGACTGGGGTCAGTGCAAGGGCGGGCAGTTCGGCTCGTTGCGGGCCCATGTGGAGGCGGGAAAGTTGTCGGCGCAGAGTTTGCACGCCGAGATGGGGCAGGTGGTGGCGGGGCTCAAGGCAGGGCGCGAAAACGACGCGGAAACCATTCTGTTCTGGCACCGGGGCTTGTCCTTGAGCGATATTGCGCTGGGTTATGCCCTGCTGCAGAAGGCGCAGGGGCTTGGTATCGGCCAGCGCCTGAGGTTTAGCTGAGCGCCGTTGACGGAAACACCCAGAGCAACGCGGCCGTCATCAGCAGGTAGCGCAAAAATTTGCCAATGCCCATATACAGCAGGCAGGGCCAAAATGGCAGGCGCTGCCAGCCCGCCACAGCGCACAGGGGGTCGCCCACGCCGGGCAGCCAGGCCAGCAGGCAGGCTTTGGGGCCGATGCGTTGCAGCCAGTCCAGCGCACGCACGTGGTGGGCGGAGTGTTGATACTTGTCCACGACCCGGTGAGACGCCCAGCCCATCCCCCAGGTCACGGCGCCGCCCAGCGTGTTGCCTGCCGTGGCCACCAGGATCACCGGCCAAAACATCGCTAGGTTGAGCTTGATCAAGCCAAACACCACTGGCTCTGAGCCCAGCGGCAGCAATGTCGCCGAGATGAATGACACCACAAATACCGTGCTCAGACCAAATTCTGGCAGTGCCAGCCAGGCCAGCAGGGGGGTGATCCAGGCGTCCATGTGGGCGCGAGTATAAGCAGGGCTTGCTTTGAGGAAGCTTGCTGGCCTGCCCGCCCGAGCGTTTCGTTTGCTGAAATTTTAGGCAGTTAGAATGCAATTCACGCTCGGCGTTCAAGGTCAATAGCGCTTTGATTCTGCCCGCCGCCCACTACGCTTCGTCTGAATGAAACTTGGTCCTTTTCAGTTGCCCAACCGCTTGTTCGTAGCCCCGATGGCTGGGGTAACCGACAGGCCGTTCCGTCAGCTGTGCAGACGCTTGGGAGCTGGCTATGCGGTCAGCGAGATGGTGACATCACGGCCAGACTTATGGAACACGCCCAAAACTGCGCGCCGGGCCAACCACGACGGAGAGCCCGGTCCGATCGCGGTGCAAATCGCCGGCACCGAGCCGGGCATGATGGCCGATGCGGCGCGCTACAACATCGACCGTGGCGCTCAGATCATTGACATCAACATGGGTTGCCCGGCCAAGAAGGTCTGTAATAAATGGGCTGGATCAGCCCTGATGCAAGACGAGACGTTGGCGATGACGATTGTGGCGGCTGTGGTGGCGGCCTGCGCCCCTCATGGCGTACCAGTCACTTTGAAGATGCGTACCGGCTGGTGCCAGGCGCACAAAAATGCGGTGGCCTTGGCCATGGCGGCTGAACAAGCCGGCGTCCAGATGATTGCTGTCCATGGCCGAACCCGGGAGCAGGGCTACCGTGGCCTGGCCGAATATGACACAGTGGCGGCGGTCAAGGCGGCCGTCAAGGTGCCGGTGGTGGCCAATGGCGACATTGACAGCCCCGAGCGGGCGCAGGCGGTGTTGGCAGCCACCGGAGCCGACGCGGTCATGATTGGGCGGGCCGCACAAGGCCGACCCTGGATTTTTCGTGAAATCACCCATTTTTTGGCGACGGGCAAGCACCTGGCACCGCCCTTGGTGGCTGAAGTGAGGCAGTTATTGCTGGAGCACCTTCATGACCATTACAGCCTCTATGGCGATTACCTGGGCGTTAGAACTGCCCGTAAGCACATTGCCTGGTACCTGCAAGACTTACCGGGCAGCGAGGATTTTCGGGATCGGATGAACCTGATGGATGACTGTGGTCAGCAACTGCTGGCTGTGGCCGGTTATTTTGAGCGCCTCAACCAGCAGATGGACCGACTGCCCGTCGCGCCCGCGGCGCACCGGCCAAACCTAGAGCCGCATCTGGAGACAACGCCATGATCAAGCAATTGATTCAAGACTGTGTGCGCAGCAGCCTGGAGGGGTACCTCCGGGACCTGCAGGGCACTGAGCCAGACCGCATGTACGACATGCTGGTGACCGTGGTGGAGCGGCCGTTGCTGGAGATCGTCATGCAGCACGCCGACCACAACCAATCTCGTGCCGCCCAGTGGCTGGGCCTGAACCGCAACA
>CALPLW020000048.1 GCA_943324505.2 Comamonas sp. lk
ATTACTCACCCGTTCGCCACTCGCCACCAGGATTGCTCCCGTGCTGCCGTTCGACTTGCATGTGTAAGGCATGCCGCCAGCGTTCAATCTGAGCCAGGATCAAACTCTATAGTTCGATCTTGAATTTTTTGCACATCTCTGTGCAACTCATAAATTGGAATTGACGTGATTTTCTTTGACGAATATCACATCTTTTTTACTTCATGAGCGTTTGTAAGTCAATTAAGACTTAGTTCCGAAGAACTTGGCAATCGCCTTCAAACGCCCACGCTTATCGGCTGTATGTTGTTAATGAACTTAGCATCCTCACCCTTGAGTAATCCGCTCTTTCCGCCTCACTGTGATCAGCGAAGCCTTGTATTATTACACGCTTTTTGACGCTTTGGACAACTGGATCGATTTTTTTCAAAATTTTTGAAAAATTTACGCTGGCTCCACTTCAAGGCCAACCCAGCTAACCTAGGCCAAAGCGCAAATTTTTTGGCAAGCAAAGCATCCGATGACAGCATGACCGGTCAGCTTAGGCGCTTCTGAACTTAGCCAGCAAGGCTGCCGCGATCTGAGTCACCGGGATGACTTCGTCCGCAGCTCCGTGGGCGATGGCCTCGCGAGGCATGCCGAACACAACAGAACTGGCTTCGTCTTGGACGATATTGTAACTTCCGGCATCCTTCATTTCACGCATGGCCCTAGCACCGTCACTGCCCATGCCGGTTAGCATCACGCCAATGGCATGCTCACGCACCACAAGTGCAGCTGATTTGAACAGCACCTCCACGGACGGCTTGTGTCGGTTCACCAATGGCGAATCTTCGACCACAGCGACCAGACTGGCGCCCCGTCGCTCAATCGAAAACTGCCGTCCCCCAGGCGCAATGTAGGCGTGGCCAGAAAGAATCCGCTCACCGGGTACAGCTTCTTTTACAGCCATGGCGCACGATGCATTCAGACGATAGGCGAAGCTACGGGTGAAACCAGCCGGCATATGCTGCGTTATCAAAATGGCCGGCGCATCCGCAGGTAGGCGAGTGAGCACCTCTTTGATGGCTTCGGTCCCCCCCGTTGAAGCGCCAATAAAAACCAACTTATCCCGAGCATGCGTCCCTAGCGGCCTTCCGTCCTGCGGTAACGACTGGGGCCTCATAAAGGCTTGGGATGCGCCAGTAGGCTGATCGGCGACTCGCTTAACTTTGGCTGAAGCGGCAATCCTGATTTTGTGAACAATCTGAGCCGCCATTGCACTGAACCCATCCGAGAAGCCAGATTTCGGTTTGGCGACAAAGTCAACGGCACCTAGCTCCAAGGCCCTCATGGTGACTTCAGCGCCGCGCTCAGTTAAGGTGGAAATCATGACCACAGGCATCGGTCGGAGTCTCATCAGTCGGCCGAGAAATTCAAGACCATCCATCTTGGGCATTTCGACATCCAGCGTGATGACGTCAGGGTCAAGTTCACGGATCATTTCACGTGCGGCGAGGGGGTCGCTGGCCGCCCCTACGCACACCATGTCGGGTTGACGATTGATAATTTCTGCCAGCAGACTCCTTACCAAGGCTGAGTCATCCACGACAACGACGCGAATTTTCTTCACTTGGAGAAGCCTTCAAAAAAGATCAACTGAGCCGGCTGCGTTAGACCGTGCGACCAGAGCAGCATGGCCCCTACGTTCTTCAACTGCCAGCGTTTCAGGGTGCGAGTGCGCCAGTCGCTTGACCAGCGCTCTGCCTGAAGCCGAAAAAAAACAAACTTTTCTTGGATGAATGTCTTGGACGTCCTTGGATACCACTGGAATTCTCTCTGTTGACAGATAGTCGAGCACGAATTGCGTGTTCCGTTCACCGACGTTCATTGTGGTGAGTCCTGCCATGACCTGGGCACCACCAAACACCTTGGCCTGCAATGACTCTCGCCTAGCGCCCTTTTTCAAAAGCCCGTTGATCAGCAATTCCATCGCGTAGGAGCCGTAGCGCCCTTGGCCGTCACTGCCATCACCTTCGGGCAACATGAAGTGATTCATGCCTCCTATGTGCACCCGGCCGTCCCAGATACAGGCTGCGATACAGGAACCCAACACAGTCGTGATAAGGATGTCTTCGGATGCCACGAAGTACTCTCCAGGCAAAACTTTGACAGCGTCATGCTTAAAGTGATGGTCAAGGTAGTAAAACGAGGCTTCTCCAGGGCTACGGGCTTGTGCTTTGAGTTTTTCGATCCGCGACGATCGCCCCACCGTCACGGTACCGCTAAAGTCGCTCATACACGGTCCTGCCCTTTAGCGAAAATAAGTCGCGGAACTCCCCAAAATTTTCCGCATGCCCAACAAACAACAGTCCCCCGGGCAACATCACCCTATGAATGCGCTCCAAAACCCTCCGTTGCGTCGAGGCATCAAAATAGATCATGACATTTCGGCAAAAGACAACGTCAAATCTCTCTCGAAATGGCCAGTCATCCCTGATGAGGTTGACATTCACAAAGTCAATCAAGGCTTTTAGTTCAGGCCTGACTTTGACCAATCCGTTGTTGCTCCCTTTCCCTTTAAGAAAGAAACGGTGCAGGCGTTGAGGACTCATGCCTTTGAGGCCGTCCAGGCGATAGGTGGCCCGAGCCGCGGCAGTCAATACCTTGGAGTCAATGTCACTGGCCGTCAAATGAACGTTAGCCTTCGCGCCAAGTGCCTCCATGGCGGCGATGATGATGGAATACGGCTCTTCCCCAGTGGAAGCCGCGTTACACCAAATCTTCCAGGCTCGGCTTGGCTGGCTAAGCAAATGCTCTGTGAAAATTTCAAAGTGATGCTGCTCCCTGAAAAATGATGTCAAGTTAGTGGTCAAGGCATTTACAAATTCTTGCCACTCGGGACCGTCTTGCTTGTCAAGCCAGGCCAAATAATTTTTGAAACTCTGATGCCCGGTTTCGCGCAGTCGCCTGGACAAGCGGCTGTAAACCATCGCGTGCTTGCCGTTATGCAAGCTGATCCCGGCGCGCTGATAGATTAAGGCTTGGACCCGATCGAAATCAGCCTTAGTCCATGCGAATTCTCTGCCTTGCAGGGCATCCCATCCTGACTCCATGTCATGGGCACGACTCATGCTGTCAAGCACGGTAGCTGACAGCACAGGCGATTAGCATGGACGTCCACTCTGCACGCTCGACTGGATCAGTTAATCGCATCTGATGTCAAAGCCATGCCTTGACTCGCCATCAGTTTCTCGATATCGAGCAGGATCAGCATGCGGTCCCGCAATGACCCAAGCCCCACAACCGATTCGCGATCAATGACGGTGTCAATATCTGGCGCAGGCTTAAAGTTCTCAGAGGGCAACGTGAGAACATCGCTGACTGAATCGACGACGATGCCCACAATTCGCCTCGCAAGGTTAAGGACGATCACCACTGTTGAACTGTCGTACTCGGACCTTGGGCAATCGAATTTCAGTCGCAAATCAACGATAGGCACGATGGTCCCGCGCAAGTTAATGACCCCTTTAATGAAACTCGGCGCGTTGGCAACCCGGGTGGGCAGCTCGTAGCCGCGTATTTCCTGGACCTTCAGAATGTCGATGCCGAACTCCTCTCGATCGAGTCGAAAGGTCAGGTACTCTCGTTCATCGGCAAAATCATTGTCTTTTTTCTGTCCCATTGCAGTCATGTGTTGTCCTTACTCCGCTATGGAGTCAATGACGGGAACGCCGCACCAGAGCACTCGTGTCGAGAATCAGCGCAACCTTGCCGTCCCCAAGAATGGTGGCGCCCGAAACATTCGGGATCTTTCGATAATTTGACTCAAGGTTCTTCACAACCACCTGCTGCTGACCCAAAAGATCATCGACCAACAGAGCAACTCGACTACCGTCGGCCTCAATCACGACCATGATGTCGCTGGGTTTGTCGCGGTCTGCCCTAGGGATTTGAAAAATTCTTTCCAGTTCAACCACCGGCATGTACTCGTCGCGCACCTTGACCAGTTGCGCACCTTGTCCGAGCGTATTGATCGCATCGGCTTTGACCTGAAATGACTCGACAACCGAGGAAAGCGGAAGCATATAGACCTCCTTGCCGACGCCCACTGACATGCCATCCATGATGGCCAATGTAAGAGGCAAGCGAACCGATACCCGCATCCCATAGCCTTCGGCAGAGTCAATTTCAACCGTTCCGCTAAGTGCCGTGATATTCCGCTTAACGACGTCCATGCCGACACCTCGGCCAGAGACATCGGTGACCACTTCAGCCGTGGAAAAACCAGGTGCAAATATCAACTGCCAAACTTCAGCATCAGGCATTTGATCGGACACATCCAACCCTCGTTCGCGCGCCTTCTTCAAGATTTTTTCCCGCGACATGCCGCGCCCATCATCGCGCACTTCGATGACAATTGAACCGCCCTGATGAGCCGCCGACAAGGTGATGGTTCCAGTTTCAGGTTTGCCCGCACGAACCCGCTCTTCCGGCAGTTCCACGCCATGGTCGCAACTGTTGCGAACCAAGTGCGTTAGCGGATCAGTGATTTTTTCAACCAGTCCTTTGTCGAGCTCCGTCGACTCTCCCAGCGTAACAAAGTCGACCTTTTTTCCTAGCTTGGATGCCAAGTCGCGCAACATCCGCGGGAAGCGACTAAAAACCACAGACATCGGGATCATCCGGATAGACATCACCGAATCCTGCAAATCCCGTGTATTCCGATCAAGGTCCGCCAAGCCAGCCATGAGCTTCGGGAATTGGCCTGCTTCCAACGCGAGGCTATTTTGAGCCAGCATGGCCTGAGTAATGACCAACTCACCAACCAGATTGATCAGTTGGTCCACCTTGCTGATTGATACTCGAATCGTGGCGGCATCCACCTGGGCCAGCGGCGTAATGGGCCTTTCAATCGGTTTCGTATGCGCCACTGATTTTTCAACAACTGTCGGCACATGGGCTGAGGGAACCATCGGCGCTCCAGGAGCACCATCAAAAAAACCAAACCCCGGCAACGGCGCCAAAGGCGTTCCGGGGGGAGGATCATCCAGCGCCATCGTGCCAGGCTGCGGTTGCGTTGCGCGAAAAACGGCTATGGCGTCGGCCGGTACCACTAGGGGTTCCGGCATGTTTTTAGTCACGTCCTTGATCGCAACTTGGCTGCGTGAGACGTGAAACTCAAACAAATCAAGTATTTCATCACTAGAAGTCGAGCTAACCACTGAAAACTTCTGCATGTCAGCCTGATCACAAACCAACGCCTCTATGGTTCCCAGCCCTGGAATATCGCGAAACAACTCTCGCAGGGCTTCCCCTTGCGCCATGTCTTTGAGCGGACCCACCAAGATTTCCAGTGTTCGCTCGCCGACAACTGCTATCGGCTGCGACTCAGGCTGAACCGGACGTTCAAGTGGCGCCGTCGCCGGAGCGACCGTCGGCGCAGAATGTTGCCCATCGCCTAAGGCCAGTTCGCTGATACGCTGCACGAGCGCCTCGGTGGGTGGAGACTCGCCGATTCCCCCCGCCTGATGGCGGGCTAACAGGCTGCGGCAGACATCGGCAGATTGCAGCAATACATCCACCATGGCTGGATTAGGCTGGATCTCATGGCGCCGCAAGCGGTCCAGCAATGACTCCATCTGGTGTGTCAACCCGGCCACGTCCGCAAAACCGAAAGTCGCAGCACCACCCTTGACCGAATGAGCACAACGGAAAATCCCATTGAGTTCCTCATCATCGGCAGTCTCGAGGTGCAGGCTGAGCAGCATCTGCTCCATCAGGTCCAGATTCTCCGCCGCTTCCTCGAAAAAAATCTGATAGAACTGTGTCAGATCGAAGTCACTCTCCACGCCGCCCCTATGTTGCTGTGCATCTGACATGTGAATCTAATCCTTGTGGCAAAGCCATTCAACGCCAATGGGGCTAACTACCTGATGACCTTATTGATTACCTCCAGCAACCGTGCTGGATCAAACGGCTTTACCAGCCAACCCGTCGCACCCGCTGCCCGTCCCGCCTGCTTCATCAAGTCACTGGACTCAGTGGTCAAGACCAATATCGGCACTGTCTTGAATTGGGGGTGCTCCCTCAATTTCCGAGTCAATCCCAAGCCGTCCAGCCTCGGCATGTTCTGATCTGTCAGCACCAGATCAAACGGCTGCATTTGCGCCTTTTCGTAGGCGTCGACACCATCGACAGCCTCTACGACCTGGTACCCAGCACCTTTCAACGTAAAAGAGACCATCTTACGCATGGACGGCGAATCATCAACTGCGAGAATAAAGGCCATGCACAGCTCCAACTGTTACTGAAGTTATTTATCAAAAAACACTAAAAAAGCTCGACAGACCCAGCGTCCATTTCGCCTTGGGTCACGGGGTTGGGGCGCTGGGGCGAATCCTCGACAAAAGGAATTGCTTCGCCATCTTCTGAACCCATGGATTCCGCCGCCAAGCGATAGGCGCAGCCTTGAAGCGTCTTTGTTGAGTGGGCAATGAGTTGCGATGCAATATCCTGAAACTGCAACTCGATCACGGCAGCGCTCATCGCGCCCCGGGCAGCATCCAGGTCAGCCCCGCCCGCCCGCCCGGCGCTTTCCAAATGCGAGAGTGCATTTGAGAAACGGAGCATCAGGTTCTCCATCGTGTGGGCAAGCAGGCCATCAAGCCGATTCAGGTCGTGAATTACCATGAACAAAGAATCCTGGACCTCAGCGACCAACATCACGGGGACCTCTACCGAGGGGACTGACTCCGATATCACTGACTCCCGCATTCCCTTACCCCATGTTGCCCGCCGCAGCAGCTTGCCGCCCCTATGGATTACCAGCAGATTTTTCGCCTTTGAAACATCACCGAACTAGCGCAAATCAGATTACGCCACGCATAGTGTCTAATCATACCGTTCATCATGCATCAAAAACCTGCAACCGAAACAACATTAACCGTCCTGCACTTGGAGGATTCTGAGGTCGACCATGATCTGGTGCGTCGTGCTCTCGACCGTACAGGTGAAACATTTGAATTACTGCGCGTAGAAAGTCTAGAAGACTTCGCAGAACAGCTTCGGCTGCGGCACTTCGATGTCATTCTTGCGGATTACCGCCTGCCGGGCTTCACAGCGCTGGACGCCTGGGAGGTGTTGCAACATCAAGCAGAGCGCCCACCCTTTGTTTTGCTATCTGGGGCGATAGGCGAATCGGCTGCAGTGGCCGCCATCAAGCTGGGCGTGAGCGATTACCTTGCCAAAGATGACGTGGCCAAACTGGCCCCTACCATCCGGCGTGTGTTGGAATTGCACGCGATTCGAAGGGCAAAGGACGCCTCAGACACCGAGTTGGCGCTCTCTCAAAGGCGCCTTGCCGAATTTGCCGAGCATCTTCAAGCCACCATTGAGCAAGAGCGCGCCGCCATTGCCCGAGAAATTCACGACGATATTGGCGGCGCACTGGCCGCAGTGCGTTTTGACCTGTCATGGCTCGGGCGGCATACCTCGGATGAGGCCGCACTGTCCCACCTGCAGTCGGCCAAGGAGATGCTAAGACACGCGCTCGATGCCAGTCAGAGAATTATGAAAGACCTTAGGCCGGCGATTCTCGACCAGGGTTTGGCAGCAGCAGTCCAATGGTTGGCAGAAAATTTTTCCAAACGAACCGGCATCAAGACTGTGTTTCACGCCTCCGACACCTCAAGGGAGATCCCTAAAGCAGTGCAATTGGTGGCTTACCGAACCGCCCAGGAAGCCCTGACCAATATCAGCAAGCACGCGAACTGTGATCTGGTCGATATTGACTTGTCAGACGCTGAAGGCGTGCTGACCCTGGAGGTCAGGGACAATGGGCAGGGCATTGGCGAGGCCGAGCTCGCCAAGCCAAAGTCCTTTGGTATTCGCGGCCTTCAAGAGCGGGCCAAGACGGTGGGAGGCTGGATGGACATCAGCAGTTTTGAAAGTAAGGGCGCGTCAATCATTTTGTCGGTGCCACTGCCCGCGTCCTCAGGGGCGTTGAACCAGGAGACTGATTGACATGATCCGCGTCATTTTGTGCGATGACCACGCCATGGTCCGGCGCGGCATTCGTGAAACATTGTCAGAAGCAGTCGACATACAAGTCACAGGAGAGGCGTCCAACTATGCTGAAGTCCGTGAGGCGATCAGGAATACGGCATGCGATGTCCTGGTGCTGGACCTCAATATGCCCGGGCGAGGCGGCCTGGAGGTCCTGTCAAGCCTGCGCGAGTCGGGTTCGCCTATCAAGGTCCTGATTGTGTCCATGTTTCCCGAAGACCAGTACGCGATACGGTGCCTACGCGCAGGCGCCCAAGGCTATTTGAATAAAGCAGGCGAGCCCGCTGAACTGATCCAAGCGGTAAGGACCGTCGCGCAAGGTCGGAAGTACGTCACCGCCGATGTTGCCAGCATGCTGGTCGAGAGTCTGCGCATGCCCGAAAACGAAAGCTTGCATGCCGCTTTGTCCGAACGTGAGCTGCAAACCCTGCTGAAAATCGCCTCGGGCAAACGCTTGTCGGACATTGCGGAGGAACTGATGCTCAGCCCCAAGACTATCAGCGTTTACCGCTCAAGAGTTCTGGAAAAGCTCAAACTCAGCAACAACTCTGAACTCACGGTATACGCCATTCGCAACGGTTTGGTGTAGCACTCCGTCAGCGCCTGGCAAAAAGATCAATGGCCCGCTCCATCAGTGTCATCATGGGCTGATCCAGCATAGGCAAGGTGACAGCGATACCCATCAGGCCAACTGTCAGGGTGATCGGAAAGCCAATTGCATAGATGTTCATTTGCGGAGCAACACGCGACACAATGCCCAAGCCGAGGTTGACGAACATGAGCATGCCGATCATTGGCAGGGCAATCCAAAGACCCGTGGCAAAAAGGTCCGCACCTAGGTTGTACAGTTTCAGGCTGGACAGTGCGACCAAGAAATTCTGGTCTACCGGAAAAGCCTCAAAACTTTTGATGACCGCCATCAGGATCATCAGATGCCCGTTCATCACGACAAACAGAAAAGTTGACATCTGTCCAAAGAACGCAGCCACCGCGCTGGATTGGGTGTTGAGCGAGGGATTGAAGAACGATGCAAAGTTCAAACCCATTTGAAAGCCGACAACTTCTCCGGCGAGTTCAACCGACGCAAAGACTAGCCTTACAGTAAAACCGATGGCCAAGCCAATGCCGACCTGTTGGAATACCGCTCCCAAAGCGTCTGGGCCGGTCATGCTGATCACCGGTTGCCCCGTCAAACTTGGCTCAGCCGCAATGGCAATCAACAGCGCCAGCCCAACCCTCGCCCGTAAAGGGAATGCTCGAGAGGAAAAAATAGGGGCCGACGTAAAGACCGCCAGTACCCGGAGAAATGGCCAAATTAGAGGCGACAGCCAAGCCACGATTTGGCTTTCGGTCAGGGCGATCATGGCTCGCGGCCCCGGTCAGCTTACCGCACCCGGGATCGCTTCGATCACCCGACGGATGTACTCCACAAGCATGTTGAGCATCCATGGCCCGGCCATGGCGAACACTGCCACCGCTGCTACCAACTTGGGCACAAAAGCCAGGGTCGCTTCGTTGATCTGAGTAACCGCCTGAAAAAGACTGATGACCAACCCAACCAACAGCACCACACCCAAGACCGGGGCCGACACCATCAGCAACATGATCAAAGCCTCCTGGCCCATGGTTAGTACCATCTGCGCGTTCATGTCTACCCCTCAAACAGCAAAGCTCGAAGCCAAAGAACCAATCAGCAGGTTCCAGCCATCTGCCAGTACAAAAAGCATCAATTTGAATGGCAAGGCCACAAGCACAGGCGACAGCATCATCATGCCCAGTGACATCAAAACACTGGCCACCACAATGTCGATCACAAGGAAGGGAATGAAAATCATGAAACCGATTTGAAACGCCGACTTGAGCTCACTGGTCACAAAGGCCGGTACCAGAACACGCATGGGCACAGTCTGGGCATTGGCACCGGGTTCCAGTTTGGCGAGCCGGACAAACAGCGCCAAGTCCGACTGCCGCGTTTGTTTGCTCATGAACTGGCGCAATGGCGCCTCTGCCTTATCAAGCGCCTGTTCAAAGGGCATCGCGTTTTTGGAGTAGGGGAGGTAGGCCTCGTTGTACACCTTGTCCAAGGTCGGGCCCATGACAAAAAAAGTTAGAAACAGCGACAAGCCCACAATGACCTGATTCGGGGGCGCAGACTGGGTACCCAAGGCCTGGCGCAAAAGTGAAAGCACGATCACGATCCGGGTAAACCCGGTCATCATTAGCAACACAGCTGGCAGAAACGACAGGGCTGTGAAAAACAGCAAGGTCTGGACTGGCACCGAAAAACTCATGCCAGATCCGCCAGTGCCCACCAATAAGGGCAACTGTCCGGCCGTCTGAGCCCACGCCGATGAGAGCCCGACAACGGCAATGCCACCCGCCGCCCAGAATTTAAGCCTGACGGAAGACTGTAACCAACCAAAGTACCGCCTGAACAACATAGATTGCGCCATCAAACCGGGCTTGAATCCGGGAGCGCCACCACCGCCGATGCCTGTGGCTCCGCCCTTAGGTCGATGCTGTGCAGCAAGGTGATTGTTTGCGCTGTGACTCCAAGGGTGAGCCGGACGCGGGCATGATCTGGCCCCTGCTCGACGGTCACCACCCTTTGGTGAGGGCCGACCGCCAAGACAGATACGATTTTGGCTGCCGAGTCGGCTCTAGCCACGCTGCCCAGTGCCCTCTGCTTCAGCCATTTCACAGCCATCGGTAACAAAGCCAATAAAAAAACGAAAACAGCGACCCACCCTAGCGTCTGCGTCATGTGCGCTTCATCCTTTGCTGACTCTACGCAGACGCTCCGACGGCGTGACAACGTCCGTCAGCCGGATGCCGAATTTGTCGTTCACCACAACGACCTCGCCCTGGGCGATCAAATAACCATTGACCAGTACGTCCATCGGCTCGCCAGCCAAGGCATCGAGCTCAACCACAGAACCCTGGCCCAACTGGAGGATGTGCTTGATAGGAACCCGAGTACGGCCCAACTCCACCGACAATTGCACCGGGATGTCCAGCACGCGGTTGATGTCGTTGATCGGCACATCACTTGAGGGTGGCGCACCCGAGAACGGGCGGGATGGCTCGCCCGAAAGTACACTGCCTGGCTCAATGCCGCCAGCTTCCGAGGCGCGTTGCTCTTGAAGCGCCTCCGCCCAACTTGCCATGCCGTCGTCTTCGGTCCCGTTTTCGTCAATTGCCATTTTTTTCTCCCATCCAGGCGAGGTCATTCCCGCGCAAGCTTCTGTCAATTCTCAACGCGTACTTTGCGTTGTGCGTACCATACTGGCATTCAAATACCGGAACACCCGCAACCGTGGCTTCGATTTTTGATTTGCGGTCCAACTCAATGAAATCCCCAGGCTTGATCGCCATCAGCTGCTCAATCGTGGCATTGGCGCGGGCCAATTCGGCCACCAGCACCACCTCGGCCGCCTGAATTTCCTGCGTCAGCACGTTCACCCAGCGTCGATCCACCTCGACTGAATCGCCCTGAGTAGACGAATACAACACGTCGCGAATCGGCTCCAAAGTCGCATACGGCATGCAGAAATGAATGGCGCCCGCGATATCACCGATTTCAACTTGGAAATGTGTTGACACAACAATTTCACTGGGCGTTGCAATATTGGCAAATTGCGGCTGCATTTCCGAACGCTGGTACTCCAACTCGAGCGGATAAATGCCCTTCCAAGCCTTTTTGTACTCTTCGGTGATCACCCCCACCAGTCGGTTAATGATGCGCTGTTCAGTCTGCGAAAATTCGCGTCCCTCAATCCGCGTCTTGAACTTGCCGGCGCCGCCATACAGCATCTCGATGATGCCAAACAACAAGGCCGGTTCGCACACAATCAAGCCGCTGCCGCGCAGGGGCCTGATCGCCATGATGTTGAAGTTGGTGGGCACCGCCAATTCACGTAAGAAGGCGCTGTAGCGCTGCACTGACACCGGCCCCAGAGAAATTTCAGGGCTTCGGCGAATCATGTTGAACAAGCCCACCCGCAAATTGCGAGCAAACCGTTCATTGACGATCTCCATCGAGGGCATACGCCCACGAACAATGCGCTCTTGGCTGGAGATGCTGTAAGCCCGAACGTCACCTTGCTCCTGAAGCTCGTCTGCCAGTTTCTGGCTTTCCCCGGTCACGCCTTCCAGCAGCGCGTCGACTTCGTCCTGGGAGAGAAAGGATTCACTCATAAATAGCTGGCGAATTCGCAGTTACTGAACGATGAAACTCGAGAACAGCACAGCCAGCACCGGACTATCGTTCACCGGTGCCTTCTCTGTCGCCTTCTTTTTGGTCTTTGCGGCCTCTTTTTTTGGCTTTGCTGCCGCGTCGGGCACGGACTGGAAGGGCTTGGATGCCTCCAGCAGAATGTCTGCTGCCAGCTTTTCCTTGCCCTCAATGGCCAATAATTCCTGCGCTGTACGCTGAGACACCAACAACAACACACCACTTCGTATGGCGGGCATGAAGGGCTTCACCTTGTCTATGGCCTTTGAGTCTGCCAGTTCCAGCGTGATACCAATCTGTGCCACCTTCTCACCACCCGGATCAGCCAAATTAACCACCATGTTGTCCAGAGCCAGGTAAGTTGGCGGTCCTTTGGGCGCCAGCTGCACAAGCTCCTCGCCATCTTCGCCTGCCGCATTTTTTTTGCTGAGCAGGAAAAAGGCCCCGCCACCCACCAGCGCGACCACCAACACCGCAACGCCAACGATCAGCAAAAGTTTTTTGCTCTTGGGTTTAGCACTCGAAGGCTCGGCAGCGTCGGACTTATCGGCATCAGCTTTGGTAGCCACTTCTTTTCCTTAGGGACAACAGTTTGAACACCGATTATTGAGCATAATGACATTTATAGTGTCAAGATCAGGGCTGTAAAAGTCGGCCTATCGCGCCAATCAACCCCTCGGTTACACGAACAAGTCGACGGTTCGTCCCGAAACGGCTCGGCCACGAGGGGCTGACAATGCCGCATCCGGCTCCACCAGGCTGACCCCTTTGTGCCTCGCTCCAGCGCGTTCGCGCTGCGCCTGCGCTCCTGCGCGGTCCTGGCCAGACGCGCCTACCGAGGCCCCCGCAAGCACAAGCCCTTCACTGGCCAACAGTTCCTTCAAATGGGACATGGCGCCTTCAATCACGTCGCGCACATCGGCGCGATTGGTCCTGAAACCGATTTGTGCCTCACCATTTGCGAGAGAAATACTGACTTCAATCGGTTCAGCGCCAAAGCCGTCAAGCTTCAGTTCGGCTTTTTGAACACCCTGGCTGACCCAGTAACTCACCGTGTCCGCCAGCATGGTGTCAGTCGTCTGCACAGTCACTACTTCGGGTGGGGCCATGATCTCTCCCGACGCCCCGGTGGCTGCTTGCATAACGCCGCCCGAGCCTTCCAAGCTGGATAAGGCCAATCGCCCCAAGGGTTTGTCCAAGTTCGCCCCCGATTGCCGCACGAGCCCGTCTCCCAGGGCGCTAGCGGCCAACAGACCGGCCAACGCTGGCTCCCGTGAAAAAGCTTCCAGACGCACGCCCTGGGTCTCCAGTTTTTCAGCAGCCCTGGCGACTGATGCGGCCGACTGGCGACTGTCTGCCGGATCTGGCGTTACCGACTGCGGGTCAGTGGCACCGGCTTTTCCGGCCTGCAGTGGACCCTTGACTGCAGCCCCAGGGGCCGAGCCACCCAGAACTGACGCCTTGGCCTCCTCTGGTGCGACGGTCGCACGGTGTGCCGTGGGCCTGCCCGTCTGGCCGTCACCCGTCGTGGGACTGGCCGCAGCGTCCGCTGACGCCCTCACGGCTTCCGCTTGACCGGCCAGCGCCAGCAAAGCGGCCAGGTCTAGCGCTGGCGGGACAGCCGGAATCTTCAGTGGTGAATCTTCTTTAGCGGCATCCGGTGCGGCATCCTGCGCGGCCGTCGGCTCCGGGTCACTCATCTCATTGGTCGAGGCGGCAAGCAGTGTCGAAAAACTGCCTGGGCCGTCAACAGAAGCGCCGCCCTGCGGACCCGCCTCAAGCGGGCTGCTTGGCCTAAGCCCAGCGCTGGCCGCCTTGGGCTGGGGACTTGGCGGGGCGGCTATTCCGATACTCATCGTCGATCCTCTTCTAGAGTTTGCTGTGCGGTACGCCGGGTTTGCATGGCGGCAAATTCATCCATCTCTTTTTGCTCTCGGCGCGCCTGCACCAGGGCCAATTCAGCTTCATTGCTTTTAAGCACCTGCTTCAAGCCGGTAACCCTGAACTCGGTTTCGAGCCAGTGTGTGTGCGCGCGTTCGACCTTGCTGCCCCACTGACCCAGGACCCCCTCCTGCAAAATCACCGCCTGGTGGAGGCGATCCATGAACTGGTAGTGATGCCGCATCATTTCAGTGGTCACGCTGATCTGGGCGGCCCTGGCCCAACGCGCCTCGGTTTCGTCGGCATAGGTTTTCAGCTGGCTCATCTGCTCTTGTGCAAGAGATTGAGACTGCTGCATTTGCAGCAGAATGGCCGCTGCCTGGTCCCTCCGCAGGGTGGCCACCTGGATCGCAAGCCGGACACTTTTTATGCCAGCCATTGCGCCTCCACGCCATTGGCCGGGTTCATGCCAGCGCCTCGCGACTGCCCATGGCGGTCAACATGTCCTGGGTGCTGTCCCGCAGGCTGGCGGACTCATGCATATCCTGACGCAGGAAAGCTGACATGCCCTCATGCAAACGGATGGCCTCGTCAAGACCCGGGTCAGAGCCGCTGGCATAGGCACCGATCTGCACCAGATCGCGGCCTTTTTCATAACGGGAATTGATGGCCCTGAAGCGGCGCGCCATTTCAAAATGCTGGCGGGATACGACGTTGTGCATCACCCGAGAGGCCGACTGCTCAATGTCGATGGCCGGAAAATGGCCTGATTCGGCCAGCGAACGCGACAGCACGATGTGACCGTCCAGGATGGCTCTGGCCGCATCTGCAATCGGGTCCTGCTGGTCGTCGCCTTCAGAAAGAACGGTGTAAAACGCCGTGATCGAGCCGACACCGTCAAGCCCATTACCGCTGCGCTCCACCAGCTGCGGCAACTTGGCAAAGCAGGACGGCGGGTACCCTTTGGTCGCAGGTGGCTCACCAATGGCCAGCGCTATTTCACGTTGCGCCATGGCGTAGCGGGTCAGCGAATCCATGAGCAGCAGCACATGGCGGCCCTTATCCCTGAAATTTTCCGCGATGGCTGTGGCGTAAGCCGCGCCTTGCATGCGCAGCAGGGGTGGCGCGTCCGCTGGCGCCGCGACCACCACCGACCTGGCACGCCCATCTGCGCCCAGAATATCCTCAATAAACTCTTTGACCTCACGGCCTCGCTCGCCAATCAGGCCCACCACGATCACGTCGGCCTCGGTGTAGCGGGCCATCATGCCCAGCAGCACACTTTTGCCCACGCCAGATCCGGCAAACAAGCCAATTCGCTGGCCACGCCCAACCGTCAGCAGGGCATTGATGGCGCGCACGCCGGTATCAAGCTGTTCGCGCACCGGCGCGCGGTCCATCGCGTTGATCGGCTGGCGGTTCAAGGGCTGGGCAGCCACATCCAGGATGGGGCCCATCCGGTCCATCGGGCTGCCTTGGGCATCCACCACCCGACCCAACAGGCCGTCACCCAATGGCAGCCTCAGCATGCGGTAGTCGGCCAAACCATGGTCCTGACGCCGCTCGTGCAGTCGGGGCGGCGCCACATCGGCGGGCAGCGGCGCCACACCGGCGCCATTGGACAGGCCATGCACGTCGCCGGCAGGCATCAAAAAAGCCCGGTCGTTAGCAAAACCCACCACCTCGGCCAGCACTGGTGGCTGCCCTTTCATGGTCACCAGGCATTGCGAACCCACGGGCACGCGAATGCCAGCCGCTTCCAGCACCAGGCCAGACAGGCGGGTCAGCGTGCCACGCACTTCCAGCGTGGCCCCGGCCTTGACACGCTCTTTGGCATCAGCCAAAAATGCTTCCCAGGCGTTCGCGGTCTCAGGCGGGTTCATCTAGCGTATCCCAAGGCGTGGTGAGCCCTAGCGTGGCAATGGCGCGCGACCAGCGCTTTTGCACCGTTGCATCCACCACCGTCCCGGCGGACTCGATCACACAGCCACCTGGGGTGATGGACGGGTCTGCGACCAAGGTCAAGGCCAAGTTGGCCAGTTCATTGGGCGCCCCATTGGCCAGGGTGTCGCGGTCCGACGGATTCAGGCGCACCACCGTGCTCTTGCCATCGGCCAGCAAAAGTCCCAACGCTTCGCGCAGCACTGGCTGCAGCGCGGCAGTGTCTGTGGCCAGTTCCCGGCGCAGCACTTGACGCGCCAGTTCACAGGCAATCTCCAGCACACCTTGCGCCAATGTTTGTTCAGCCGCGGCCAGTTGCGCCTGCACCTGCTCAAATAGGTGTGCCATCTGTTGCCCAGCGCTTTGGCCATGCTGTGCCAAAAAATCCGCCATTTGCCGCTGCGCCTCGAGCGTGGCGTGGGCACGTCCCTGCTCAAAACCTTGGGCAAAGCCCTCTTGCCGCAGCGCCTCATCCTGCGCCCTCTCAGCGGTGGCTTGCTGCACCTTGACCTGGGCGGCCAGCAGCACGGCACTGTTGTCCACCGCACCAAAATCCCACTGCTCAACGGCACGAATTTCTTCACCAGGAATGAAGCGCGTGTAGTTTCGCATGCTCAAACCATGGCCTCGTCACCACCCGTAGCAATGACAATCGATCCCTCATCGGCAAGACGACGCACCACCTTGAGCACCTCTTTCTGCTGTGCCTCCACCTCAGACAAACGCATCGGCCCACGTGACTCCAGGTCTTCGCGGAACGATTCTGCGGCGCGCGTTGACATGTTGGACATGATCTTGTCCTTGAGCTCTGGCGGTGCACCCTTGAGTGCAACGATCAGTGCGTCGGAAGCCACCTCCTTGAGCACCATCTGAATCGCCTTGTCGTCAAGCTTGAGCAGGTCATCAAAGACAAACATTTTGTCCATGATCTTCTGGGCCAGCTCCGGGTCGTGGATGCGGATCGACTCAATCACCGTCCCCTCCAAAGCTGTGCCCAGCTGATTGATCATCTCAGCCGCCGTCTTGACACCACCCAGCGAGGACTTGCGCGCCCCTTCTGATCCGGCCAGC
>CALPLW020000049.1 GCA_943324505.2 Comamonas sp. lk
ATGCACAGCCTTGACGACCTTTGCCGGCGCTTGAGCCTGGCCCCAGCCGTGCTGGTGACGGTAGCCTCGGTTCGCGGTTCGGTGCCGCGCGAGGTGGGCGCCTGGATGGCTGTTTTCGCCGCTGACCAGATTGGCACCGTGGGCGGCGGTCGCCTGGAGTTTGAGGCACTGAGCGAGGCGCGCCAGCAATTAAGCCGGTTTGTCGAGGCCGGCGTGCCCGCGCACAACCCGAATGTTGGCGTGAATCAATTGCGCCGCTTTGCGCTGGGGCCGACGCTTGGCCAATGCTGCGGTGGCGAGGTTCACCTGCGGTTTGAACTGGTCACGGCAGCCGACGTGACCCGGCTGCGAGAGCGCCTGGCGCAGTTCCGACACCCGCTGGCGCTGTTTGGCGGTGGGCATGTGGGTCGCGCGCTGGTGCGCCTGCTGGCCGACCTGCCCCTGGCGGTGCGTTGGATCGACAGCCGCGACGAGGTATTTCCGCCCGAGACGCCAGCGCATATCAGCTGTGAGCACTCCGACCCGGTTCAGGGGGCCGTGCCCTCGCTGCCCGCTGGCTCGCGTGTGCTGATCATGAGCTTCAGCCATGCTGAAGACCTGGACGTGGTGGCGGCCTGCTTGTTGCGCCAGCGCAGGCAGGCTGACCTGCCCTTCATCGGCCTGATCGGCAGCCAGACCAAGTGGGCGACCTTTCGCCACCGGTTGCAAGCGCGGGGCTTTGACCCCCAGGAATTGGCACAGGTGACCTGCCCGATCGGTGTGCCAGGCATTTTTGGCAAGCAGCCCGAAGTGATTGCCGTGGCGGTGGCGGCCCAGATATTGCAGACGCTGTCAAGCTGAGCCGCCCTGATAGAGTTCTGGTCCAAACAAGGTGCATATTGATGGAAAGTTATTACCTCGACTGGGCTAATCTGTTGCTGCGCTGGGTGCATGTGATCACCGCCATCGCCTGGATTGGTTCTTCGTTTTACTTCGTTTTCCTGGACAGCAGCCTCACGCCGCCGGTCGATGAGGATCTCAAACGCCAGGGTGTCAGCGGCGAGCTGTGGGCGGTCCACGGCGGCGGTTTTTACCACCCGGTCAAGTTCAACGTCTCGCCGCCCAAGTTGCCCAGCCATTTGCACTGGTTTTACTGGGAGAGCTACAGCACCTGGCTGTCCGGTTTTGCTTTATTCACAGTGTCCTACCTGTGGAGCGCCAGCACCTACCTGATTGACAAATCCAAAATGGACTGGGCGCCATCCACCGCCATCGCCGTGGCGCTGGCGTTTCTGGTGGTGTTTTGGTTGCTTTATGACCTGATCTGCCGCACCATGGGCCAGCGCAAGCATGGGGATGCCATCGTCGGCGGTCTGGTGTTCTTGCTGGTGTGCCTGGCGTCCTGGCTGGCTTGCCACTGGTTTGCTGGGCGCGCCGCCTTTTTGCTGGTGGGGGCGATGCTGGCCACGAGCATGAGCGCCAGCGTGTTCTTCTGGATCATTCCGGGCCAGAAAAAGGTGATTGCAGCGATCAAGGCTGGCCAGCCGGTGGACCCGGTGCACGGGCAGCGCGGCAAACAGCGCAGCGTGCACAACACCTACTTCACCTTGCCGGTGCTGTTCGCCATGCTTAGCGGCCATTACAGCTTTACTTACAACCACCCGCAAAATTGGCTGGTGCTGATTGTGATGATGTTTGCGGGTGCCGCAATCCGGCAGTTTTTTGTGCTCCGCCATGGGTACAAGCTGGGTCGCCGCGGCCACCCCTGGCCCTATGCGCTGGCCGGCGTTCTGGTGATCGTGGCGGCGATTGTTTGGCTACGTCCGGTGCCTGCAGCCACTGCAGCCGTGACCAATGCTACTAATTCAGTAGCTAAAGACCCAGTAAGCACGGGGCCTGGAGGCCAATTTGGCTATCAAACACTGCAGCCGGTGCTGGCCCAGCGCTGCTACAACTGCCACGGCGAGCAGGTGCAGATGAAGAACGTGCGACTCGACTCCCCTGAGCTGGTCAAACAGCATGGGGCCAACATCTACCAACAGGTGGTGGTGGTCCGTGCCATGCCAATGAACAACGCCACCGGCCTGACCGAGGCCGAGCGCCAGTTGATCAAGCAATGGTTCGAGGCGGGGGCACGTACCGACTGAAGGCCAGCACAGCGGCCTTCAGTCCACCGTAGCGCCGCTGGCTTTGACCACCGGTTCATACTTGGCCCGTTCGGCCGCCATGAAGGCGCCAAAGGCTTCGGGGCTGGTGGCAACCGGTTCTGCCAGCAGCGCGGCAAAGCGGGTTTTGGTCTCGGGTGCGTTCAACGCTGCAACAAAAGCCTGGTTCAGGCGTGCCACCACGTCCTTGGGCGTGGCGGCAGGTGCCACCAGGCCCCACCAGGTGTCGATCGCAAAGCCCTTGAGCGTGTCTGCCATGGGTGGCACCTCGGGCAGGGCCGGTGAGCGTGCCAGCGTCGTCACTGCAATGGCCTTGAGCTTTCCAGAGCGGATATTGGGCGCTGCCGTGGCCAAGTTGTCAAAGTTGAAATCCACCTGCCCACCCAACAGCGCCAACTGCGCCGGGTTGCCGCCGTTGAAGGGGATGTGCACGGCAGAAATACCGGCTTCTTTTTTGAACATTTCGCCCGCCAGGTGGCCGGCGCTGCCATTGCCACCGCTGCCGTAATTGAGTTTGTCGGGGTTGGCCTTGGCATAAGCCACCAGATCGGCCAAGGTGCCGATCTTGAGCCGCTGGGCAGCGTCGGCATTCATCACCAGCACATTGGGCACACGCAGCATCTGCGTGATCGCTGCAAAGTCTGTCGCTGCGTTGTAGGGCATGGCCTTGTACAACCACGGGTTAATGGCGTGGGTGGCGGTCGCGGCAATGCCGATGGTCAGGCCATCGGGTGCGGCTTTGGCCACTGCGTCGGCACCAATGTTGCCGCCGGCGCCGGGCCGGTT
This sequence comes from Comamonas sp. lk, assembly GCA_943324505.2. GTDB lineage: Bacteria > Pseudomonadota > Gammaproteobacteria > Burkholderiales > Burkholderiaceae_C > Rhodoferax. The sequence continues at coordinate 2,931 of CALPLW020000049.1, forward strand.
CTCAATGATGACCGTGCCCAAGCTGTCTTTGACCCGCTCTGCCAGCACCCGGGCCGTGACGTCAATCGGGCCGCCTGCGGCGTAGGGCACGATCAGTCGGATGGGTTTGCCCTGCGCCAGGGCGAGGGGGCCGGTCAGGGTGGCCAGAAGGGCGAGGGCAGGCAGCAGCAGGGTGGTCAGTTTCATGATTTTGAGGGCTCGAAGTTAGGGGCGACGGATCGGTTGGGTCAGATGCGGGCCTTGTCGGCCTCTGAGGTGAAGGAGTCGGCAAAAAATTCGTCTTCGGGCAGGCTGGCCTGCGCGACGTAGGCGGCTCGGGCCGAGTCGATCACAATGGGCGCGCCACAGGCATAGACTTGGTGGCCGCTGAGGTCAGCAAAATCATCCAGCACCGCTTGGTGCACAAAACCGGCGCGGCCGGCCCAGTTGTCTTCTGGCAGAGCATCGGAGATCACCGGCACGTAATGCACGTTAGGCATCGCGGCCAACTGGGCCTGTACCCAGTCGCCCAGGTACAGGTCGGCCGGCCGGCGGCCACCCCAGTACAGCGTCGTGGGCCGTGTGATGCCTTTGAACTGCATGTGCTCCAGCACCGCCTTGATCGGCGCAAAGCCAGTGCCCGAGGCCAGCAAAATGATCGGTTTGGTGCTGTCCTCTCTGAGGTAGAAGCTGCCAAACGGCCCCTCAATGCGCAAGATCTCCTTCTCTTTCATGATCTTGAACACATGGTCAGTGAACTTGCCGCCCGGCATGTGGCGGATGTGCAGTTCCAGACCGGCGGCCAGTGTGTGAGGTGCGTTGGCCATGGAGTAACTGCGTCGGGCACCGTCTCGCAGCAAGAACTCCACATACTGGCCGGCGTGGTAGCTGAAGCTGTCGTTGGCCGGCAATTGCAGCTTGAGCAGCATCACGTCGGTTGATTTTTTCTCCAGAAGGTTAACCCGGGTTGGCATCTTCTTGATCGGGAAAGCCCCTTCGCTGGTGACTTGGCGCGACTCCAGAATCACATCGCTGTGCGCCACACCGCAGCAGGTCAGGACCATACCGGCAGCTTCTTCTTCGGGACTCAAGGCCTTGCTTTGATGCACCCCGTGCACCACAGTGCCGCTGAGTTTTTTGCATTTGCAGGAGCCGCAGGCGCCATCCTTGCAGCCGTAGGGCAGGCCGATGCCCTGGCGGATGCCTGCCGCTAGCATGGTTTCATCGGCATTGGCGCTGAAGCTGCGACCGCTGGGCTCGATGGTGATCTGGAAGGCCGCAGAGGCGGTTTCGGGGCGGCTCATGGTGTTCGGTATCCTTGGGGGTTGCACGTTTTGGGAAAGCCCCTGATTTTGCCCTCAAACCCAAGCCCCCATGGCAGTTTGTATGCCTCTCGGCCCGGCGCACTGCCGGCGCGTTTTCGTCGCCAGCGCCTGCTGATCGTTGGCTGTGGCGACGTCGGCTTGCGCGTGGCCAAAGCACTGCCGGCCCGCGTGCGGGTGTTGGCTCTGACCTCCAGCCCCGACCGCAGCGCTGAACTGCGCGCACTCGGAATCACGCCATTGCGAGGCAATCTGGACGACAGCCGCAGCCTGCAACGTCTGGCCGGCCTGGCGCACCGCGTGCTGCATTTGGCGCCGCCGCCTGGTGAAGGCTGGCAAGACCCACGCACGCTGGCCCTGACCCGGGCGCTGCGACGGCGCAGCCCGCCGATTAGCCTGGTCTATGGTTCGACCAGCGGCGTCTACGGGGATTGCCAGGGTGCTATTGCTACAGAAAATAGAGCGCCTAACCCAGACACACCAAGGGCTAGACGTCGAATTGATGCTGAAGAGGCGGTGCGTTTCCTGGGCCGATCCGCCGGCGTGCGCAGCAACATTCTGCGCATCCCAGGCATTTACGCGCCAGACCGCTTGGGCGGCACGCCGCGTGCCCGGCTGGAAAAAGGCACGCCGGTGCTGCGCGCAGAGGACGACGTCTACACCAACCACATTCACGCTGACGACCTGGCACGTGCCTGCATCGCCGCCTTGTGGCGCGGCCTGCCGCAACGGATTTACAACGTCAACGACGACACTGCGCTGAAAATGGGGGACTATTTCGATCTGGCGGCGGACCTTTACGGCCTGACCCGCCCGCCCCGCATTGCCCGCGATGCGGCTGGCGGTCAGTTGCCGCTGATGCTGCTGAGCTTCATGAGCGAATCACGCCGCTTGGACAACACGCGCTTGAAGCAGGAGTTGGGCCTGCGGCTGCACTACCCCACGGTTGAATCTGGTCTGCGTGCATGAACTCACCAACCACGCTCAGACACAGCCCGGCGGCAGAGCGCAACGGCCAGGCCATACTGACCCGCTTAAAGCAATTGTTGCCGGCGCAGGGTCGGGCGCTGGAGATCGCCAGCGGCACGGGCCAGCATGTCGCCCTTTTCGGCGCTAATTTGCCCGGGTGGACTTGGCAGCCCAGCGACTTGAACGCCGATGATTTTCCGTCCATCAACGAGTGGTGCGCTCAGACCGGCGCCACCCAGGTGCGGCCGCCTCGCCTGCTGGATGTGCTGGCGACCCTCTGGCCTGCGGCTGGTGCGGCATTTGAGCAGCCGTTTGATGTGATTTTTTGCGCCAACATGCTGCACATTTCGCCTTGGGCCTGCTGCCACGGCCTGATGCAGGGCGCAGCACGCCACCTGGGGGCGGGCGGGCGACTGATCACCTATGGCCCTTATTTTGAGCGCGACGTGCCCAGTGCGCCCAGCAACCTGGCGTTTGACAGCAGTTTGCGGGAGCGTGACGCCACTTGGGGCATCCGTGACTTGCACGAGGTGGTGGCCCAAGCCGAACTCGCTGGGCTTCGCTTGGCAAGCCGCATGGACATGCCGGCCAATAACCTCTTGCTGGTGTTTGAGCGCCAGGCCGGTTAACGCTCCGCCACGGCATCACCCCATGGCGACATGATCTCGGTGCAGCCCATGTTCATGCCGGCTTCGCGCAGCACCGCTGCCGGGCAGGCGAACGCGTAAGGAAACACCGTGCGCCGCGTTGTCACGGTGGGGAAGGCTTGCGACAGCGCGGCAAGCACCTCGGCGGGCAGTGATTGGTCTGCAATCAAGGTAGGGCCGCCGCTCATGTCGATGCGCGGTTGGTGAAATGCTTGCTCCAGGCTCAGCCCGTGGTCGAGCAGAAACGAGCTGATTTGCAGCACGGTGCCCAGAATTTTTCGGCCACCCGACGCGCCAAGTGCGAATTGACGCCCATTGGCGTCCTGGCCCACAACGGGGCAGTAATTGGCCAGGCAACGCTTGCCCGGACCTAGGGAATTGGGTTTGCCGGGTTCGGGGTCGAACCACATGATGCCGTTATTCATCAGCAGGCCCGTACCGGGCGAGACAACCCGCGAGCCAAAAATTGACAGCAGTGTTTGCGTCGCAGCGCACAGGTTCCCGTGGCGGTCCACGACACTGAAGTGGGTGGTGCAAGAGGGCGCATGGGGCGCTTCGGCGTCGCCCATATGTTCCAACCGGTTGCGAAAGGCGGCGTCCAGTGCGCGCGCGTAGGCCAGGTAGCTGTCGGCACCGGGTGCGCCGGGCTGTGGGGACAGCCCCGGTGTCAGCATGTCCAGGCAATGGCGCAGGCTGGGCCCGGCGGTCAGTCCGGGTGGCGCGAACAGATGGTGACCGCGATAGGGTATGACCAGCGGGTCTACCATCTCGGCCCGGTACGAAGCCAGGTCTGACATCGACAGGCAACCGCCCTTGTCGCGCACGTCTTTCACCATGGCTCTGGCCAGGTCGCCGGTGTAGAGCGCGCTGGCGCCAAGCTCGGCAATCTGGCGCAGGGTCTGTGCCAGCACTTTTTGGTTGAGCCGCTTTTCGCTCAGGGCCGTCCAGCCGCCGATGATGGGCCAATGACCGTCTTCGAGGAACATGCTGGCTGCGTCCGGGTCAAGCGCCAGTGCCCGTGCGCTGGAGGCCATCAGCAGCGCCGAGTACCAATCGACCAGCAGCCCCTCGTCGGCCAGGCCGATCGCGCTCCCCAGCAGGTCACGCCACGGCAGCCGGCCAAAGCGTTCGTGGGCCAGTGCCATGCCAGCCACCACCCCAGGGACAGCAATCGCGGTGGCGCCCTGGACGTTTCGATCACCGGTCACGGCGGGCCACGGGAAGAGATCTGACGACCGTCCGGCCCCGGATAGCGGGTAATTTGCCGGATCAAGCGCCGCCGGCGAACGCATGCCGTAGTTGACGGTGTAGGCGCGAGACTCGTCGGCACGCCAAACGGTCATGCAGCCGCCGCCCGCCGCGCCACTCATCCACGGCTCGACCACTCCCAGGGCAAACGATGTGGCCACCGCCGCGTCGATCGCATCACCGCCGTTTTCAAGAACTGCAGCGCCAGCTTCAGCTGCCAGGCGATGCTGTGCGGCGACGACGCCGCCACGGGTCGCAATGACCGTCTTGCGGACGTTTTGCGAGTTCGAGAAGTTGTCGCCCATCAGGCCGCGTGCGCCTTGGCGTATCGCACGATGTCGGCGTGGGTGGCGAACCAAACGTCTGGATGCGAGCGGATGTACCTGATCAGTTCATCAAGAATCCAGATGCGCGAACGGTAGCCACTGATGTGCGGGTGCATGGTCAGCTGAAACAGACCGCCTTCACTGTACGCGCCGTCGAACTCGCGCTTGAAAATGTCAAACACATCGCTGGGTGGCGTGTAGGGCCGCAGGCTCGCGAAACGGTTCATATTGAAGTACACCGCATCATCACGAATCCACTCCACCGGCAGTTCAACCACGCCGGTGTCCTGGCCGTCCATGAGCAATTCGTAGCAATCGACATCGGCCATCAGCGAGGAGTCGTAGATCAGGCCCATGTCCCGCGTGATCGCCAGGGTGTTCGGACTGAAATCCCAAGAAGGCGTGCGGATGCCCACCGGGCGCACGCCGGTGATGCGCTCCAGCGTGTCGGCCGAGCGGAGCTGCAGGTCGCGTTCATCAGCCAGCGCCAGCACCGAATTGCGCTCGTGGATCCAGCCGTGGATGCCGACCTCATGGCCCTCGGCCACCACCCGGCGTTGCTCGTCCGGGTAAAGCAGCGCGGTCACTGCGGGTACATAAAAGCTCGCAGGCACATCATGACGCGTCAGAATATCCAGAATCCTTGGCACACCCTGACGGCTGCCGTATTGCCCCTGCGACAGTCGACCAACAGAGTCCGACCCCTCACGCAGGGCATTGGTTTCATGGTCGGAATCAAAGGACAAGGCGACCGCGCAACGCGCACCATTTTTCCATTTTGTGGGTCGCAGCGACCGTCCAGCGCGTACATGGTCAACAATTCCGCGCCAGTGTGACTCTGGCCACTGCCATGGCTCTAGGGGCTTGTCGGCGTTATCCATCGTGTGTCTTTCTGAATGTGAGTGAGGTCGGGAACTGAGGGCGGTCGGGAACGTTTCGCGGCCGCTGGCTGATGCCATTCTCGGCGTTTAGTGGCGGCAGATCAATGCTCGGTTGGTGATGGCGCTCATAAGCCGGAGTCATGTCTCTGAGACTATGCTACCCAGGCTTTCCACGGTGGTAAGCTGATGCAAACAACTGCATATCGGTACCAACATACCGATTGAAAGATAAGTTATGACGAATGATCAAACACGCAAGGTGGCGATTGTCACGGGCGGTGCCCGTGGTATTGGTCGGGCATGCGCCCTGACGCTGGCCCGCGCGCACTACGACATTGCGCTGGTCGACCTGCTGGTGCCAGAAATGGAGCGTACCGCTGGTGAGATCCGTGAAATTGGTCAGGAGGCCTTGATCTTCGAAGCCAACGTCGCAGATTTTCGGCGTGCGCAAGAGGTGGCGGACGCCGTGGTGTCGAAGTTCAAACGCATTGATTTTCTGTTGAACGACGCGGGTAGGCCGATGCCAAAGGGCATTCTGGAAATTTCCGAGCACGAGTTCGACGAGACCATCGCCATCAACCTCAAGAGCTGCTTCAACTACATCCGCGCGGTTGCGCCGACCATGCTTGAGCAGGGCGGGGGTCGCATTGTGTCCATGTCCTCGCTGAACGCTCACTCGGGCGGTGTGACAGCGGCTGTGAGCCGCTTTGCCTATGCGAGCGCCAAGGCCGGCATTCTTGGTATGACGCGGGCACTGGCCAAAGAGTTGGGCCCCACCATTCTGGTCAATGCGATTTGTCCGGGGCTCATTCAAACCGAGACACCCAAGAACCCCGTCATCATTGAACGCGGCGCTCAAATCGCGCAGGCGGGCGTCGCTCTGCGGCGTATCGGACAGACCGATGACGTTGCTCAATTGGTCTTGTTTCTGGCGACCTCAGAGCCCTGTTACATCACCGGCCAGGACTTCAAGGTCGATGGTTTTCAGTACAACATGTAGAAGGTAAGTTCATGAATAGAATGGCCAAGACCCCTGGCACAAACGGCTGGTGGACGTTGGATAGTTGCACAAACACAAGTACATAAAAAGGTATACAAATGACTGAAAAGCGGGACTTGCCAGTGTTGAAGAAGATCACCCGGCGCACTGTTTTGAGTTTGCCGGCAGCGGCTATTTTTGCGCCGGCGGTCACGCGGGCTCAGACGGCGGCCTGGCCCAACCGGCTAATCCGCATCGTTGTGCCCTTTGGAACCGGGGGTGGTACGGACATCACCATGCGGCTGCTTGCACCAAAAATGAGCGAACTGCTGGGGCAACCGATCATCATCGAAAACCGCCCCGGGGGCGGCAGCACGGTGGGTACCGACTATGTCGCGAAGCAGCCGCCAGACGGCTACACCATCGTGCTGGCGTCGCTCTCATCGACTGGCATTGCGGCAACGCTTTACCCCAACCTGCCCTACGACCCGGTCAAAGATTTGGTCGCCATCTTACCGACCGTTTTTGTCCCGATCGGGCTCTCTGTCACCACCAAAGGGCTGAACGTCAAGACAGTTCCAGAGTTCGTGGCAGCACTCAAGGCGGCGCCGGATAAATTCTCGTACGGCAGTGCCGGCATTGGCACCACGGGGCACCTGGCCAGTGCCACGTTTCTGCAGCGCACAGGCACACAGGCTGTGCACATTCCCTATCGCTCACCGAGCGAGGTTTACAAAGCCATGATCTCGGGTGAGATTCAATTCAACAGCGATATACCGAGCATCATGGCGCCATTTCATCGTGCCGGGCAGGTACGCATGCTGTTGGTTGCCACGGATCAGCGCTCCCCTTCTTTGCCGGATGTGCCGACGGCGGCTGAGGTTGGCATGAAGGATTACAAGGCCTACTCCTGGTACGGCCTGTTCGCCCCTTCCGGTACACGCCAGGCGGTGGTGGATCGTTTGGCGGCGGTCATTGAGCAGGCATTGAAGGACCCCACTATTGCGGCCAAATTCGACGACATGGGAACCCCCGCCATGGTGGGCTACACGCCCAGCCGATTTGCCCAGTATGTCAAGGACGAGGTTGCGATCTGGGGACCGATGGTCAAGGCATCTGGAGCCCGCGTCGAATAGTTGTGCAGCAGTCCTAAGTCGTTCACGTCGCTATCCCCAAACGCACGCTGAACAACGAGGCTGAGCTCAAAGTATGGCCGGCTGACGTGGAGAGGTTGCTAGCTGAAAAATTGAAAATTGGCCCAGTGGCGCTGTAACGCAAGATATTCATTGAGAGTGTGCTAGTAAATAGCTTGTTCATGCTAATATTTGGCATGAATATCAGTTCGGCACTTTTTACAGACAGCCAGTCACGCCTCTACGTCTGGCTGTTTGGTCAACCAGACCGCGCCTATCACCTCAACGAGTTGCGCCGCCTAACCGGCCTGGGCAGCGCCTCTTTGCAGCGGGAGCTCAACCGGTTAGCAACGGCAGGGCTTGTCGATGCGCAAGCGGTGGGCAACCTGCGCCGCTTTCAAGCCAACCCGCAATCTCCCGTCTATGCTGAACTGGTCACCTTGACGCGTAAGACGCTGGGGACAGTGCCGGTGTTGCGCGATGCCTTGCAGCCCTTGCAACCTAATTTGCAGTCGGCCTGGGTCTATGGTTCGGTCGCCAAACAAACCGACACCGCCAGCAGCGACATTGACGTGATGCTGGTAGGTAACGATTTGCTGCTCAGCCAGGTCTTGGCCACCTTAGAGCCCGCCGAGGCGCAGTTGGGCCGAAAAATCAACCCAAGCTGCTATTCACCCCAAGAGTTTGAGCGCCGTCGAGCCGAGCCAGATTCGTTTGTCAACCGGGTGTTGTCACAGCCCACACTGCGATTGACAGGGAATGTCCATGAGCCTGCCTGAATTGGACAACCTGGTGCGCATCGGCCAACTCAAAGCCGAGCCGCGCAACGATAGGGAAGTCACCCGCATGCTCGCCATGGCGCAAACCCGCCTGAGCGATGCCAAGTTGAACAAGCTATCGCTGGAGGGTCGCTTTACCAGTGCCTACAACGCTGCCCATGCCGCAGCCTTGTCTGCATTGCGCTGGCACGGCTGATTTGATCGACCGCTATCGCAATGTCCCTGTTGATCGAGCCTGCAAAAACGGCTCCAGTCGATAATGGGAGCCTACCCATTGCCGACGTCAACTCTGCCCAGCCTGACCATAGCCCCCACCAATGACCGCCATGATTCAACTCCATTACCTACCCGGCGCTGCCAGTATGGCGCCGCATATCGTGCTCGAAGAAATTGGCTGCGGCCACAGCTTGCTCAAGGTTGACAAGGCCGGTGGCCAGCTCAGCTCGCCCGCCTACCGCCACCTCAACCCGAACGGGATGGTACCGGTGCTGGTCGATGGCGACCAGGTGCTGTATGAGTCGGCAGCGATCAGCCTGCACTTGGCGGACAGCCGCCCGGCTGCCGGCTTGATGCCGGCGCTGGGTTCGGCCGAGCGGGCCCAGGCCTACAAATGGATGGCTTGGCTCGCCGGCACCTTGCAGCCGGCCACCAACATTTACTTTTACCCGGAGCGCTGGGCCGACAGCGCCGAGGCCATTGCCCAGGTCAAGGCCCATGCCGAGCAGCGCGTGATGGCACTGGTGCCGCAGATTGAGACGCAACTGGCCTCGCATGGCGGCCCCTGGCTGCTGGGCCAGACCTACAGCCTGCCTGACATCCACGCCCTGATGCTCTGTCGCTGGACCCGCAATTTTGAGGGCCCCAAGGCGCACGACCTGCCGCAGATCCGGGCCTGGCTGCGGCGCCTGCTGGATCGGCCGGCCGTGCAAAGGGTGTTTGCGCTGGAGGGGCTGCCGGCGCCCTGGTTTTGAATCGGCTGAACCCGTGACCATGAAGCAGGTCGAACGCGAGCACTGGCATCCTGTTGCGGGCTGTACGGACGTCGCTGGGCAGCCGCTTGCAGCGCTGCTACTGGGCCAGCCGCTGGCGCTATGGCGTGATGCGGCAGGTTCTATTCAGGCCTGGGCCGACCAGTGTCCGCACCGTGGTGCTCGGCTGTCTTTGGGACGGGTCTGCCAGGGGCGCCTGGAATGCCCCTACCACGGCTGGCAGTTCGAGTCTTCGGGCCAGTGCGTGCAGGTGCCGGCGCTGCCAGCGTTCACTCCCCCGGCGTCGCACCGGGCGCAGGTGTACCAGGCGCGGGAGCAGAACGGGCTGGTCTGGGTTCGCCTGGAGGCCGGCGAGCCGGCATCTGAGGCAGCCTTGCCCCGGTTTGAGGCCGAGGCCGACAACGAACTGCACAAACTCAACTGCGGGCCCTACGATGTCGCCACCAGCGCAGGGCGCATCGTGGAGAACTTTTTGGACATGGCGCATTTCGGCTTTGTGCACGAAGGCTGGCTGGGCATGCAGCGGCTGCCAGAGGGCGTCACGGGCCATGCCACCGAGATCCCACCCTACCAAGTCGAGCCCACAGCGCAGGGTCTGCGTGCCACCGGCTGCCAGGCCTGGCAGCCGCGCTCCAGCGTACATGCCACGGCCGCTGCGTTAATTAACTATGGCTACGAGCTAACGGGGCCATTCACGGCGGTATTGACCAAGGTGCCGCCGGCGCACAGTGTGGCGCTGCCGGCATTTCGCGAGTCCATCGCCCTGTTCATCTGCCCGCTCACGCCCGAGACCAGCCGGGTTTGGTTCCGCCTGGCGGTGGCCGACCCGTCGCCGGATGAGGCCGCCTTACGGGCTTTTCAAGACACCATTTTTCTGCAAGACAAGCCGGTGCTCGAGTCCCAATCGCCGCGTTTGTTGCCGCTGGCGCCGCGTGCTGAGTTGCATACCGCCGCCGACAAGGCCTCGGTCGCCTACCGCCGCCATCTGAGCCAACTGGGTATCACCTTTGGAGTCTGCTGATGCACACCTTGCCATCTTTTGTTCATCACATTCCGTCGCAACGTGTGCCCGACTTGCTGCAGCGCATGCCCAAGGCCGAGCTGCATATGCACGTCGAGGGCTCGCTGGAGCCGGAACTGATGTTTGCCATGGCCGCGCGCAACGGTGTGGTGCTGCCTTACCCCTCGGTGCAGGCGCTGCGCGAGGCCTATGTGTTTGACAACCTGCAAAGCTTTCTCGACATCTACCACGCGGGCACCCTGGTGCTCAAGACCGAGCAGGACTTCTATGACATGGCCAGCGCCTACATGGCCCGCGCGCAGGCCGACCAGGTGCTGCACACCGAGATCTTCTTTGACACCCAGACCCACACCGGCCACGGCCTGAGTGCCGAGGTGGTGATCAACGGGCTGCACCGCGCCTGCGCGGATGCACCAGCCCGCTTTGGCATGACGGCCTCGCTGATCTTGTGCTTCTTGCGGCACCTGAGCGAGGCCGAGGCCTTTGAGTGCCTGGAGCAGGCGCTGCCCCTGCGCGACAAGATTCTGGGCATTGGCCTGGCGTCCAGCGAGGTCGGCCACCCGCCGGAGAAGTTTGCAAGTGTGTTTGCCCGGGCGCGCGAACTGGGTTTTCGGCTGGTGGCGCATGCCGGCGAGGAGGGGCCACCGGCCTACATCTGGAGCGCGCTCGATGTGCTGAAGGTCGAGCGCATCGACCACGGCGTGCGGGCGATTGAAGACGCTGCCCTGATGCAGAGGCTGGTGCAAGACCGTATCCCGCTCACCGTTTGCCCGCTGTCCAACCTCAAGCTGCGGGTGGTTGACACCCTGGCGCATCACCAACTGCAGCGCCTGCTCGATGCCGGCGTTATGGCCACGGTCAACTCCGACGACCCGGCTTACTTTGGCGGCTACCTCAATGAAAATTTCAGCCAGACTTTCGCCGCGCTGCCGCTGACGGCTGCCCACGCCTACACGCTGGCGCGCAACAGTTTTGACGCGAGCTTCATCGACGACGGCGCGCGCCGTGCCCATGTGGCGCGGCTTGACGCGCTGTTTGAATCCTTTGCCTGATGATCCAGCTTTGATGAAGGGCTACCGCGCCGCGCTGTTGCGCTTTGACCCGGCCGCTGCACCCCAACAGTCTGCCGTTTACGAGGCCGACGGTTTGCTGGTGGTCGGCCCCGATGCCCGTGGCACACAGGTGGTTCAGGCTGCGGGCGCTTGGACCACGCTGGCCCCGCGCTACCCTGACCTGGCGGTAGAGCATTTGCCAGGCCGACTGATCGCGCCTGGCTTTGTCGACCTGCACCTGCATTACCCGCAAACCAATGTCATTGGTTCGCCGGCCTCTGGTCTGCTGCCCTGGCTGGAGAACTACACCTTCCCCGAAGAGCAGCGCTTTGAGTCGCCCGACTACAGCGCCGCCGAGGCCGCGTTTTTTCTGGATGAACTGCTGCGCCACGGCGTCACCACGGCGCTGACCTTCGCCACCTCGCACCCGGCCTCGGTACAGGCCCTGTTTACAGCCGCGCAGCAGCGCCAAATGCGGGTCATCAGCGGCCTGTGCCTGATGGACCGGCATGCGCCGGCGGCCCTGCTCAACCGCGCCGGGCCTGGTGGTACCGATGCCTCCGAACAAAGCCTGATTGATTCCGAGCGTCTGCTGCAGCAGTGGCAGGGCGTCGGGCGTCTGGGCTATGCCATCACCCCGCGTTTTGCACCGACCTCCAGCGAGGCTCAGTTGCGCGGTGCCGGCGAACTGGCAGCCCGTTACCCGCAGGCCTGGGTCCAGTCGCACGTGGCAGAGAACCACGACGAGATCGCCTGGGCCCGCGCCTTGTTTCCGCAGTCGCGCAGCTACCTGGCCACCTATGCCGATTTTGGCTTGATGCGTGAGCGTTCGGTCTATGCCCATTGCATCCATTTTGACGATGCCGATCGGGCCCTGATGCGCCAAACCGGCGCCGCCGCCGCCGTCTGCCCTACCAGCAACCTATTTTTGGGCAGTGGCTTTTTTGACTATTTGGCGGCTGACCGGGCCGGTTTCCGTTACGGCTTGGCCAGTGATGTGGGCGGCGGCACCTCGTTCAGTCCGTTCCACACCATGCTCGCGGCCTATTTCGTCGGGCGCGAAGGGCAGGCCAAGGCCGGTCTTTCGCTGATGCCACAGCAACTGTGGTGGCAGCATACCGCTGGTGCAGCGCAGGCGCTGGGGCTGGATGGCCGTGGCGGTGGGCCGGCCGTCGGTAACCTGCAGCCGGGCTGCGAGGCAGATTTTGTGGTGCTCAACCCGCAGGCCACGCCCTTGCTGGCGCGGCGCACCGCCCGGGCCAGTACGCTCGACGAGTTGTTGTTTGCCATGATCGTGCTGGGCGACGACCGTGTCGTCGAGCGCACCGTGATTTCACAAGCGATTTAGGCCGCCAGCCCTTGTCGCCGTTGAGTTAGTAGCTATTGAAGTTGTAGCGCTATTTGTCTGAAGATTACAATCAGACCAACCCAGGAGATTTGTTCACATGACGATCAAGAGCGACAATTGGATACGCCGCATGGCCGAGACCACCGGCATGATCGAGCCCTTCGAGCCACGGCAGATCCGGGAGCGTGACGGCCAAAAGATCATTTCTTACGGAACCAGCAGCTACGGCTACGACATCCGCTGTGCGCCCGAGTTCAAGGTGTTCACCAACATCCACAGCACCGTGGTCGACCCCAAGAATTTTGATGAAAAAAGCTTTGTCGATTTCCATGACGACGTCTGCATCATTCCGCCCAACAGCTTTGCGCTCGCCCGCACCATGGAGTACTTTCGCATCCCGCGCAATGTGCTGACCATCTGCCTGGGCAAAAGCACCTATGCCCGCTGCGGCATCATCGTCAACGTGACGCCGTTCGAGCCTGAGTGGGAAGGTTTTGTGACCCTGGAGTTCTCCAACACCACGCCGCTTCCAGCCAAAATTTATGCCGGAGAGGGCTGCGCACAGGTGCTATTTTTTGAGAGTGACGAGGTCTGCGAGACCAGCTACAAAGACCGCGGCGGCAAGTACCAGGGTCAGCGTGGCGTGACCTTGCCAAAAGCATAAACCAGCGCTCAGGAGCCCGAAGAGCCCAATGGGGGATAATCAGGGTTTGCCCCGATTCCCCGGGCACGATCAGCTATCGGTTCGATAGCACCTGACCTTGGCTGTGAATGACCGATCTGACTTCTGATGTAACCCTTGACGGGGTCCCCGCTACGGCACCTGAACTGGCCGCCGAAACCCCCATCATGGCCTTTGCCCAATTGCAACTGGCTGCTCCACTGGCCCGCGCCGTGGCCGAGATGGGCTACACCTCCATGACCCCGATCCAGGCGCAGGCCATTCCTGTGGTGCTGCAGGGGCGCGACGTGATGGGTGCTGCACAAACCGGGACCGGTAAAACAGCGGCTTTTGCCCTGCCGCTGCTGCAGCGGCTGCTCAAGCACGAAAACAGCTCCACCTCGCCTGCCCGCCATCCGGTGCGTGCCCTGGTGCTCTTGCCCACACGCGAACTGGCCGACCAAGTGGCGCAGGCCATCAAGTCCTACGCCCAACATACCCAGCTGCGCAGCACAGTGGTATTTGGCGGTATCGACATGAAACCGCAGACGCTGGAACTGAAAAAAGGCGTTGAGGTGCTGGTGGCGACCCCCGGGCGGCTGCTGGACCACATCGAAGCCAAGAACGCGGTGCTGGGCCAAGTGGAGTACGTGGTGCTGGACGAGGCGGACCGCATGCTCGACATCGGTTTTCTGCCTGATCTGCAGCGCATCCTGAGCTACCTGCCCAAGCAGCGCACCACGCTGTTGTTCTCGGCCACCTTCTCGCCCGAAATCAAACGCCTGGCCAGCAGCTACCTGCAAAGCCCGGTCACGATCGAGGTGGCGCGCTCCAACGCCACGGCCTCTACGGTTGAGCAGCATTTCTACAGCGTGGCC
>CALPLW020000050.1 GCA_943324505.2 Comamonas sp. lk
ATGATCTTGTTCTGGTTGATGTTGATGAAGCCGACTGTGGCGTCCATCAGGAAGTTGATCTTGTCGAACAGGAATGCGGTGTGCGAGTCCAGCGAGTCGATGTCGCGCAGGATCTGACGCGCCTCCTCGAACTGCTCGCCATTGAGCATTTTGCTGCGCATCATGAAACTGACCGCGCGCCGGGTGTCCATCACATTGCGCCGGATGCGGCCGTTCATGTCTTCGTGCCGGGCAATGGCGCCGAGCACCTCGCCGGCCATGGCGTCAGTCACATCGCCAGCCAGCACCTTGTTGCTGACTTTTTCCAGCTCGTCGTAAATGCCTTCGAGCGTGTCGGCCGAGTACTCGGCGTCGGCGTCAAACAGCTTGAGCAGCACCTCTTTGGCGTCTTCAATCAGGCCAGGCGCGCGCCGGGCGCGCATGCGCAGCAGGCGGAACACCGGCACATCCTCGTCGTGGATCGAAAACAGCACGCCCCGGCTCCTGAGCTCCTGGTTTTCCAGGTTCAGGATAAAGGCCACCCGCACTGTGCGCGGTTCGGCGTCATCGGCGATCAGGAAGTCGCTGCGGATGTGCAGTTCGCCGTTGTCTTCCTTGTAGAAGCGGGCCGATTCCTCGATGTCCTCGTCCATCGCGTCTTCCGGGATGGACAGGCCGTAGTACTGCTTGACCCAGCGTTTTTCTTCCAGCGTGGGGGACTCCAGGTCAACCCAGATCGGCTGGAACTTGGAGAGCTCCTCCAGCGATTCGATTTCTTCCTGAAAGAGTCGACCGTTGGCGAGCGAAAAGATATTGAGCATGGCTCACTCCCGGTAATGAATGGCATCTGGTGGCGTGGGGGTGTTCGCTTTCAACGCCGATGCTGTCATGGGAGTTGAAAGCTACCAACTGGGGCAGGTTTCCAAGGAGTCATCTCCGGTAGTCGCGACAGCTAAATTATCGCATTGCGGGCCCTTAGGGCGGGTCAAAAAACACCAGCAGTTCGCCTTTTCGGGCATAGGCGTCGCTCTCGCCCATGCCAATCAGGGCCTGGACAAAGCCGGGCTCGAACAGCAGGTAGCTGACCAGTGCGCCACCGCCACCCCGCAACACGCCCAAGGCCCCCAGAGCATCCAGCGACCCACTGGGCTGGATCGACAGCGATTTCCTTGCGTTCACGCAACAAATAAGTGTTGCTTTTCTGCTCGGCTGGGGGCATAGTGAATTGCAGTCTTTTCAACCCGAGAGCATCAGGAGGCTATTTATGAACTTGACGATCAGCGGCCATCACCTTGAAGTCACCCCGGCCCTGCGCAGTTATGTCACGACCAAGCTCGACCGCATCATGCGTCACTTCGACCAGGTGGTGGATGTCAAGGTTTTGCTGACGATTGAAAATCAGAGAGAGAAAGAGCGGCGGCAGCGGGCCGAGTGCAATATTCGTGTCAAAGGCTCCGACATGTTTGCTCAAAGCGCCCATGCCGATTTGTATGCGGCCGTCGACGAGCTGGTGGACAAGCTTGACCGGCAGGTGGTGCGGCACAAAGGCCGGCTGCAAAACCACCATCATGAGGCGCCCAAACGCCTGATGTAAATCGCGCGCGCTGCACTTTGTGGGACCGCCGTTCCCTCGGCGGCACGGCAGGTCCTGACCGCAGCTTGGGTGCATAATCCCGGCAGTTATGAATCGTCTTGCATCCATTTTGCCTGCCGCTCAAGTGTTGGTGAGCGTTGACGCGACCAGTAAAAAGCGAGCGTTTGAAGAAGCTGGGCTGTTGTTTGAAAATCTATACGGCCTGAGCCGCGCCCTGGTCACCGACAGCCTGTTTTCACGCGAGCGTCTGGGCTCGACCGGGCTAGGTCATGGGGTGGCTATTCCGCACGGCCGCATCAAAGGCCTGAAGTCACCTATGGCGGCGGTGTTCCAGCTGGCGCAGGCCATCGGTTTTGATGCGCCCGATGACCATGCGGTGAGTTTGCTGATCTTCCTGCTGGTGCCCGAGGCAGCCACGCAAAAACACCTTGAAATCCTGTCTGAAATTGCTGAAATGCTCAGCGACGTCTCGCTGCGCCAAAAACTGGCGGCCAGCACCGATGCCGCTGATTTGCATGCCTTGATCGCCAACTGGCGGTCGGCCTTGCCGGCCTGAGACGATCAGCCTGCCGCCTGGCCTCATTGGATTCAACTTGAAACCCACCGTTGTCAGTGCTGATGTGCTGTTTGAAGAATTTCGCGGCACCTTGAAGTGGGAGTGGGTCGCCGGCCTGGGCGCTTCCGAGCGCCGCTTTGACGAGGTGGCCGTACGTGCCGCACGCTCTGGCGCCGATCTCGTCGGCTACCTGAATTACATCCACCCCTACCGGGTGCAGATTCTGGGCGAGCGTGAAATCGCCTACCTGATGAACGCCACGCCGGAAGATTGCGCGCGACGAATTGCCCGAATCGTGACGCTGGAGCCACCAGCGCTGGTGCTCGCTGATGGCCAGTTGGCCCCCGACGCGTTGGTGTCAATGTGCGAGCGGGCCCAGATCCCGATGTTTGCGACGCAGGGCTCATCGGCTTTCGTGATTGATGTTCTGCGCGCCTACCTGTCCAAGCATTTCGCCGATCGGGCGTCGATGCACGGCGTGTTCATGGATATTCTGGGCCTGGGCGTGTTGATCACCGGCGAGTCTGGGCTGGGCAAGAGCGAGCTTGGGCTGGAGTTGATCTCCCGTGGCAACGGCTTGGTGGCGGACGATGCCGTAGACCTGTTCCGCATCAACCAGGACACGATTGAGGGTCGCTGCCCGGCGCTCCTGATGAACCTGCTGGAGGTGCGCGGCATTGGCCTGCTGGACATCCGCTGCATTTTTGGCGAAACCGCAGTGCGACGCAAGATGCGGCTCAAACTGATCGTCCATCTGGTGCGCCGTGAAACGCTGGAGCGAGACTATGAGCGTATTCCCTATGAACCGCTAACGCAGGATGTGCTGGGCGTGCCGGTGCGCATGGTCGTGATCCAGGTGGTGGCTGGACGCAATATTGCCGTTCTGGTCGAAGCGGCGGTACGCAACACCATTCTGCAGTTGCGTGGCATTGACACTTACCAGGAGTTTGTCGAACGCCAACGCAACGCGATGAATGCCGAAGACTAAACTCGCCCCGGGTTGAAGGACGGCGAGGGCGACGGCTCAGGGCGTCTGAGCGGCGCCCGGTCGGTTGCTGCAGTGCTCGCGCACGCAGTGGGCATACAGACTCAGCGCGTGGTCGGCAATGGCGAAACCCTTGAGTTTGGCCACTGCATGTTGGCGTTTTTCAATCTCGGCATCATAGAACTCTTCCACCCGGCCGCAATCGATGCAGACCAGATGGTCATGGTGCTGGCCTTCATTGAGCTCATACACCGCCTTGCCACTCTCAAAGTTGCTGCGGGTCAGGATGCCCGCCTGCTCGAATTGGGCCAGAACCCGGTAGACGGTAGCGAGACCCACGTCGGACCGGTCTTCCAGCAGCACCCGAAAAACGTCCTCGGCCGTCATGTGGCGCTGAGCGCCCTTCTGGAAGATCTCCAGGATCTTCAAGCGGGGGAGCGTTGCCTTCAGGCCGGTACTTTTGAGTTCGTCGATATTGGTCATGGGTGTCTCGGGCTGCTGCCGGCCCAGGGACGACGTTGTGGGCTCAAGCTGTAGGCTAAAGCTGGGCCCAAACAGTACAATGAAGTCATCATATCGCCAATGTTACGTCAATGCTCGCTCCTCAATACCACCTCGCCCGACTGAGTCTGCTGCTGCTGACCGGCGCCAGTCTGCTGGCCTGTGGCTCGATGGATTCCGCAAGCAACCGAGTCGTCAGTGTGGTGAGGCCTTACAAGATGGACATTGTGCAGGGCAACTTCGTCTCTGCCGAACAGGTGGCGGCTATCAAGCCTGGCATGAGCCGGTTACAGGTGCGCGACATGCTGGGTACACCCCTCCTTGCCAGCATATTCCATGCTGATCGTTGGGACTACGTCTTTACCTTCTGGCGACAGGGCATGCCACTGCAGGCACGGCAATTGACGGTCTATTTCAAGGGCGACGTGCTGGAACGCATCGACGCTGACAGCATGCCGACCGAGGCCGAGTTTGTGGCGTCTCTGGATTCCGGCCGCAAAATCGTCAAGGTGCCGGTCCTAGAGATGACCCCTGACACCGCTAGCCAGCAGCCTGCTCTGGCCAAACCCGCCGAAACCAAGCCCCTGCCGCCTCTGCCTTCGAGTTACCCGCCGCTTGAGCCGGCGCTGCGCTAAACCACCACGCCCGCCATGACCGACCCTTTGTTGCATCGCATTGCTGTAGCCGGCGCCTCTGGGCGCATGGGACAGATGCTGATCGAGGCGGTACGCGCTGCTCCTGACACGATGCTCGGTGGCGCCCTGGATCGCTTTGGTAGCCCAGCCTTGGGCGCCGACGCTGCCGCTTTTTTGGGGCAGACCAGTGCGGTGACCATCACCGCTGATCTGCGCCAGGGCTTGGCGCATGCGGACACGTTGATTGATTTCACCCGGCCCGAAGGCACACTGGCGCACTTGAGGGTGTGTCGTGAACTCGGCGTCAGCGCCGTGATTGGTACTACCGGATTCAATGAAGCCCAAAAAGCTGAAATTGCCGAAGCTGCACGCGATATTGCCATTGTCATGGCCCCCAATATGAGTGTGGGCGTGAACGTGACGCTCAAGCTGCTGGAGATGGCCGCGCGGGCGCTGTCCACGGGCTATGACATCGAAATCATCGAGGCGCACCACCGGCACAAGGTTGATGCGCCCTCCGGGACGGCGCTGAAGATGGGCGAGGTCATCGCGGCCGCCCTCGGGCGTGATCTGAAAGACTGTGCTGTTTACGCGCGTGAGGGCGTGACCGGTGAGCGTGACCCGTCCAGCATCGGTTTTGCGACGATTCGTGGCGGCGACATTGTGGGCGACCACACGGTGCTGTTTGCCGGTATCGGCGAGCGCATCGAAATCACCCATAAGTCCTCCAGCCGGGCTACTTATGCCCAGGGCAGCCTGCGCGCCGCCCGCTTCCTGCAGCAGCACAAGGCAGGGCTGTTTGACATGTTCGACGTGCTTCAGTTGCGATGAACCTGGTTCAGCTCTACAAGCAGGGGGACGCGCTCAGCCAAGGCGTGACACTGCTGCTGCTCCTGATGTCGGTGTGCAGCTGGGTTGTGATTGTCTGGAAAACCTGGTTATTGCAACGGGCCGGCGCTGATATCCGACGTTGTACCGCCGCATTCTGGCAAGGCGCGTCAGTGGCTGCTGCTACACCCACGGTTCAGGCTTTTGACCGCGAAGCCCTGGTCTTGCCCTTGATCGAGGCCATTCAACCCCAAGCAAACAACAGCCTGGCGACCGCTGGCGATCGGTCACAACAGCTCACCCGTGTGCTGCGCGATGCACTGCACTGCGTTCTGGCAAAGCTGCATTACGGCCAGGTGCTGCTGGCCACCGTGGGGTCCACGGCGCCGTTCGTGGGCCTGCTAGGCACCGTCTGGGGCATTTACCGAGCCCTGATCGGCATTGCCGATGCCGGCCAGGTCAGTATCGACAAAATCTCTGGTCCGGTGGGCGAGGCCCTGATTATGACGGCTGCTGGCCTGGCGGTGGCGATCCCTGCGGTGTTGGCTTACAACGTGATGGGGCGGGCGATCGCGCGGCTCGAAGCCGAGCTCGAAGGCTTCGCGCGCGACCTGCTTGACCTGGCGGTCAGCCCCTCTTTCCGGCTCGACTGAGCTGCAAGCAAAGTCACCCATGTCATTCGGCCGCCTGGAGCGCCCTCAAAGCGCACAACCCATCAGCGAGATCAATGTCACGCCTTTGGTGGATGTGATGTTGGTGCTGGTGGTGATCTTCATCTTGACGGCACCGCTGTTGAGCAGTGCCATCAAGCTGGACTTGCCCCAAAGTTCGGCGGCAAAGCCGGTACAGGCGCCCGTCGCGCTGACGCTGGTGGTCGACCGCGCTGGGCAGACTTTTCTGGCCGACCAGGCGGTCACGCCCGAGCGTCTGGCGAAGCAGCTGCGTCAAACAGCACAAGCCAACCCCGACACCGAGCTGAGGTTGCGCGCAGATGCGCTCGTGCCCTATGGGCGCATCGTGGAGGTCATGGGCATGGCCCACCAAGCGGGCTTGCACCGGATCGGCTTTGTGGCTGAGCCCGGGGCCCTGGCCAAACCCTAAAATCACACGCTGGCGGTCGACCGGACTGCCGATGATTGAATACCCATGGACGAAAAATACAAGCACATTGCCGTTGAGCAAGCGGCCCAAAGCCACTGGACGGCTAACGATGCCTACCGCGTGACCGAAGACGCAGGCAAGAAGAAGTTCTACGCCTGCTCCATGCTGCCCTACCCCAGTGGCAAGCTGCACATGGGCCATGTGCGCAACTACACCATCAACGACATGCTCACGCGCTATCTGCGCATGAACGGCTACAACGTGCTGATGCCCATGGGCTGGGACGCCTTCGGCCTGCCGGCCGAAAACGCCGCGCTGAAAAACCGGGTACCACCGGCGAAGTGGACCTACGACAACATCGCCTACATGAAGCAGCAGATGCAGGCCATGGGGCTGGCCATCGACTGGAGCCGCGAGATTGCCACCTGCGACCCCAGCTATTACAAATGGAACCAGTGGCTGTTTCTGAAGATGCTGGAAAAAGGCATTGCCTACCGCAAGACCCAGGTCGTCAATTGGGATCCGGTGGACCAGACCGTGCTAGCCAATGAGCAGGTGATTGACGGCAAGGGCTGGCGCACCGGCGCCTTGGTGGAAAAGCGCGAAATTCCGGGTTATTACCTGAAGATCACGGCCTATGCCGAGGAACTGCTGGACCACGTGCAGCACAAGCTGCCGGGCTGGCCCGAGCGCGTCAAGCTGATGCAGGAAAACTGGATCGGCAAGAGCCAGGGCGTGCGCTTTGCCTTCACGCATACCATTCAGGGCGGTGACGGCGCCCTGATCGGCGACGGCCGCATGTACGTGTTCACCACCCGGGCCGACACCATCATGGGTGTGACCTTTTGTGCGGTGGCGCCGGAACACCCGCTGGCGCAGCACGCGGCGCAGACCAACCCGGCGCTGGCCGCCTTCATCGAGGAATGCCAGCGCGGCGGCACCACCGAGGCCGAGCTCGCCACCCAGGAAAAAAAGGGCATGGCCACTGGCCTGTCGGTGACGCACCCCCTCACCGGCGCTCCATTGGCGGTGTGGGTCGGCAATTACGTGCTCATGAGTTATGGCGATGGTGCTGTGATGGGTGTGCCGGCGCATGACGAGCGCGACTTTGCCTTCGCCTTGAAGTACGCATTGACGATCCAGCCGGTGGTCAGCCTTGGTTCACAAGCCTTTGACGCCAGCCGCTGGCAGGACTGGTATGGCGAAAAAGGCGCTGGCCGGGCGATCCATTCTGGCAAGTACGACGGCCTGGCTTTCCCGGATTGTGTCGAGGCGGTTGCAGCCGACCTGGCCGCACTCGGCCTGGGCGAGAAGAAAACCACCTGGCGCCTGCGCGACTGGGGCGTGAGCCGGCAGCGTTACTGGGGCACGCCCATTCCCATCATTCATTGTGACGAGCACGGCGCTGTGCCCGTGCCGGAAAAAGACCTGCCGGTGGTGCTGCCGCAGGACTGCGTGCCCGATGGCAGTGGCAACCCTTTGCACAAGCACGAAGGCTTTCACGCCGGGGTGGTGTGCCCGGTCTGCGGCAAGCCCTCACGGCGTGAAACCGACACCATGGACACCTTTGTCGACAGCTCCTGGTACTTCATGCGCTATTGCGACCCGAAGAATGAGCAGGCGATGGTGGCGGGTGGTGCCGACTACTGGATGCCGATGGACCAGTACATCGGCGGCATCGAGCACGCCATCCTGCACCTGCTTTACGCCCGTTTTTGGACCAAGGTGATGCGCGACCTCGGGCTGGTCAAGGTGGACGAACCCTTCACCAAGCTGCTGACGCAGGGCATGGTGCTCAACCACATCTATTCGCGCAAGGGCGACAAGGGTGGTGTGGAGTATTTCTGGCCGCACGAGGTCGAAGACCAGCACGACGAAACCGGTAAGGTGACGGGTGCCCGCCTCAAGGCGGCCAAGGGCGAGCTGCCAGCCGGAACGCTGATCACCTACGAGGGGGTCGGCACCATGAGCAAGAGCAAGAACAACGGCGTTGACCCACAGGACCTGATCGAGAAGTACGGTGCCGACACGGCCCGCCTGTACACCATGTTCACCGCACCGCCCGAGGCCACGCTGGAGTGGAACGATGCGGCTGTGGAGGGCTCCTACCGCTTTCTGAAACGGGTCTGGAACTTCGGCAGCAAACTGGCTGCTATGGATTCAGTAGCGCTAGAGGCAGCAGTGGCGGGGGCTAAGCGTCTTAATGATGTGCAGTTTGGCAAAGAAGCGCGGGCCTTGCGGCTGGACATTCACGCCGTACTCAAGCAGGTGGACTACGACTACCAGCGCATGCAGTACAACACGGTGGTCTCGGGCGCCATGAAGATGATCAACGCCTTGGATGACTTCAAGGCAGCACACACGCCGGGCGGTGCCATTGCCCAGATCGAGGGCTTCGGCATCTTGCTGCGCTGCTTGTACCCCGCCACGCCGCATATCGCCCACAGCCTGTGGCAGGCGCTGGGTTATTCCGGCGTGCTGGGCGATATTCTCGACACGCCGTGGCCCCAAGTGGACCCGAAGGCGATGGTTCAGGATGAAATCGAGCTGGTGCTGCAGATTAACGGCAAATTGCGCGGCGCCATCGTGGTGCCGGCAGGCGCCTCACGGGAGGCGGTGGAACAACTGGCCGTTGGCAGCGAGGTCTTTATCAAGCTCGCTGGTGGTGCCACGCCGAAAAAGATCATTGTTGTGCCCGGTCGGCTCGTCAATCTGGTGCTCTGAGCACGCCGCCCCTATGCAACGCCGCCCGCTCATTGCGCTGCTGTTGCCTGCAGGACTGGCTCTGGGGGGCTGTGGGTTCCGGCTGCGCGGCAGCCAGACCTATGCCTTTGATCGCATTGCGGTGCTGCCCCATCCGGGAGGACCGCTGGCGATTGAGCTGCGTCGCTCTTTTGGACCTGCAGTGCAGGTGCTGGCACCTGGAGCACCGCTGACCCAGGCCCAGGTGGTGCTGGATATGTTTCAGGAGCAGCGCGAAAAAACCGTGGTGGGTGTCAATGCCTCGGGCCAAGTGCGGGAGTTTCAGCTGCGCATTCGGGTGAGATTTGGCTTGCGCACGCCGCAAGGCCAGGCGCTGATCGCACCATCGGACATTCTGCAGCAGCGTGACATCAGCTTCAATGAGTCTGCCGTGCTGGCCAAAGAGGCCGAGGAGGGTCTGCTGTACCGAGACATGCAATCCGACATCGTGCAGCAGTTGCTGCGGCGGCTGGCCGCGGTCAAGTCTTTGACCCCCCTCTGAAGAGTCGCCATGGCCTCAAGCTCACTGGCGGGAGCGCCGACGAGGCTTGGTGGCGGCCGCGCTACCCGGTTTGTCGCTGTAAAGGTAGGCCGCAATCGCATCCGTCAGTTTCTCGGCCTGCCTGACCTGGTTGTCAGCGCCTAGCATCAGGCTGGTCACCAGCGTTTCGATCACCAACAAAGCCGCCGCAAAGCTGCTGGACAGTACCGGATGGGAGGCCGCTGCCAGCAGAGCGTCATGGGCCCATGGCATGAGTGGCGAGGCTGCCGAGTCGGTCAGGACGACGATGTGCGCGCCCCGGTCGCGGGCATAACGGGCGAGAGTGACAGCGTCGCCCGCATAACGCGGGAACGAGATCGCGATGAGCAGATCGCCTTGACCGATGTTCATCAGCCTGCCAGCAGCTACTTCTGTGCCGCCGAACTCGACCACATTGATGGCTTGCCGGCAGAATGGCTGAAGTTCCAGCGCCAGCATGGCAGCCAGGTGGGCACTGATCCCAAAACCCAAGGTGTAAACCGTCTCGGCGTCCAGAATCTTTCGGGCCGTGGCATTCAGGCGGGAAAGGTCCAGTCCGGCCGCTGTGGCGCGCAGGTTATCCAGGCTCGCATCCAGGCTTTCTGCAATCACGGGGTTGCCGCCGCCGCCCTTCAAGTCAGACCGCTCCAACGCGCTGCGCAACTTGTTGACAGGGTGGAAAACCGGTTGCATTGCGTTTTGCAGGATATCCGCTATGGCAACCCGCAGCGCCGCGAAACCCGCAAAACCCAGCACTCGTGCAAACCGGCTCAATGTCGCGGGCGATGTCTGACAGTAGGCAGACAACTCTTCGATGCCACAGGCTGTCGCCCGAACCGGGTTCCGCAGCAAGAAGTCTGCAATCGCGGCATTGGCGCCACGCCCCTGCGCCAACAGTGCCCGTAGCTGCAAGCCGAGTCCTGAATCGGCAAAACCGCTCCCCATCTGCATGGCTGTCGGGCTTTGGTTTGGGTCGGACATCATGATTCGAGGGAAATTATCTCTGACCCGCTTGTCTGGTCAGCGCTGCATTTATCAGGGTTTGCACCAATTTTTTCATAAAAAAATTCTATGAAAATACCAGTTCAAAATGCGGTTGTAGCCGCTAACCTTTTATTGCCAAGGAGCGCATGTGAATCGCAAAATCTTTACCCATATTTTTGCCCTCGTGGCATTGGCCTCGGTCACGTCTGTAATGGCTCAGGCGCCCGGTTGGTCCAAGGTGCGCATTGGTGTCGAAGCCAATTACCCGCCCTTTTCCCAAATGGGCACGGACGGCAAGTTCTCGGGCTTTGATATTGACATTGCCAATGCCCTGTGTGCCGAGATGAAGGCCGAGTGTTCCCTGGTATCGCAAGAGTGGGATGGCATGATGCCGGCCCTGAACGCGCGCAAGTTTGACATGATCGTGGCTTCCATGTCGATCACTGAAGAGCGTAAGAAAGCGGCCGACTTCAGCGACTCCTACTACGACATACCGTCCACCTGGATTGCCAAGGCAGGCAGTATCGGAGAGGTCAACGCCGCCAGCCTTAAAGGAAAAAAAATCATCGTAACCCGTAATACGCCGAGGGCTGCTTTTGTGCAGGCCAATTTCAAGGACAACGAGATGCTGCTGGTTGCAAAGGAAGCGGATGTGACCATGGAACTCGCGGCCGGGCGCGGCGACATCGGCTTCGGCTCATCTTTGGCGGCGACTGCGGCCTTCCTCAAATCCCCTGAGGGACGGACTTTCGCCCGCGTCGGGGCCCCGGTCACACTGGGGAGCGCCAAGCAGGGCGGCGGGGTCGGTATCGCGATGCGCAAGGGCGAGGAAAGCCTGCGGCTCAAAGTCAATGCCGCCCTCAAAACCATCACGGCCAACGGTGTGTACAAGACCATCAACGACAAGTACTTCGATGTGAACATACGCGGTGAATGAAGGCGCTTGCAGGCCTGCCCTTGGCAACGCCCGGATGAACTTGTATGGCTACTGGCCGGCCATCTTGGAAGGGCTGGGCCTGACCTTACGGGTGTCTGCACTTTCCTTGCTGGTCGCGAGCCTGCTTGGCATCGCGGGCGCAAGCGCCAAACTGTCGTCCTCGCGGGCGCTGCGTTGGTCGGCCAACGGCTACACCACCTTGATCAGGGGTATGCCTGAACTGGTGTTGATGCTGCTCATTTTCTACGGCGGCCAAATCGCTATCAACAGACTGGCCGAGGCGCAGGGCTGGGGTTACATCGATATCCCACCGTTTTTGGCGGGTGTCCTCACCATCGGATTCATATTTGGCGCCTACCTGACCGAGACCTTTCGTGGCGCGATTTTGGCGGTACCCAAGGGGCAGACAGAAGCTGCTTTGGCCTGTGCGATGTCCCCAGCCCTGACGCTGTGGCGGATCGTGCTGCCGCAGATGGTGCGGCACGCCATTCCTGGGTTTGCGAACAACTGGCTGATCATGATCAAGGCTTCTGCCCTGGTCTCCATCATCGGGCTTGATGACATGGTCCACCGGGCTGGCTTGGCCTCCGCCACCACCCGGGCCCCATTCACGTTTTACCTTGCCATCGCGCTCATCTATTTGACGCTTTCCAGCGTTTCAATTTTCATCCTGTCCCGGCTGGAAGCGCGCTACAGCCTCGGCGTCAAGCAGGTGCGCTTCTGAGATGGACTGGCAGATCGTCACGAATAGCCTGCCGCAGTACATCACAGGCATCCGAACCACCTTGATTCTGCTGATCATCAGCCTCGCCAGCGGCTTCGTCCTTGCCCTGCCGCTGGCCGTTGCACGAGTATCGGACCGGTGGTGGCTGTCCAAACCGGTCTGGTTGTACACCTACGTGCTTCGTGGCACGCCATTGCTGGTGCAACTTTTTATCATTTACCACGGGCTGGCCCAGTTCGAGGCTATACGCCAAAGCCCTGCCTGGGTGCTTTTTAAGAACCCATGGTTCTGCGCCTGGTTAGCTTTCACGCTCAATTCAACGGCCTACACCACAGAAATTTTTGCCGGCGCGATCAAATCGACCAACGCAGGGGAAATCGAAGCGGCACGCAGTTTCGGACTAGAAGGGCTGACCTTGTACCGTCGTATCCTGTTGCCCAGCGCCCTGAGGCGTGCCTTGCCACAATACAGTAATGAGGTGGTGGGGCTGATGCATGCCACTGCCATTGCCAGTCTGGTGACACTGGTTGACATCACGCGAGTGGCACGCGACGTTTATGCCAACTCCTTGTTGGTTACTGAATCCTTTGGGGTTGCGGCTTTGATTTACTTCATTCTGACTTTCATGCTGGTGGGCATCTTCAGTGCGATGGAGCGACGTTTTCTCAAGCATTTGCGACCCCAGCAGGTCGCCACCCGTTGAGCCTGAAAGGTGACCCCTGATGAAGCAAGAAAGTATTGAGCTCCAATCCGATTACCCCGGCGTCACCCAAGCGCTGAACGTCTGGCGATTCGGCGCGGAGCTTGCCCGGCCAAAGGTGTTCATCCAGGCGGCCCTGCATGCCGATGAGGTCCCTGCCATATTGGCTGCGCAGGCCCTGCGACGGGCCTTGATGACCCTTGAGACCCAGGGCCGTTTGCTGGGTCAGGTGGTCCTGGTACCCAACGCCAACCCGATAGGCCTGATGCAGCAACTGATAGGACAACACCATGGCCGCTTTGACCTGCGGGATGGTACGAATTTCAACCGCGGCTTCGCTGAACTTGGGCAGTCGGTCGCTGAAGCAGTCCGCCCATGGCTGACTCAGGATGCTGCCATAAACACCGACATTATTCGTGCGGCCCTGATCACCGCCGTGGTGGAGTTGCCAGCCGCGCATCCCACTCAGGATCTCAAAAATCGGCTGCTGGGGCTGGCCATTGATGCGGACGTTGTCTTGGACCTGCATTGCGACAGTGAAGCCATCTTGCATCTTTACGCACTGACGCCACAGGCGCCAAAGGCCGCTGTGCTCGGTGCCTGTCTTGGGGCGCAGACCTTGCTGTTGGCCACTGAATCGGGCGGCTCGCCCTTTGACGAAGCCTGCTCGCGCCCCTGGTACCACCTGCAGCAAAGCTTTCCCGATGTCCCCATCGATCTAGCCTGTTTTGGCGCCACCATCGAGTTGCGTGGCGTGACCGAAACCCGGCATGAATTGGCGGCGCAGGATGCTCAAGGCCTGTGCCAATTTTTGAAATATTGTGGCGTCCTGGTAGATGACGGCTCGGCCTTGCCTGCGCCTCAATGTGTGCCAACGATGC
Organism: Comamonas sp. lk; assembly: GCA_943324505.2. GTDB lineage: Bacteria > Pseudomonadota > Gammaproteobacteria > Burkholderiales > Burkholderiaceae_C > Rhodoferax. The sequence continues at coordinate 13,668 of CALPLW020000050.1, forward strand.
TGAGCGCCTCTGAACCTATTCAAGCGCCACATAGCGGTGTGGTGGTGTTTCACCGTCAGGTGGGCGATGTGGTGGCCGCTGGCGATGTGATTGCTGACCTGGTTAACCCATTGACCGGCGATATCACGCAACTTCGCACTCAGTCTGGCGGCTTGCTCTACGCCCGCTGCGGCTCGCGCTGGGCCAGTCAGGGCAAGCGTTTGGCCAAGATTGCCGGCACGGAACTGGCGCGGATCGGCCCGCTGCTGAGCCCCTAGCAGCCAGCCTGGCCACAACCTTCACCCCTGAAAATACCTCATCATGGAACCATCCATTGAACTGCGCGCCGACAATATTTGTAAGTCTTTTGGACAGCAACAAGTCTTGCGGGGTATCAGTTTGGCCGCGCGTCAGGGCGATGTGATTGCCATGATTGGCGCCAGCGGCTCTGGCAAAAGTACATTTTTGCGTTGCCTGAACCTGCTGGAGTCACCGCAGAGCGGCCAAATCATGCTTGGCGGCGAGATGCTCGATCTGATTCCTGGTAAAGATGGCGGCCTGGTGGCGCGACAGGCAGAGCAGTTGCGGCGCTTGCGCCGACAGGTGGCCATGGTGTTTCAGCATTTCAATCTGTGGGCTCACATGACTGCCCTTGACAACGTTATGGAGGCACCGGTGCAGGTGCTTAAATTAAGCAAAGCCGAGGCGGTGGAGCGTGCCACAGCTTACTTGCAGAGGGTGGGGGTTTACCACCGGCGAAACGCCTACCCGGCTCACCTGTCGGGTGGGGAGCAGCAGCGGGTAGCCATCGCCCGCGCACTGGCCATGGAGCCTCGTGTGATGCTTTTTGACGAGCCGACCTCGGCACTGGATCCCGAACTGGTGGCTGAAGTGCTTCGTGTGATGCGGTCCTTGGCTGAGGAGGGGCGTACCATGATCGTGGTCACCCATGAAATGGCTTTTGCCCGCGATGTCAGCCGGCAGGTCATCTTCTTGGACAAAGGGCACATAGAGGCCCAGGGCAGCCCGCAGTCCATGTTGGTGAAGCCTGAGAATGACAGGCTGAAGGCCTTTTTGTCCAACAGTCTGGCGTAGGCGTCGGGGGCTAAACTCACCTGCATGCAACTCTCCGCCAGCCAGCTTGGAACCCACCTCCAACGCGGCCTCAAAAGCCTGTATACCCTGTATGGGGACGAGCCACTGCTGATCCAAGAGGCGGCTGACGCTATCCGTGCTGCTGCGCGTGCGCAGGGCTTTACCGAGCGCAGTTCGTACACCGTGGCGGGCGCCCATTTTGACTGGAGCGAGGTGCTGGCTGCAGGTGGCAGCCTGAGCCTGTTCGCCGACCGGCAAATGCTGGAGTTGCGTATTCCCTCGGGTAAACCGGGCAAGGATGGGAGTGTGGCGCTACAGCGACTCGCTGAGGCCGCCCAAGGCAATGTCAGCATGCTCACCATCGTCATCTTGCCCCGACTTGACAAGGCCACCCGCGCCAGTGCTTGGTTTTCCGCACTCGATGGCTATGGCGTGTCGCTGCCCGTGGAGCCGGTCGAGCGGCAGGCGCTGCCGCAGTGGATTGCACAGCGGCTGGCGACGCAAGGGCAACGTGTGCGTGGTGGCGAAGAAGGCCAACGCACCCTTCAGTTTTTTGCTGATCGGGTGGAGGGCAACCTGCTGGCGGCGCACCAAGAGATCCAGAAACTCGGATTGCTTCACCCGGCCGGCGAGCTGTCGTTGGCACAGGTGGAGTCCGCTGTACTGAATGTGGCCCGGTTCGACGTTTTCAAGCTGTCTGAGGCCGTGCTGGCTGGCCAGGCTGGCCGGGTCCAGCGCATGCTGGATGGTCTCAAAGCCGAGGGGGAGGCCGAGGTGCTGGTGCACTACACGCTCAGTGAAGACATTCGTGCCCTCAAGCGCGTCAAGGACGCGATCGCCGCCGGTCGGCCATTGCCGATGGCCTTGCGTGAAAACCGGGTCTGGGGCATCAAGGAGCGTTTGTTCGAGCGCGTTTTGCCACGGCTCACCGAGGTGAAGTTGGCCGAGCTGTTGCAGGCTGCGCACTTGGTGGATGGCATTGTCAAGGGCCTCAAGCAAGCCCACTGGCCGCAGGACGGCTGGCAGGCCATTCACCGGCTCGCGCAGATGTTGTGCCTGATGTGCGCGCCACAAGCACCAGCGCAGACCCGTTCGCGCCCGCCACCTGGGGCGAATTGAATAGCGCGGTAATGCTCGCCATCAGCTCACGGTTGGAATGAAAAACTGTCAGAAGGACGAGCCCGGGCCAGCCAGGAATTCAAGCTCTTGCGCGGTGGACGCCCGCCCGAGGATGGCGTTGCGGTGCGGGTAGCGGCCAAAGCGGTCGAGGATGGCCTTGTGGTGTTGCTCGGAGGCCAGACTGCTCTCCAGCCCAGCTTGACTGAACAGCGTCTGCGCGGTGCTGTGGATGAGCGGCGATTCACTGTGCATGTAGGGCATGTACACGAACGCCCGTTGCTGGATCTCAAGGACGGCATCCGCCTGCGTGGCCACAGCGGTCTGCGCCAGCGCAAGCGCCATCGCATCGCAGGCAAAGGCCTGAGGCTGGTCCCGGTACATATTGCGCGAAAACTGGTCCAGCACAATGATTTCAGCCAAACGGCCCGACGGCGTCTCGCGCCAGGGATGCAGCTCGCAGCGCGCTGCAGCAGCGTGCAGACTGCCAAATCGTGACCAGATTAACTGGTCAAACTCGGCCGATTTGGTCCACCACTGCTTGGCGTCGATCTCCTTGAACCAGAAGTCCAACACGGTGTGGGCCATCATGGCAGCCGCCCCTGCTGTTTCAACTGCTCGCCCAGTTCCGCAATGTGGCGCACCCCGGTGGCCAGGGTGGCCGCCGAGCTGTGCACCGAGTAGGGGCCCAGCGCCAGCTCATGCGGGTGTTTGGCCGCTGAGCCTAGCAAAAACGCGCAGTCGCCCTCGGCTTCAAAGTCGAGGCCGGCGTGACCCTCTTCAAACACCGCCAGTTCGCGCACCAGGCTCGTACCGGCAACGTGCAGCGTGCCGCGCTGGGCAAACGCCCATGCCACCTGGTGTGTGGCCGGTGGCTGGTAGTGCCAGCGCTCGCCGTCTTTCAGGGTGACCCAGTAATAGTTCAGGTCCCAGGGGGTCGGGATCGGGCTGACTGCTTCACCGCAGGAGCCCAGCAGCCCGCGCACCGGACCAGCCACTGGCACTTCGTGGGGCTGCAGGAACAGGGCCGACGCAGTCGCCAATTCATGCGAGGGCGGCAGCGCGAACCAGATCTGGAAGGCCTGCAGCGTCTGGGGCGGCGGATCGGCGGGCATCGGCTGCGCCCGATGCCAGATGCCCCGGCCCGCCGCCATCCATTCGATGCCGCCATGCCGCACCACATCCACCTGCCCCGAGGAGGTTTC
>CALPLW020000051.1 GCA_943324505.2 Comamonas sp. lk
CAAGCTGCAGGGCAACTTGGCTGCGCTGGTGGACGCTTTGACAAAAGCCAAGCCAGCTGCCAGCAAGGGCGTGTATTTGCGTAAAGTGGCTGTGTCGTCGACGATGGGTGTGGGTGTGCGGGTTGACCTGCAGACCATCGCCGGATAACAAAAAGAATTTGCGGGGCCTGCAAAGGCATCGCAAAGTGGTGGGCTGCCGGTTCTGAAAAGTCCAGGCAGGTCATCCAAGACCGTTGGTGTGCAGCCTTACTGGTGAGGGCAGGCACTTAATCATAGAAAACCAACGCAGATGGCGATCCCGCTGCTTGAGGATGAGGTCCTGAACAGTTGGTCGCTGCAACGTGGCGTTCCGGAAAGCAATAGGCTGACCGGTACATTTAGAAGGAGTAGACCTTGAGTCTTAATCGCAGTGAGAAAGAAGCGGTCATCAGTGATGTGACTGGCCTCGCCGCAAAAGCTCAAACGCTCGTGATGGCGGAGTACCGGGGCATCAAAGTCGCGGACATGACCAAATTGCGCACGGTCGCGCGCAGCAATGGTGTGAGCCTGAGTGTGTTGAAAAACACTCTGGCCCGCCGAGCTGTCGCTGGCAGTGGCTTTGAGGTGGTGTCAGACATGATGACCGGCCCGCTGATCTATGGCTTCTCTGTTGATGCTGTTGCTGCCGCGCGAGTGGTGGCTGATTTCGCGAAAACCAATGACAAATTGGTCATTCGCGGTGGCGCATATGGCGGAAAAGCACTGGACGTGAACGGCGTGAAGCAATTGGCAAGCATCCCCTCCAAAGAGGTTTTGCTGGCGCAATTGTTGGGTTTGATGCAATCCCCGATTTCGCGAACAGCACGTGTGCTGGCCGCTATCGCGGAGAAAAAAGGCGCTGGCGTGCCAGAAGCAGAAACACCTGCTGAGGCTGTTGCGGCCTGATGGCTCGTGGCAAGTGGTAACCAATATTGTTAGGAAATAAAAATGGCATTCGATAAAGACGCATTTTTGACCGCGCTTGACAGCATGACGGTCATGGAACTCAACGACCTGGTGAAAGCCATCGAAGAGAAGTTTGGCGTAAGCGCTGCAGCAATGTCGGCGCCCGCTGGTGGTGGTGGCGCTGCTGCCGCTGTCGTCGAAGAGAAGACCGAGTTCAACGTCGTTCTGCTTGAAGCTGGCGCCGCCAAGGTGTCGGTTATCAAGGCCGTGCGCGAAATCACCGGCCTGGGCCTCAAAGAAGCCAAGGATCTGGTTGACGGCGCACCCAAGAATGTGAAAGAGGCGATCTCCAAAGCCGATGCTGAAGCTGCGCTGAAAAAGCTGGTGGAAGCTGGTGCCAAGGCCGAGCTCAAGTAATCGACGTTTCCATCCAGTAAGGCTACCTGACCAGGTGGCCGGTTCTGGATGGATCGCAGAGCGCACTGACAAACGGAGCTTCGCGCCCGTTTGTCAGTGTCTTCTGACCCCGACTGCAGAAGATGCCTTGGTTCGGGTTGCATGCAATGTGCGACCGTCCGCCAATGATTGGTAGTGGCCAATCACCAAGACTTATTGAGACGTAGGCGGTGGTTTGGAGGATGGCTTCAAACACTTGCCTGCAGGTTCTCAATGCGACAGTCGCCTAGGACCCCCAGGATTCTTTAGTCTTTGCCCGGAGATCTCATGGCTTACACATACACCGAACGCAAGCGCATTCGCAAAAATTTTGGCAGCCGCGACAGCGTGCTGGAAATCCCCTACCTCCTGCAAATGCAGAAGGACGCTTACACCGCGTTCCTTCAAGCCGATGTAGCGCCTAAAAAGCGGACTCTCGAAGGGCTCCAGGCTGCATTTCAGGCCGCATTCCCCATTGTTTCGCACAATGGTTTTGTGGAGATGAAATACCTGGACTACAACCTGGCAAAGCCGGCCTTTGACGTACGCGAATGCCAGACCCGTGGTCTGACCTACGCCTCGGCGGTTCGTGCGAAGGTGCAGTTGATCATCTATGACCGGGAATCCTCAACCACCCAGAACAAAGTGGTCAAAGAAGTTAAGGAACAAGAGGTCTACATGGGCGAAGTGCCCCTGATGACGGGCAAAGGTTCTTTCATCATCAACGGCACCGAGCGTGTCATCGTGTCGCAGTTGCACCGCTCACCGGGCGTTTTCTTTGAGCATGACAAGGGCAAGACCCATAGCTCAGGCAAATTGCTGTTCTCGGCACGCATCATCCCCTACCGCGGCTCCTGGCTGGATTTCGAGTTCGACCCCAAGGATATTTTGTACTTCCGGGTAGATCGTCGGCGCAAGATGCCGGTGACCATACTGCTCAAGGCCATTGGCCTTAATCATGAGTCGATCCTGGCCAACTTCTTTGTCAACGACAACTTCAGGCTGATGGACAGTGGCGCGCAAATGGAGTTTGTGGCCGAGCGTCTGCGTGGCGAAGTGGCCCGCTTTGACATCACTGACAAGGCCGGTAAGGTCGTGGTTGCCAAAGACAAACGGGTCACGGCGCGTCACACGCGTGAATTGGAGCAATCAGGGACCACACACATCAGCGTACCGGAAGACTTTCTGGTGGCGCGAGTCGTGGCCCGCAACATCGTAGAAGCCGACACCGGTGAAATCATCGCCAAGGCCAACGAGGAACTGACCGAGGCTTTGCTGAAAAAACTGCGCGCAGCCGGCGTGCAAGACCTGCCTTGCATCTACACGAATGAGCTCGATCAAGGCCCTTACATTTCGCAAACCCTGCGCAGTGATGAAACCGTGGACGAGTTTGCCGCCCGGGTTGCCATCTACCGCATGATGCGTCCCGGCGAGCCACCCACCGAAGACGCGGTACAAGCGCTGTTTCAGCGCTTGTTCTACAACCCCGACACCTATGACCTGTCTCGCGTGGGTCGCATGAAGTTCAACGCCAAGATGGGCCGGACCGAGTCTACCGGCCCTATGGTGCTGACCAATGAAGATATCCTGGCGGTGGTGAAGATCCTGGTGGACCTGCGCAATGGCCGTGGTGACGTCGATGACATCGACCACCTCGGTAATCGCCGCGTGCGTTGCGTGGGCGAATTGGCTGAAAACCAGTACCGAACCGGTCTTGCCCGTATTGAAAAAGCGGTTAAGGAACGGCTTGGCCAAGCCGAGCAAGAGCCGCTGATGCCCCATGACCTGATCAACAGCAAGCCGATTTCGGCAGCCTTGAAAGAGTTCTTCGGAGCGTCTCAGCTGTCTCAGTTCATGGACCAGACCAACCCTTTGTCCGAGATCACGCACAAACGTCGTGTGTCGGCCCTTGGCCCGGGTGGTCTGACCCGAGAGCGTGCTGGCTTTGAAGTCCGGGATGTGCACGTCACCCATTACGGCCGTGTCTGCCCCATTGAAACACCCGAGGGTCCGAACATTGGTTTGATCAACTCTTTGGCCTTGTATGCGCGGCTCAACGAGTACGGCTTTATCGAAACGCCCTACCGCCGGGTGGTCGACAGCATGGTCACGATGGACATCGATTACTTGTCCGCCATCGAAGAGGGCAAATATGTGATCGCCCAGGCCAATGCCACTCTTGACAAGACTGGCAAGCTCAGTGGAGAGTTGATCTCCGCGCGGGAAGCCGGCGAGTCGATTCTGGTTGGCGCAGAGCGTGTCCAGTACATGGATGTGTCGCCGGCGCAGATTGTGTCGGTTGCCGCTTCACTGGTGCCATTCCTAGAGCACGATGACGCCAATCGCGCTTTGATGGGTGCCAACATGCAGCGCCAAGCTGTGCCTATTCTGCGGCCCGAAAAAGCCTTTGTCGGAACCGGTATCGAGCGTGTTTCGGCGGTGGACTCCGGTACTGTGGTAACCGCCACCCGTGGCGGCCTGGTCGACTATGTCGATGCCACCCGGGTTGTTATCCGGGTCAACGACGCCGAAGCACAGGCGGGTGAAGTGGGCGTTGACATCTACAACCTGATCAAATACCAGCGGTCCAATCAGAACACAAACATCCACCAACGGCCGATTGTCAAAAAAGGCGACCGACTGTCCAAAGGTGATGTCATCGCTGACGGCGCCTCCACCGATCTGGGCGAGTTGGCACTGGGCCAGAACATGCTGGTCGCGTTCATGCCATGGAATGGTTATAACTTCGAGGACTCGATCCTGATCAGCGAGCGCGTCGTCGCTGAAGACCGTTACACCTCCATCCACATCGAGGAACTGGTGGTGATGGCGCGTGACACCAAGCTCGGCTCTGAAGAGATCACACGGGACATCCCTAACCTGAGTGAACAGCAGCTGAACCGTTTAGATGAATCCGGCATTATTTATGTCGGCGCCGAAGTGCAACCTGGCGATACGCTGGTTGGCAAGGTCACGCCCAAGGGTGAAACCACCCTGACGCCAGAAGAGAAGCTCTTGCGGGCTATCTTTGGTGAAAAGCCAGCGATGTCAAAGACACTTCGCTGCGCGTTGACCAGGGTTCGCAGGGTACAGTCATTGATGTGCAGGTGTTCACCCGCGAAGGCATCGTTCGCGATCGTCGTGCCCAGCAGATCATCGACGATGAACTCAAGCGTTTCCGCCTGGACCTCAACGATCAGCTGCGCATTGTGGAGTCTGACGCCTTTGACCGGATTGAAAAGCTGCTGGTTGGCCGGGCTGCCAATGGGGGCCCGCAAAAGCTGGCCAAAGGTACCAAGATCGACAAGGCCTACCTCAGCTCGGTCGACAAATTCCACTGGTTTGATATTCGTCCGGCCGAGGACGAGGTGGCTACCCAGCTGGAAAGTATCAAGAACTCGCTGGAGCAAACGCGCCACAGCTTCGACCTGTCATTTGAGGAAAAGCGTAAGAAGCTCACCCAGGGTGACGAGTTGCCTGCTGGTGTGCTCAAGATGGTCAAGGTCTATCTTGCCGTCAAACGCCGACTGCAACCGGGTGACAAGATGGCAGGCCGGCACGGCAACAAGGGCGTGGTGTCCAAGATTGTCCCGGTCGAAGACATGCCTTACATGGCCGACGGTACGCCTTGCGACATCGTACTTAACCCGCTGGGCGTTCCTTCACGGATGAACGTCGGGCAGGTGCTTGAGGTCCACCTTGGGTGGGCTGCCAAGGGAATTGGCCAGCGCATTGGCGACATGCTGCAAGAGCAGGCCAAGATTGCCGAGTTGCGCAAATTCTTGGAGGCTCTGTACAACGGCTCCGGTCGCAAAGAAGACGTCACGCTATTGAGCGATGACGAGGTGCTGGAGATGGCTGGCAACCTGAGCGGTGGGGCCACATTCGCCACACCTGTGTTTGATGGTGCCTCTGAAGAAGAAATTCGCGGTATGCTGAAGCTGGCCTACCCAGAAGAGATCGTCAAGGCCAAGGGCTTGACGGCAGCGCGGACCCAGGCCAACCTGTTCGACGGCCGCAGTGGTGACGCGTTTGAGCGTCCGACCACGATCGGCTACATGCACGTGCTGAAGCTTCACCACTTGGTGGATGACAAAATGCATGCCCGCTCCACTGGGCCATACAGTTTGGTGACGCAACAGCCGCTGGGCGGCAAGGCGCAGTTTGGTGGTCAGCGTTTCGGTGAGATGGAAGTCTGGGCGCTCGAAGCCTATGGCGCCGGTTACACCTTGCAAGAGATGTTGACGGTCAAATCAGATGACGTGCAAGGCCGGACCAAGGTCTATGAAAGCATTGTCAAGGGTGAGCATTCGATCGAAGCCGGAATGCCGGAATCGTTCAACGTGCTGGTCAAGGAAATTCGCTCCCTCGGTATCGATATCGAGCTGGAACGGTCCTGAGCTCTTGACTCAACTGATTAACAAGGAAATAGCGTCATGAAATCATTACTCGACCTGTTCAAGCAGTTCACCCCCGACGAGCATTTCGATGCCATCAAGATCGGCATGGCTTCTCCCGAGAAGATCCGTTCCTGGTCGTTTGGCGAAGTTAAAAAGCCGGAGACCATCAACTACCGCACCTTCAAGCCTGAGCGCGATGGTCTGTTTTGTGCCAAGATCTTTGGCCCGATCAAAGACTACGAGTGCCTCTGCGGCAAGTACAAGCGTCTCAAGCACCGCGGTGTCATTTGCGAAAAATGTGGCGTCGAAGTCACCCAGACCAAGGTGCGGCGCGAGCGCATGGGTCACATTGACCTTGCGGCACCCTGCGCCCACATCTGGTTCCTGAAATCGCTGCCCAGCCGCCTTGGTCTTGTGCTAGACATGACCTTGCGCGATATCGAGCGGGTGCTGTACTTTGAAGCCTACGTGGTGACCGACCCTGGCATGACGCCGCTGAAAAAATACAGCATCATGTCGGAGGACGATTTTGACGCCAAGTTCAAGGAATACGGCGATGAATTCCAGGCCAAGATGGGCGCCGAGGGTATTAAGGACCTGTTGCAGGGCATCGATATTGACGGTTCGATCGAGAAACTGCGTAACGACCCGAGCGGCTCCGAGCTCAAAATCAAGAAAAACACCAAGCGGCTCAAGCTGCTGGAAGCATTCAAAAAGTCTGGCATCAAACCTGAGTGGATGGTGCTGGACGTGCTGCCGGTGCTGCCGCCCGACCTGCGTCCGCTGGTGCCGCTGGATGGTGGCCGCTTTGCCACCTCCGACCTGAATGATCTGTATCGCCGCGTGATCAACCGTAACAGCCGGCTGCGCCGTTTGCTGGAGTTGAAAGCGCCTGAGATCATCGCCCGTAATGAAAAGCGGATGCTTCAGGAAGCGGTTGACTCCCTGTTGGACAACGGACGCCGTGGCAAGGCCATGACCGGTGCCAACAAGCGCGCGCTCAAGTCGCTGGCTGACATGATCAAAGGCAAGAGTGGCCGTTTCCGCCAGAACTTGCTGGGTAAACGCGTTGACTACTCGGGTCGCTCAGTGATTGTGGTGGGCCCTACGCTCAAACTGCATCAGTGCGGTTTGCCCAAGCTGATGGCCTTGGAGCTGTTCAAGCCCTTCATTTTTGCTCGGCTCGAGGCGATGGGCATTGCCACCACCATCAAGGCTGCCAAGAAAGAAGTTGAATCCGGCACGCCAGTGGTGTGGGACATTTTGGAAGAAGTCATCAAAGAGCATCCGGTCATGCTGAACCGGGCGCCTACCCTGCACCGCTTGGGCATCCAAGCATTTGAGCCGATCCTGATCGAGGGCAAAGCGATTCAGTTGCACCCCCTGGTTTGCGCAGCTTTTAATGCCGACTTTGACGGTGACCAGATGGCCGTTCACGTGCCGCTGTCGGTCGAGGCTCAAATGGAATGCCGCACCTTGATGCTGGCCTCCAACAATGTGCTGTTTCCGTCCAACGGGGAACCTTCCATCGTTCCCTCGCAGGACGTGGTGCTGGGCCTCTACTACACGACCCGCGATCGGATCAATGGCAAGGGTGAGGGCCTGATTTTTTCTGATACCGGTGAAGTGCAACGTGCGTTCGATGCGGGTGAGGTGAGTCTCAACTCCCGCATCAATGTCCGTCTGACCGAGTACAGTAAGAACAAGGAGACAGGCGAGTTCGAGGGCTCTACCAAGCTGTGGGAGACCACGGCTGGCCGCGCCTTGTTGTCAGAAATTTTGCCCAAAGGTTTGCCATTCGCCAACATCAACAAGGCGCTTAAGAAAAAGGAAATTTCCAAGCTCATCAATGTGTCTTTCCGCAAGTGCGGTCTGAAAGAGACGGTGGTGTTTGCCGACAAGCTGCTGCAAGCTGGCTTTAGGCTGGCCACCAAGGCGGGTATTTCCATCTGCATTGACGACATGCTGGTGCCACCAGAAAAGCCCGAGATCATCCTTCGCGCCCAAAAAGAGGTGAAAGAGATCGAACAACAGTATGTGTCTGGTCTGGTCACGGCTGGCGAGCGTTACAACAAGGTCGTCGACATCTGGGGCAAATCGGGTGACGAGGTGTCCAAGGTGATGATGGCCAAGCTGTCTAAAGAGATGGTGACCGATCGCCATGGCAATTTAGTGCCTCAGGAATCGTTCAACTCGATCTACATGATGGCTGACTCCGGCGCGCGGGGCTCTGCGGCCCAGATTCGCCAGGTGGCCGGCATGCGTGGTCTGATGGCCAAGCCGGATGGCTCGATCATCGAAACGCCTATCACCGCTAATTTCCGCGAAGGCCTGAACGTGTTGGAGTACTTCATCTCCACCCACGGCGCCCGTAAAGGTTTGGCTGATACGGCCTTGAAGACCGCTAACTCGGGCTACCTGACCCGGCGGCTGGTCGACGTGACCCAGGATCTGGTCGTGACTGAACAAGACTGCGGTACCCACGACGGCTCGCTGATGCGCGCCATTGTTGAAGGTGGCGAGGTTATTGAATCCTTGCGCGACCGTATCTTGGGCCGAACGGCGGCTGATGACATCCTGCACCCCGAGAACCGCTCGGTGATGACGGTGGCGGGCACGATGCTGGACGAGGACCTGATAGAGGAACTGGAGGCAGCTGGCGTAGACGAAGTCAAGGTCCGCACAGCGCTCACCTGCGAAACCCGATTTGGCATCTGTGCCAAGTGCTACGGCCGAGATCTGGGCCGTGGCGGTTTGGTCAATGGCGGCGAAGCTGTGGGTGTGATTGCAGCGCAGTCTATTGGCGAGCCGGGTACCCAGCTGACCATGCGTACTTTCCACATTGGTGGTGCTGCATCTCGTGCAGCAATTGCCTCGAGCGTAGAGGCCAAGTCCAACGGCAATATCGGTTTCAACGCGACCATGCGCTACGTGACCAATGGCAAAAAAGAGCTGGTGGTGATATCCCGCTCTGGCGAAATCGTGATCCATGACGAGCATGGACGTGAACGCGAGCGCCATAAAGTGCCTTATGGCGCCGTGTTGACAGTGAAGGCCGATCAGACCATCAAGGCCGGTGCGATTCTGGCCAACTGGGATCCACTCACCCGCCCTATCATCACGGAGTTTGCCGGTAAGACCAACTTCGAAAATGTCGAGGAAGGCCTGACCGTCGCGCGCCAGTTGGATGAGGTCACCGGCCTGTCGACGCTGGTAGTGATCGACCCCAAGCGCCGTGGCTCTGCCAAGGTAATCCGACCCCAGGTCAAGCTGATCGATGCCTCCGGCAATGAGGTCAAGATTCCGGGAACCGACCACTCTGTGACTATTGGATTCCCGGTGGGTGCTTTGGTTCAGGTGCGCGATGGCCAAGACGTTGGCCCGGGCGAGGTGCTTGCCCGGATTCCAATCGAAGGTCAGAAGACGCGTGACATTACCGGCGGTCTGCCTCGCGTAGCCGAGCTGTTCGAAGCCCGTTCACCCAAAGACAAGGGTGTGCTGGCTGAGATGACCGGCACCGTGTCGTTCGGGAAGGAGACCAAGGGCAAGATTCGCTTGCAGATCACCGATCCTGAAGGCGCTGTCTGGGAAGAGCTCGTGCCCAAAGAGAAAAATATCCTGGTGCACGAGGGACAGGTGGTCAACAAGGGTGAAAGCGTGGTGGACGGTCCGGCCGATCCGCAGGATATATTGCGTCTGCTTGGCTCCGAGGAGTTGGCTCGCTATATCGTGGACGAAGTTCAGGACGTCTACCGCTTGCAGGGCGTGAAAATTAACGACAAGCACATCGAAGTGATTGTTCGTCAGATGCTGCGCCGTGTGGTGGTAGAGAACGCGGGCGACTCCAACTACATCAATGGTGAGCAAGTGGAGCGTTCGGAAATGCTCAACACCAACGATGCGCTGCGCGCCGACGGCAAGATTGCTGCGACCTTTACCAATCTGTTGCTGGGTATCACCAAGGCTTCTTTGTCAACTGACAGCTTCATCAGCGCTGCGTCCTTCCAGGAGACCACCCGCGTGCTGACAGAGGCGGCCATCATGGGCAAGCGCGACGAACTGCGAGGTCTGAAAGAGAATGTGATTGTCGGTCGCCTGATCCCGGCAGGAACTGGCCTGGCCTACCACGAAGCTCGCAAAGTGCGCGAGAACATGGACGACGCCGAGCGGCGCGCCATTTCTGAGGCTGAGGCCGCTGAATTGGCTGGCGAGACTGACTTGGCGCAGGCCGATGAAGGTGCTGTGGCCGAGTAAGTTTCTGCCCTTCTGTTTGCTACAGTAAAGAGAGCGCCTCAGGTCCATTGCATATGGGCTTGAGGCGTTTTTCTATGGACTGCGGAACGGGCTGCAAACTTTGCTGTGCATTAGAGGCTCAATGTGGTTGCTACCAGCACGCTTTTGGTTTGGTCGCTGGCAGCATTGCTGTTGTTCTGGGCGATTGGGGCTTATAACCGGCTGGTGCGCTTGCGCGCCCAGGCGATCGCGGCCTTCTCCACCTTGGAGCAAGCCATGGGGGGCCTGCCGGTGCTGATTGCGGTCAGTTTTTCTCAACCTGTAACCGAGGCATCGTCACTCAATCTGGAGATGTTAGCGCTGATGGATGCTGGTAAACGCTTCGCTGATGCACTGCGGTTGGCGAGGGCGGCGCCTTTGGCCGATGCTGCCATGGACGATCTGTCCAAGGCCTACCAAGACCTTGCCGGCAGCTTGGACAAACAGAGTGTATTGCCGGATGATCTGAGCACACCAGACGTCTTTGCCGCTGTTCAGGTTCGTTGGAACCAGATTGGTTTGCTGGTGCAGGCGGCGCGGGCCGACTTTAATCGCCGCGTGCAGCTTTACAACGATGCCATTGGCCAATTTCCGGCGGTGCTGGTGGCTTCAGCTGCGGGACTCAAGCCTGGACAGACACTTTCCTCGCCATGAAATGCACAGCCTCCAAACAGCCGGCTTTGTGGCAGCAGCTGCAGGTCACCGCGTCTGTATTGATGGCGGTGCGCCAGGGCGTATCAGGCACGGCGGCCATTGCCAAAGTGCCGGGCGAATTGCGGCCTGGTGTCCAAGCACTGACCTTTGCGGTACTGCGTTCGCTCGGGCGTGCGCAGGCCTTGCGCCAACTTTTGGTCAGCCGTAACCCGCCACCGCAAGCCGATGCCCTGCTCTGCACCGCACTGGCCTTGTCTTGGAGCGATCAGGACGCGCCCTATGAAGTGTTCACCCTGGTGAACCAAACCGTGGAGGCGGCAAAAAGAGATCCAGCGACCCGGGGTCAAGCCGGTTTCCTCAATGGCTGTTTACGCCGATTTTTACGAGAGCGCGATGCCCTTGTCGCCGGCACAGACGCTCAGGCTCAGGCGCGCTGGAACCATCCTGCCTGGTGGATTGACCACCTGCGTAGCGACTGGCCAAAAGACTGGCAAAACATGCTGGCGGCCAACAATACCCAGGCACCCATGACCTTAAGGGTCAACACACGCCGGACCAGCTTGGAAGCGGCAATGCGCTCATTTGATGCGGTTGGCCTGGTGGCTGACGCCACTGGCCCCTCTGCCTTGACCTTGCGCCAAGCGAAACCGGTTCAAGCACTGCCCGGTTTTGCGGAAGGGATTGTCTCAGTCCAGGACGTCGCGGCCCAGCTAGCGGCGCCCTTGCTGCTGGCGGGATTGGATCAGCCTGCCCGATTAAGGGTGTTGGACGCCTGTGCAGCGCCAGGCGGCAAGACTGCCCATCTCTTGGAATTGGCTGACTGTGACGTGACTGCCCTTGATGTAGACCCGGTCCGGTGTGAGCGGGTGCATGAAACGCTGCATCGCCTGGGCCTTCAGGCCCACGTCCTGGCGGCCGACGCGGCTGCAGTGGCGTCTTGGTGGGATGGCCGGCCGTTTGATGCAATTTTGCTGGATGCGCCCTGCTCTGCATCTGGTATCGTGCGACGACATCCTGATGTGCGATGGCTGCGCCGCCCGAGTGATATTGACCAATTGGTCGCCATTCAGGCCCGCCTGTTAAACGCGCTGTGGCCTCTCGTACGACCTGGCGGCCGTCTGTTGTACAGCACCTGCTCCGTGTTCCGTGCCGAGGGCGAAAATCAGATCCAAACGTTTCTTGCGCACAACACCGAGGCGCTATTGCTGCCATCGCCCGGGCATTTGCTGCCTTTTTCATCACTCAAACCCGGGGTAGTCCTAGACAATCCAGTCGGTGAGCATGACGGTTTTTATTACGCATTGCTGCAAAAGCGCCCGCGTTGAGTGCCTAGGGTACTTGCTGTGCGCTTTTCTGGCCTGGGGCTGCCCGAGACTTGCCATGGCGCAAGCCGCGGGTGCAGAGCTGTCCCAATTGCAGATAGAACGGGCCGGTGATGCGGTATTGTTGTCAGCCACAACTCGCTTCGACCTGCCGCCTGCAGTTGAGGATGCTCTTCTCAAGGGTATCCCGATCATTTTTGTGGCCGAAGTCGAGCTGGCCCGTGAACGCTGGTATTGGACCAACAAGAAGGTGGCAAGTGCAGAGCGTCACATGCGGTTGGCATTTCAGCCTTTGACGCGTCGCTGGCGCCTGAACATAGCCTCAGGCCCGATTGTCATGAGCGGTATTGGCATGGCCTTGACACAAAATTTTGACGCCCTGGCCGAAGCAATGGCCGCTGTTCAGCGCATTTCACGTTGGAAAATCGCCGACGCTTCCGAACTGGAATTGAGTCAACGGCACCTATTACAGTTTCGTTTCCGGCTGGATGTGACGCAACTGCCTCGGCCCTTGCAAATAGGTACGATGGGTGACACTGATTGGGACCTTACGGTCAGCGCAACGCGCCCGTTCCAGTTGGAGCCGGGCCGGTGAGCCAGGTCAACCCGGCCGCCACCACTGGCAGCAGGTCTTCCCTGCGCAACTCACGCACCCTGCGCTGGACCGTTGGCGCTGGTCTGGCCGTCATGGTGGCGGTGGGCTTGGTTCTGCTGTTTCTGTTGACGCAGGCTACGACCAACCGAGACATGTACGAGCGCAACTACACAAGTCTTTTTGTGCTGAATGTGGTCGTGGCTGCATTACTGCTTCTGGTCATTCTTTGGATCGCTTATCGCCTGTTTGCGCGCCTGCGGCAACGCCGGTTTGGTAGCCGCTTGTTGGTTAAGCTTGCGGCTATTTTTGCACTGGCCGGTTTTGCGCCTGGCCTGCTCATCTACGTGGTTTCCTACCAGTTCGTTGCCCGTTCGATCGAAAGTTGGTTTGACGTTGAGGTAGAGGGAGCCTTGGAGGCCGGTTTGAACCTGGGGCGGGTCACACTGGAAACCCTGTCCAATGACCTGGCAGGCAAGGCTCGCGCCGCCGCCACCTCGCTGGCCGACACGCCTGACGTCAGCGTTGCCTTGCGGCTGGAACGAACCCGTGAACAGCTTGGTGCCAACGATCTGCTGTTGTGGGGAGCGTCTGGCCAGTTGATCGCGGCAGCGGGCCAATCCCGCTACCAGTTGAGTCCAGAAAAACCCAGTCCGCAGCAGTTTCGCAATGCCCGTAGCCAACGCTCGGTCACCTGGACCGAGGGGCTGGACGACGTTGTCCCGGGTGTGGCGCCTGGCGCGAGGCTGAAGGCTTTGGTGCTGTTGTCGGGCACCACAGTGGGTACGCTGGCAGAGCAACGCTATCTGTTGGTGACTCAGGCGCTGCCGCCGCCACTGGTGGCCAATGCGCTGGCCGTGACCAAAGCCAACCGTGAGTATCAAGAGCGCGCACTGGCACGCGAAGGCCTCAAGCGCATGTACATCGGTACTTTGACGCTGACCCTGTTTCTGGCAGTCTTTGGCGCTGTTTTGTTGGCAGTTGTGCTCGGCAATCAGATCGCACGTCCCCTACTGCTGCTGGCCGATGGTGTGCGCCAGGTGGCCGCAGGTGATTTGACCCCCAAAATGTCGTTGCAAGGCAGTGATGAACTCGATGGATTGACCCGCTCGTTCGCCCAAATGACGCAACAGTTGGCAGACGCTCGCTTAGCCGTTGAATCCAGTATGGGGCAGTTGGATGCCTCAAGAGCCAATTTGCAGACCATTCTGGACAATTTAACAGCTGGCGTTGTCGTGCTCGATGTTCAAGGCCGTATTGTTTCATCAAACCCGGGCGCGACCCGCATTTTGCGAGTGCCACTGGCTGCTCACGTGGGCAAGCGCCTTTCTGAGATGGAGGGTTTGACAAGCTTCGCGACCCATGTGCAGGCGCAATTTGAGTCATTTCTGGGCGCTCAATCCCAGCACGGTTTGGACCATTGGCAGCATTCATTCGAGCTGGGTGGCACGACCATGGGTCAGGCTGGACGCCAGGGCGAAGACGCCCTGACCCTGGTCGCTCGGGGCGCCGAATTACCGGGCTCGGCGCGCCTGCTGGTGTTTGACGACATTTCCGAGATTGTGTCAGCGCAGAGGTCTCAGGCCTGGGGCGAGGTGGCGCGTCGCCTGGCCCATGAAATCAAGAATCCCTTGACCCCGATTCAGTTGTCGGCCGAACGACTGGAGCTCAAGCTCCAAGGCAAACTGGCGCCGACCGACCAGGCCTTGCTCACCAAGTCCGTCAAGACCATCGTCGATCAGGTCGACGCCATGAAGCGGCTGGTGAATGAGTTCCGTGACTACGCGCGCTTGCCTGCTGCCGAGCTCAAGCCGGTTGACCTGAATGGCCTGGTGTCAGACGTGCTGCACCTGTATGCCAATGAGGTGACCGCAGTGCCGATCCAGGCCCAACTGGACCCTGCTTGCCTCCCAGTCCTGGGCGATCCACAGCAGCTCCGGCAAGTGCTGCATAACCTGTTACAAAATGCAATGGATGCCACAGAGTCTGCAGGGCACCAGAGTGCAGAACACAGTGTTAGGGTCAAAACACAGTGGCTTGAGCCTACTGCCAGAGTACGGCTAAGCGTACTCGACAGTGGCACGGGGTTCCCCGAGGCCATCCTCAAGCGGGCATTCGAACCCTATGTGACCACCAAGTCCAAGGGTACTGGGCTGGGCTTGGCTGTCGTGAAAAAAATTGCTGACGAGCACCGCACACGAGTCGACATCGTTAACCGCGTGCTTGACGGCAAGACCATCGGCGCGCAAGTGTCGTTATCATTCGCCACGGTTATCGAAGAATCGGTCTACCCGGGCACAACCCAAGGAACGCTCTAAAACATGGCAAACATACTGGTGGTTGACGACGAGCTCGGCATCCGCGACCTGTTGTCGGAAATTCTGAACGACGAAGGGCACCAGGTGGAGGTGGCAGAAAATGCGGCTCAAGCCCGCGCAGCCCGCCTGCGCGACCGGCCAGATCTGGTTTTGCTCGACATCTGGATGCCCGACACCGACGGTGTCACACTGCTTAAAGAGTGGTCGTCCAGTGGCGCCTTGACCATGCCCGTGATCATGATGAGCGGACACGCCACGATTGACACCGCCGTGGAAGCCACCAAGATCGGCGCCTCAGCCTTTCTGGAAAAACCCATTACCCTGCAAAAGCTGCTCAAAGCGGTGGAGCAAGGGCTCTCACGGGGTGGTTCGGTCAAGCTTGGTCAAGCTACACCGCCCCCCGCCGGCAAGCCGATCAGTGATGTGGCCGCGCCCACATTTGCCGCAAGCCCCGTTGTTCAAGCAGACCCCGCAGCCCAATGCCAGCAAACCTTCATGCTCGACAAACCCCTGCGCGATGCGCGGGACGAGTTCGAGAAAGCGTATTTTGAGTACCACCTGGCCCGTGAAAACGGGTCCATGACCCGCGTGGCTGAAAAAACCGGTTTAGAGCGCACCCACCTGTATCGCAAGCTCAAGCAACTTGGGGTGGATTTGACCAAAGGCAGGCGCTCTTCACTCTGAGTTGGCCAAGCTTGCTGCTACAATGTTTCTCCTTGGCCCGGTAGCTCAGTCGGTAGAGCAGAGGATTGAAAATCCTTGTGTCGGTGGTTCGATTCCGCCCCAGGCCACCAGTTACCCCCTCGAAGACGTTCGAGAAAGTCCAAAAAAGCCGCGTTCTCCCTCTGAACGCGGCTTTTTTTTGTCCAAAGCCGATCACCTGGGTGCATTGACATCCGGTCCGCGTTGGGGGTAGTGTTGGGGGTAATTCCGGTCCCTCTCGATTTGCTACCCCCACACCATGGCACTCACTGATGTCGCGGCAAAAGGCGCCAAGCCGCGTGAAAAGGCGTACAAGCTCAGCGACGAGAAGGGCATGTTCCTGCTCGTGACCCCCGCCGGGTCCAAATGGTGGCGGCTGAAGTACCGTTTTGCCGGCAAGGAAAAGCTCCTGTCCTTGGGCGTTTACCCGGAAATTGGTGTCCGGGACGCGCGCGACCGACGCGACGCCGCCAGAAAACTGCTGCTCAACGGCATCGACCCCAGCATCGATCGGCAGATGCAGAAAGCGGCCAGCTCGGAGCGGAGCGAGAACAGTTTCGAACGTGTTGCGCGGGAGTGGTTTGCCAAGTTTTCGCCGAAGTGGGCGCCTGGGCACGCGAGCAAGATCATTCGCCGCCTGGAGCGCGATGTGTTCCCGTGGATTGGCGGTTTGCCCATTGCGGAGATCAAGGCGCCGCAATTGTTGGCAACCTTGCGCCGCATCGAAGAACGCGGTGCGATTGAAACGGCGCACCGGGCGCAGCAGAACTGCAGCCAGGTATTTCGGTATGCGGTCGCGACCGGCCGGGCTGAGCGTGATCCGTCCACCGATTTGCGCGGCGCCCTGCCGCCGGCGAAGAAGACCCACCTCGCCGCCATCGTCGAGCCTGTTGCGCTGGGCGCGCTGCTGCGGGCGATTGAAGGCTACACCGGATCCCCAACCACCAAGGCCGCACTTCGACTCGCGCCGCTTGTGTTCGTGCGTCCGGGCGAATTGCGGATGGCGGAGTGGGAGGAACTCGACGTGGAGGCCGCCGAGTGGCGTTTGCCTGCCAGGAAGATGAAGATGGGCGTTCCGCACATCGTCCCGCTGTGCAAGCAGGCGCTGCGGATCATTGATGACCTGAGACCGATAACCGGGCATGGTCGGTATCTTTTTCCGGGTGAGCGGACGGGAGAACGCCCGATCTCCGACAACACGTTGAATGCCGCATTGCGTCGCCTCGGCTACTCCACGACCGAGGTCACCACCCACGGGTTTCGTGCAACGGCACGAACGCTGCTGGACGAGGGGCTGGGGTACCGGGTTGACTGGATCGAGCACCAGCTTGCGCACGCCGTCAAGGACCCGAACGGCCGCGCCTACAACCGCAC